>CALWRE010000092.1 GCA_944383835.1 uncultured Lachnospiraceae bacterium | reverse complement strand
GGCAATAAAAAATGGAGCATAGGGGATTCGAACCCCTGACCTCCACACTGCCAGTGTGGCGCGCTCCCAACTGCGCTAATGCCCCGAACGAGTGATATCATAGCATACTTTATCCTGTTTGGCAAGCACTTTTTTACAAAATTTGAAGTATTTTAAAGTAAAATTAGCAAAAACAAGAAAACATACTGCCGAAATTTGCTCTCCAGGAATACACATTATGGCTCAGGTATGGCGCGGGCGGCGTATCTTGTTGTTGCTGATTCCGGTGGAGTATGCTAAAATGCTACAGGTAGAAATTGTTCAGACCACAGGCATTTCTTTATTCGGCTATCGGTTCTCTTTCATTCCTGCTTTTATTGCTATATACTTATTAGTACTATTACTGTTACTATTACTATTACTATTACTGTTACTGTTACTACTACCGCTCATCCTCGCCGGCTGTCCGGCATCCGATGGATGGATTTTCTGGAAAGGAGGCGCTTGTTTGGGAAAGGCATTGTACATAGCGGAAAAGCCCAGCGTGGCGATGGAGTTTGCCAAGGCGCTGAAGATAAATGGGACGCGCAGGGACGGGTATCTGGAATCGGCGGATGCCGTTGTGACCTGGTGCGTGGGACACTTGATTACGATGAGTTATCCGGAGGCCTACGATCCCCAGCTCAAAAGATGGAGCCTGGACACCCTGCCCTTTATCCCGAAGACCTTTAAATATGAAGTGATTGATTCCACGAAAAAGCAGTTCGATATTGTCAAGGACCTGTTAAACCGGCCGGATGTGGAGACGATTTATGTCTGTACCGACTCCGGACGAGAGGGGGAATACATCTATCGCCTGGTAGAGCAGATGGCCGGGGTGAAGGGCAAGAAGCGCCGCCGGGTCTGGATCGACTCGCAGACGGAGGAAGAGATTCTGAAAGGAATCCGCACGGCCAAGGAACTGTCGGAATATGATAATCTTGCCTCCTCGGCTTATCTGCGGGCCAAGGAAGATTACCTGATGGGAATCAATTTTTCCCGCCTGCTGACGCTGAAATATGGGAATGTACTTTCTTCCTATTTAAAGGAAAGCCGCACGGTTTTGTCGGTGGGGCGGGTGATGACCTGCGTGCAGGGAATGGTTGTGCGCAGGGAGCGCGAAATCCGCGATTTTGTGAAGACTCCGTTTTACCGGGTTCTGGCTGTGCTGGACAGCGGGGGGGATACGCTGGAGGCGGAGTGGAAGGCCGTGGAGGGCAGCCGGTATTTTGGAAAGCCCTGCCTGTATAAGGACAATGGCTTTAAGGAAAAGCGAACGGCCGAGGAGCTGATCGCATTTCTGCGGGAGGAGGAGCCGCTTACCGCGCAGATTCTGAATGTGGAGCGCAGGCAGGAAAAGAAGAATCCCCCGCTTTTATATAACCTGGCGGAGCTGCAGAATGATTGCTCCCGCTATTTCAAGCTGAGCCCGGACGAGACGTTGAAAATAGTCCAGGAGCTCTATGAAAAGAAGATGGTGACCTATCCCCGTACCGACGCCCGCGTCCTTTCTTCTGCGGTGGCCAAGGAGATAACGAAAAACATTTCCGGGCTGCGTTCGATTCAGGCGGTCCGGTCGTTCGCGGAGCAGATTTTGCAGGAGGGGAGTTATAAAAACCTGGCGAAGACCCGTTATGTCAACGATAAGGCGATCACCGACCACTATGCCATCATCCCGACCGGCGAGGGGACGGGACAGATGGGGCGGTTGTCTGCCGGGGCTTTGGGGGTCTATGAGCTGATTGTGCGCCGTTTCCTGAGCATCTTTTTCCCTCCGGCCGTCTATCAGAAATATGCGTTTCAGTTCGGCATTCGCGGAGAATCTTTTTTCGCTCGCTTTAAGGTATTGAAGGACGCCGGCTATCTGGCGGTGGCCTATGCGCCAAAGGGCGGGGGAAATACCCAGCCGGCGGGAGGGCAAAAGAAAGGAGAACGGCCAGGAGGAGAGAGCGGAGGAGAAAGTGCGGGAGGAGACCAGCAGGGGGAGCAGGAGGAGACCCTGGCCCAGGACAGCTCCCTTTTGGACCGGATTGTGCATCTGAAGAAAGGAATGAAGCTGCCGGTCCGGGATTTTGTGATAAAAGAAGGGGAGACGTCTCCGCCGAAGCGCTATACCTCCGGCTCCATTATCCTGGCGATGGAAAATGCCGGCCAGCTGATTGAGGACGAGGAACTTCGCGCCCAGATTAAGGGCAGCGGGATCGGCACCAGTGCGACGCGGGCGGAGATCCTGAAAAAGCTGGTGAACAACCGCTATCTGGCGCTGAATAAAAAGACCCAGGTGATAACGCCCACCCTGCTGGGGGAACTCTACTATGATACGGTGGACCAATCCCTCCGGCAGCTGTTAAATCCGGAGCTGACGGCCAGCTGGGAGAAGGGCCTGACCTATGTGGCCGAGGGGCAGATCACCGAGGAGGAATACATGGTGAAGCTGGACGGCTTCATCCGCCGCCGCACGGCCGGGGTGATGGGGCTGAACAATGGGCGGCAGCTCTACGCCCTTTTCGACCGGGTGCGCCCTTACTACGAGAAGGGCGGGAAAACAGCCGGGCAGAAGGCAGAGGGAAAGAAGAAGGCCTGACCCCTGCCGAAAGAAAATTTAAAAAAATCTTTTCTTTTTGTCTCTTGTAATCTGGCGGAAAAATGAATACAATAGATTTTAGAAAGAAGGTGATTCCCATGGACGAGGAGTTTTTTCCGATGATCCAGGATATCCTGGACAACCCGGTTTTTCAGCAGCTGAAAGACCTCTCGCATCATGGCCCGGATAATTCGGTGTATGAGCATTCTCTTGCCACGGCCCGCAGAGCTTATCGGCTGGGCAAGGGCGTGCGTTTGAAGGAGGATGAGCTTCGTTCCCTGACCAGGGCTGCTCTCCTGCATGATTTTTTTGGCTACGACTGGCATGACGGCTGGTATAAGGAATTTGTCTCCCGCTATCGGGGATTCAAGCGCCTGACCCATATGCATGCCTTCCTGCACGGGCGGATCGCCGCGAGGCGGGCCAAGATTTATTTTGACTTAAGCCCGGAGCAGTGCGCCGCGATCGCGAGCCATATGTTCCCCCTGTCCACTTCCCTGCCCAGAGGCCGTCAGGCATGGCTTTTGACGCTGGCAGATAAGATGGTGGCGTCCAGGGAGATGTCGGTTACGGCCGGGCGCAGCGTGTATGGATTTTGGCGCAGGCTGTTTGCTTATTCATAAACAGGTGAGAGGTAGGCTGAATGAAAGATTGGACGATACAGGAGCTGTTTACGCTGGATGAGACTTTGGCAAAGCCGTTTTTGGAGCAGTATGAGTATCCCTGGGAGGCTCTTGCCGGAATCGGCGATTTTATTGTAAAGCTGGGCCAGACTCTTTCTCCGGAGGAATACGAGGAGAGGGAAAACCATGTCTGGATCGCCCGCTCGGCTAAGGTAGCCCCGACAGCGTTTATCGGCAGCAACGTGATCATCGGCAAGGATGCGGAGATCCGTCACTGCGCCTTTATCCGGGGCAATGCGCTCGTAGGCGAAGGGGCTGTGGTAGGCAATTCCACCGAGCTTAAGAATGTGATCCTTTTTAATAAGGTGCAGGTGCCCCATTATAATTATGTGGGCGATTCCATCCTGGGTTACCGGGCTCATATGGGGGCGGGTTCCATTACCTCCAATGTAAAGTCGGATAAAACTCTGGTGGTGGTGAAGACGCCCGAAGGGGAGATTCCCACCGGACTGAAAAAGTTCGGGGCCATTCTGGGCGACCAGGTGGAGGTGGGATGCGGCTCGGTATTAAATCCGGGCAGCGTCATCGGAAGGGAGACCAATATTTATCCGCTTTCGATGGTCCGCGGCACAGTACCTTCCCATTCGATCTATAAAAAACAGGGCGAAGTGGTGGAAAAACAGTAAATTTACGGCTAAAAAGGCCTCCTTCCGGACACACTGTAGATAAGTGTGAAAAGCAGGAGGTCTTTGTATGTTTGGAATTATCATTTCACTGCTGTCCGGCGCTCTGATGAGCATTCAGGGCGTGTTTAATTCCGAGGTAACCAAGCAGACGAGCATCTGGGTATCGGCCGGCTGGGTGCAGCTGACAGCCTTTGCCACCTGCCTGGTTATCTGGCTGTTTACCGGAAGGCCGCAGGTGACAGGATTGTTTTCCGTGAGTCCCTGGTATATGCTGACCGGCGGCGTGCTCGGCGCTTTTATCACCTATACGGTCATCCAGGGGATGAACTCTCTGGGGCCGGCCCGTTCGGTGATGATCATTGTGGTTTCGCAGGTGCTGGTGGCCTATCTGATCGAGGCTTTCGGTCTCTTCGGGGTGGAGAAGGCTCCTTTTGAATGGCGCAAGGTCATCGGGATGGGGCTGGCGGTGGCCGGAATCATCCTGTTTAAATGGTAAAGTTTCACTTGTATTTCCCGGCGGGATTGAGTAAAATAGGGCTATGGCAAAGGAGAACCGGCCGACCCTCCGCACGGAAAGGACAGCGGAATGGGAAGGACGAAGAAAAAGCAAATCAGCCGTGCCAAAAGGCATCTGGCTGTTCTTTGCGTGACGGCGGCCATGAGCGGGACCGTTCTGTTTTGCGGCTGCGGGCAGCCGTCCGGCGCGGTCCAGATCGTCACGCAGTCTCCGGCTCCCGTACAGGAGGAGACGAATCCGGAGACGGTTCCGGCGCTTACCCAGGAGGAAACCCAGGCGCCCGCCTTGTTTGTCCACATCTGCGGACAGGTGAAAAGCCCTGGCGTCTATGAACTGCCCCAGGGCAGCAGGGTCTGGGACGCAGTGGAGGCGGCCGGCGGTTTTCTGGAGGAGGCGGCGGAGGATTCGGTGAATCTGGCCTCTGTTCTGGAGGATGGGATAAAAATAGTGATTCCATCGAAGGAAGAGGCGGCGGAGAATCCTTACGGACTTATCGGGGACGGCTGGTATCAGCCTGCCCAGTCCCAGGAGGAGACGGAAGACGGGACGGCAGGACTGGTAAACATCAATCAGGCCACGGCGGCACAGCTTCAGACCGTGCCGGGGATCGGCGAGGTCAGGGCTCAGGATATCGTGGCTTACCGAGAGGCAAACGGCCCCTTTGAGGACATAGAGGATATCATGCAGGTGTCCGGAATCAAGGAGGGCCTGTTTGCAAAGATAAAGGACTATATCACTGTGGGAGGATGATTATGGCGAACCGTATACTGGTAGTGGACGACGAAAAACTGATTGTGAAGGGGATTCGCTTCAGCCTGGAGCAGGATGGGATGGAGGTGGACTGCGCATATGACGGGGAGGAGGCTCTGCGCCTGGCCCGTCAGAACGAGTACGATGTGGTTTTGCTCGATCTGATGCTGCCGGTATATGACGGCTATGAGGTCTGCCAGCGCATCCGGGAATTTTCTGATATGCCGATTATCATGCTGACGGCGAAAAGCGACGATATGGATAAGATTCTGGGCCTGGAATACGGGGCGGACGATTATATCACGAAGCCCTTTAATATTCTGGAGGTCAAGGCGCGGATCAAGGCCATTGTCCGGCGAAACAGCCGCAAGGCGGCCAAGGAGGAGGCCTCTTCCCGCCTGAAGGTGGGAGAACTGACGATGGATCGGGAGAGCCGCCGGGTCTTTATCGGGGACCGGGAGGTTAACCTGACAGCCAAGGAATTTGACCTGCTGGAGCTTCTTTTGACCAATCCGGGCAAGGTGTTCAGCCGGGAAAAGCTTCTGAACATTATCTGGGGATATGAGTATCCGGGGGACGTGCGCACGGTGGACGTCCATGTCCGGCGGCTTCGGGAAAAGGTAGAGGCAAACCCCAGCGACCCCAAATACGTCTACACGAAATGGGGCGTGGGCTATTATTATAAAGGATGAGTGAGATGGCACGCGCAGGAAAACACATTCGCTTTCTGGGGAGCATCCATGCGAGGATGCTTCTGCTTCTTGTGCTGATGGGAATTATTCCGATGTATGCGGTCAGCACAATTATGGTATACAGCTCCTCGCAGAATCAGATTCAGACCAGGATGGCGGAACTGCAGTATCAGAGCGTGGCCCTGATCAGCGAGCTGGAAGAGCGCGGATACATGGCCAATATGGATCAGCCCGTTGTGACGGCGGAGATCGAGCAGCTGGCCCGCCTGTACCGCGGACGCATTATCCTGGTGGACAGCAATTATCGGATCTGCAAGGATACATATTATATGGGCGAGGGCAAGTACAACATATCGGAAGAGGTAATCACCTGCTTCGCCGGCACCAACACCTCCCGCCATGACGCAGAGGGACAGTATCTGGAATTGACCCTGCCGATTAACAATGAGCAGGAGGAGATCGTAGGGGTCTTTGTCATTACCGCCTCTACGGAGACCATAGGGACGCTGGAGGAACGGCTGCAGTATCAGGGCATGGTGGCGATGATCATCGCCGCGATGGCGGTTGCGGCAATCAGCCTGTTTTTGTCGGCGCGGCTGGTCCGTCCCTTCAAAAAGGTTGTGCGTGCCATCGACGAGTCCTCCCAGGATTCGGTGGGGGGAGATATCCAGGTGGACGACTGCGTGGAGACGCAGCGGATTGCCCAGGCTTATAACCGGACGCTGGCGAGGCTGCGCACCCTGGATGAATCCAGGCAGCAGTTTGTCTCCAATGTGTCCCACGAGCTGAAGACGCCGATTACCTCTATCCGGGTGCTGGCGGATTCGCTGATCGACCAGGAAAATGTTCCGGTGGAGCTTTACCGGGAGTTTATGACGGACATATCGGCGGAGATCGACCGGGAGAGCCAGATCATCGAGGATCTGCTGACTCTGGTCCGCATGGATAAGGCCAATACGGAGCTGAATATTTCCCAGGTCAATATTAACGACATGCTGGAGGCCATGCTGAAGCGGCTGCGGCCGCTGGCGATGAAGCGGAATGTGGATCTGGTTTTGGAAAGCTTCCGGCCGGTATTGGCGGACGCCGACGAGGTGAAGCTGAGCCTTGCCATCACCAACCTGGTGGAAAACGCCATCAAATATAATGTGGACAACGGCTGGGTCCGCGTCTCCCTCAATGCGGACCATCAGTTTTTCTATATCAAGGTGGCGGATTCCGGCATCGGAATCCCGGAATCGGACTGGGATCATATCTTTGAGCGCTTTTACCGGGTGGACAAGGCGCGGTCTCGGGCGACCGGGGGAACCGGCCTGGGCCTCGCCATTACGAAAAGCATTATATCGCTGCATCACGGGGCCATCCGGGTGCACAGCGTAGAAGGGGAGGGAACCACGTTCTCGGTTCGCATTCCCCGTACCTACCGCAGACAGGAGGTGGAGTTATGAAGAAAACAGGCTCGTCTGCGCTGCGGGCGGCGTGCCTCCTCCTGCTTTTCGCCCTGGCGGGCGCCGTATGGGGCTGCTCGGGCGGGAGACAGGCGGAGCAGCTGCAGGAGGGACAATATTACACGTACTATGTCAATCAGTCGGGAACGGCCCTGGTGAGCCGCATCTATGAGCCGGAGGCGCAGGACACGGAAGGAATCATCGCAGAACTTCTGGAACAGTGCCAGACGGTGCCGGAGGGCAGTGACGGGCAGAGAGCGATTCCGGCCAATGTGGTTTTATCCTCCCAGCCGCGGCTGGAGGAAAATGTGGTCAATATCTATTTTGATATCACCTATACGCTGATGGATAAGGTGACGGAGCTTTTATGCCGTGCGGCCCTGGCGAAAACCCTGACGCAGGTGGAGGGGGTGGACTATATCTCCATCTATGTCAATGAAAAGCCCTATGGGGGCGGCTCGTCCCCTGACGGAGAAAATGAGTCCGGGGCGGAATCGCAGCCGGCGGATTCATCCCCCATTTTGATCAGCGGTTCGGATTTCTTGGATAATACGGGGGATGATACCAACCGCTACCTGCAGGCCGATCTGGTGCTGTATTTTGCCAACGCGGAGGGAAACGCTCTGGTGATGGAGACCCAGTCGGTACTCTACCCCAGCAATTCCTCCCTGGAGAGCGTGGTATTGAATCAGCTTTTGGAGGGGCCTCTGCGGGAGGGCAGCATGGCGACGATCCCGACGACGGTCCGCGTCCAGGGGGTTACGGTCCGGGACGGGGTCTGCTATGTTGACTTTGACAGCACCTTTTTGGAGGATACGGCCAATGTAACCGACGCCATTGTGATCTACTCCATTGTGGACTCTCTGACGGAGCTGACCACGATCAATCAGGTGCAGATTACCGTGAACGGCTCCGCCGATGTGAGCTTCCGCAACAACATATCCCTGTCCGGCCGGTTTGAAAGAGAACTGTCCTATCTGCAGCAGGAGGAAGAGACGACGGAGGCGGCCGAAACGCAGCCCCAGCCGGAGCCCGCGACAGCCGGCGAAACGGTTTCCGGGAACGAGTAGGCGGGGCGGCCGGTCAGTTCGGTTCGTTTTCCTGCTCGCCGAAGAGGGATATGTTGATTCCCTCGGAGATGGTATAGCTGAGGCGTTTGATTGTTTCATCCACATCCTTTGGGGTGACGAACATGGGCCCGAAGCGGGGTTCCAGCAGTTCCCGGATCAGGGCATACCGCTCTTCCGCATTCATCGAAGAGAGGACGGAGGCGAAGTCCTCGGTGTCCGTCTCCCGGCGCAGCACCTCGATCAGGGTATCCAGGGTGTCGGTGACAATGGCGGCGGCTCCGACGACAGTGGGAACGCCGATAGCGATCACCGGCACCCCCAGGCTCTGCTTCGTCAGGGCATGGCGGTTATTGCCCACGCCGGAACCGGGATGAATGCCGGTATCGGAAATCTGAATGGTGGTTCCCAGCCGCGTGACGCTGCGGGCCGCCAGGGCGTCGACGGCGATGATCAGGTCCGGCTGGATCTGGCGGACCAGGGCCTTTACGATTTCGGCGGTTTCCATGCCGGTCTGGGCCATGACGCCGGGGACAATGCCGCAGACGGACGCCGAACTGCTGCGGATGGCAGGAATCTTGAAATCGCCGCTGCGCAGATGGCGGTTGATGAAAAGATTGTCTAAAACCATGGGGCCAAGGGCGTCCGGCGTGACGCTGCTGTTTCCCAGTCCCACAGCCAGGATGGTAGGGGGCTTTTGGAAATGCAGGCCGGCGGTCAGGGAATGCAGCTGCCTGGCCAGGCAGCGGGAGATTTCCCGGTGGTAGCTGCCGTTGTTTTCGCTCATGCGGCGGGATTCCAGAGTGATATAAGTCCCTACCGGCTTGTGGAGGGCTACGGCCCCGATTTCGTTTTCAATCATGACCCGTGTGACATGGATCTGCGTATCTTTTTCCGTGTGTTCGGATATGGATACCCCGGACATGGAGGCGGTCTGTTTCCTCGTCCCGGTTTCCTCCACGGCCAGGTCCGTGCGGACGTCGAAGGCCGGAGCCCCTGTCTGCGGCGTCTCTGTCAGCTCCTTTGGAATATAGCCGGTTTTCACCGGGGGAATGAGGGGATTATCTTCCATAATATAGAGTCCTCCTGAGATATTGATTAGGAATATTTTTAGGAATATTTTTGAGGAAAAAAGAAAAATTTATGTATTGACATACGGAAAATTATTTTATAGAATATATAGGCATGTTTACATTAGAAACGTCCGTGTCCGGCTTTAATGCAAACAATGGAGAAGAATATTAAGCGATGTGGAGGTGTACAGATTGGCGAATATCAAGTCTGCTAAGAAGAGAATTCTGGTTAATGCGACCCGTGCTGCCCGCAATAAGTCCATTCGTTCCGGCGTCAAGACCGCTGTGAAGAAGGTGGATGCTGCCGTTGCCGCCGGGGATAAGGAGCTGGCTGCTGCTGCTCTGCAGAACGCGATTTCTACGATTGATAAAGCTGCCTCGAAGGGCGTTTATCATAAGAATACTGCGTCCAGAAAGATCTCTCGTTTGACCAAAGCCGTAAACGGAGTACAGTAATAGAGGTTCTTATGAATATTGTCCAGGTATGCTGCGCCTGGTAAAATGACAAAGAGGCCTTTCCGACCGAAGGTGTGCGGTTGGAGGGGCCTTCTTTTTTCTTGACATTTGCCGCACTCTCTGTTAGTCTGATGCCAGACGCAAAGAAGCGGGTAACAAGAAGCAGAATAAAATGATGTTGGGGTCAAAAGGTATTTGACCCCTATGAGAAAGGGGTAAATACGATGCGGATAGGGATGGGATACGATGTGCACCGTCTGGCCGAGGGCAGAAAGCTGATCTTAGGCGGGGTGGAGATTCCCTGGGAGAAGGGGCTTTTAGGGCATTCCGATGCGGACGTGCTGGTCCATGCGGTGATGGACGCCTTGCTGGGGGCGGCTGCCCTGGGAGATATCGGGCAGCATTTCCCGGATACGGATCCGGCCTATGAGGGGGCGGACAGCCTGCAGCTGCTGCGCAAGGTGGGAGAGATTCTGGAGGAGGCGGGGTATCGGGTGGGAAATGTGGACGCCACCGTGATTGCCCAGAGGCCGAAGCTGGCTCCGTACCGCGAGCAGATGCGCAAAAATATCGCAGAGGCGCTGGGGGCAGAGGTCAGCCAGGTGAGCGTCAAGGCCACCACCGAGGAAGGACTGGGATTTACCGGAGCAGGAGAGGGGATAGCGGCCCAGGCCATAGCCCTTCTTATCTGACTCCGTATCTGATACATGGGATTTAACCTCTTGACAAAATCCGCGTAATTGCATAGACTAAATTAGAAAGGCGATGAAAGGAAGAGTATTCTGCAGATGCAGGCAGCAGAGAGGGAGCGTCACCGGCTGTAAGCGTTCCCGGCCAGGCGGCAGAAGAAGTGCATCCGGGAGCTGACCTTGTGAAACGGCGTATCGAAAGCTATGCCGCTCAGCGAGGTACGTCCGGCCCGCGTTAGGGGCATTTGAGAGAGGGCCTTTTGGCCCTAATCGGAGTGGAACCGCGGAGTAAGTGACTTCGTCTCCTTTTTGGGAGGCGGAGTTTTTTTGTTTCTGTGAAACTTCATTTGAAATTTCGTTTCGATCCGGCGGAGACGTTCCGGCAGAGACGCTTTGTTTTGGAAGGGAGGGAATCCTGTTTGGGGTTTATAGCCTATATTCGCCGGGAGGCGGAGGTGATACGGGACAGAGACCCGGCCATCAAGTCTACGGCAGAGGTGCTTTTGTATTCCAGCTTTTGGGCCATACTGGCCTACCGCACCGCCCACAGATGGTATCAGAACGGCCATTATTTCTGGGCCAGATGGCTGTCCCAGAGGGCGGCGCGAAAGACCGGGATTGAGATTCATCCTGGTGCGCAGATTGGAAAAGGTCTGTTTATCGACCACGGCCACGGCGTGGTCATCGGGGAGACGACGGTTATCGGGGACAATGTGACTCTCTACCAGGGAGTGACCCTGGGAGGAAACGGCAAAGAAAAGGGAAAGCGCCATCCGACCCTGGGCAACAACGTGATGGTCAGCGCCGGGGCCAAGGTGCTGGGCTCCTTTACCATCGGAGACAATTCCAAGATCGGAGCCGGTTCCGTGGTGCTCTCGGAGGTGCCGCCCGGCTCCACCGTGGTGGGGGTGCCGGGACGGGTGGTCAAGAGGGACAACGTGAGGGTACCCCAGGCGGATCTCGATCAGATCCATCTGCCCGACCCGGTGAAGCAGGAGATCGATATGCTGAAAAAAGAGTGCGCCAGCCTGCGAAGAGAACTTCGGCGCCTTGAAAATATCCAAAAGGAGAAAGGAAAGACAGATGAAAATCTATAATACGCTGACGAAGAAAAAGGAAGAGTTCGTTCCCCTGGAAGAGGGAAAGGTGCGGATGTATGTCTGCGGGCCCACCGTCTACAATCTGATCCATATCGGCAACGCCCGTCCGATGATCGTTTTCGACACGGTGCGCCGGTACTTTGAGTACAAGGGTTATGAGGTGAACTATGTCTCCAACTTTACCGACGTGGACGACAAGATCATTAAGAAGGCCATCGAGGAGGGAGTGGACGCCTCGGTGATCTCGGAATGCTATATTGCGGAGTGCAAGAAGGACATGGAGGCGATGAACGTCCGTCCGGCCACCACCCATCCCCTGGCCACCCAGGAAATCTGCGGGATGGAGGAGATGATTCAGAAGCTCATCGATACCGGCCATGCTTATGTGGTCTCCGACGGCACGGTGTATTACCGCACCCGCAGCTTCAAGGAGTACGGCAAGCTCTCCCATAAGAACCTGGATGAGCTGCAGGCCGGCCACCGCTCCATCAAGGTCACCGGCGATGAGAAGGAGGATGAGTTCGATTTCGTCCTGTGGAAGCCGAAGAAGGAAGGAGAGCCCTACTGGGAGTCCCCCTGGTGCGAAGGCCGGCCCGGCTGGCATATCGAGTGCTCGGTGATGGCGAAGCGCTATCTGGGCGACCAGATCGATATCCATGCGGGGGGAGAGGATCTGATCTTCCCGCACCACGAGAATGAGATTGCCCAGAGCGAGGCGGCCAACGGCAAGGAATTTGCCCGCTATTGGATGCACAACGCTTTCTTAAATATCGATAATAAGAAGATGTCCAAGTCCGCCGGCAATTTCTTCACGGTGCGGGATATCTCCGAGAAGTACGATCTGCAGGTGCTGCGCTTCTTTATGCTGAGCGCCCACTACAGAAGTCCGCTGAATTTCAGCGCGGAGCTGATGGAGGCGGCGAAGAACGGCCTGGACCGCATTGTGACCGGAGCAGAGCGGCTGCGGGAGCTGATGGGAAAGGCCCAGGATCAGGCTCTGAGCGCCGAGGAGCAGGAGCGCATCGCAGAGCTGAAAGGGCTGACGGCGAAGTACGAGGCGGCCATGGACGATGATTTCAATACGGCGGACGCCATCGCCGCTGTGTTTGAGATGGTGCGGCTGGCCAATGCCACCGCGTCGGAGCAGTCCTCCCGGACCTATGTGGAGACTTTGCTTGCCGAGATCGAGAAGCTGTGCGATGTGCTGGGGCTGATCACGGAGAAGAAGAAAGAATTGCTGGACGCCGATATCGAGGAGATGATTGCGAAACGGCAGCAGGCCAGAAAAGAGAAAAACTTTGCCCTGGCCGACCAGATTCGGACGGAACTGGCCGAAAAAGGGATTCTGTTGGAGGATACCAGAGAGGGAGTCAAATGGAAGAGAGCTTGATGCAGGAGAATGAGGGCAAAGACGTGAAAGGGGAGCAGGACCGTTCGCCGGAGGAAAATACAGCAGAGGAAAAAGCATGGGAAGAGGGCCTGGGCCTCTATATGAAAGAGGCCTTCTCCCTGCCGGACTACGATCTGCGAAGCTATTCCCCCCTGGCCCTGGCTTTCCTGGGCGATGCGGTCTATGAGCTGATAGTGCGCACGGTGGTGGTAAGCCGGCACAATGCCTCCCCGAATCAGCTGAACCGGGAGAGAAGCGCCCTCTCCCGGGCCTCGGCCCAGGCCGGGATGATTCACAGCCTGCTGGAAGAGCTGACGCCGGAGGAGACGGCGGTCTATAAGAGGGGGCGCAACGCCCATTCCTTTACCAAGGCCAAGAACGCCTCGGTGGCGGACTACCGGGCGGCCACCGGTTTTGAATCCCTTCTGGGCTACCTGTATCTGAAGGGCGAGTTCCGGCGGGCCATCGACCTAGTGCGGGCGGGAATGGCCGCCCAGGAGGGAGGCGGAAACTCCCAGGAGAAAGGAAAGGAAAGATAAGAGAAATGCGATACGAGGAATTTACGATAGAGGGACGAAACGCTGTGCTGGAGGCCTTTCGCTCGGGCCGTCCCATCGACCGGGTGTTTATTCTGGACGGCTGCAAGGACGGGCCGATTCAGACGATTTTAAGGGAGGCCAGAAAACGGGAGGTGCTGGTGAGCTTCGTCAAAAAGGAGAGACTTGATCAGCTGTCGGAAACCGGCAAGCATCAGGGAGTGGTCGCCCAGGCGGCGGCCTATGAGTACGCCCAGGCGGAGGACATGCTGGAGGCTGCCAGGGCAAAGGGAGAGGATCCCTTCCTGTTTATCCTCGATGGGATTGAAGATCCCCATAATCTGGGAGCTATCATCCGCACGGCCAACCTGGCCGGGGCCCACGGGGTCATCATACCCAAGCGCCGGGCGGTGGGACTGACGGCCGTGGTGGCGAAAACCTCAGCCGGGGCTCTCAACTATACGCCGGTGGCCAGGGTTACGAACCTGTCCGCCGAGATCGAGGAGCTGAAGAAAAAAGGACTGTGGTTCGTCTGCGCCGCCATGGACGGGGACGTCATGTACCGCTGCAACCTGAAAGGGCCCATCGGCCTGGTGATCGGCAGCGAGGGAGACGGAGTCAGCCGTTTGGTCCGGGAAAAATGCGATATGACGGCGGCGATTCCGATGAAGGGGGATATCGATTCCTTGAACGCCTCCGTGGCCGCCGGCGTCCTGGCCTACGAGGTGGTGCGCCAGCGGATGATGGGTTAAGAAGCAGAGGTGACGAAAAATGGAGATCCGAAAACTGGATCTGCCGGCGGCCCGGCAGGTCTACGACGCCTATATGATGAAGGATTTCCCCGACAATGAGCGCAAGCCCTTTTCTTCCATCGAACAGATGACGCGGGCCGGGCATTACCGCTGCCTGGGGTTCTATGAAGGGGAAAAGCTGGCGGCCTACGCCTTTCTCTGCGATGGGGAGAAGGGAGAATTCAGCCTGCTGGACTACTTTGCGGTGGAGGCCTCCCTGCGGGGCCAGGGGTACGGCCAGAGAGCCATGGCCCTTCTGCGGGAATACTGCGGCGACTGCAGCGGACTGATCGTGGAGTCGGAGGATCCGGCCTATGCCGGGACACAAAAAGACCGGGACATTCGCCTGCGCCGCATATCCTTCTATAAAAAATGCGGCCTGCGGCTGACCGGCGCCCATGGCTGGATTTACGGCGTGGACTATTCCCTTCTGTACGCGGCCTGCGGGAGGGAGGCGGAGGATGGGGAGATTGCCGCCGCCCTGCGGGGGATTTACCGCGGCATGGTTTCGGCGGAGGCATTTTCCCGGTATGTGCGGATCAACGGATAAAATTCTTGGGTTTTTTTGCAATCCTTCTTGACTGTAAATCTGCTTCACCCTTTACAATCCTGGTATGCAGGCGGAACTGCATAAAGGAATGTGAGGAAAATTTACAAGGAAGGAAGACAAGGACATAAGATGAAGATCAAAGACGTAGAGCAGAAAACAGGGATGAACCGTTCGCAGATCCGTTTTTATGAAAAAGCAGGGCTGCTGGCTCCGAAGCGGGAAAAGGAGAATCGTTACAGGGATTACACGGAGGCGGATGTGGAGGAATTGAAGAAGATTCTTCTGCTGCGGGGACTGGGAATCTCTGTGGAGGAAATTCGTCGGATTCAATCCGGTGAGAAGGAACTTTTGACGGCTGTTGAAATGCAGCGGAGGGAACTGCTGGCGCAGAGTGCGGCGGCGGAGGAGGCGGCCAGGCTGTGCGGCCTGATCTTGAAAGACGGACGGCTTTCCTACTTCTCTCTGCAGCCGGAGGTTTACCTGACGTCTCCCTTTTTGAAGGTTAGGCTGGAGAGAGTTTTTCTTCAGGACAGATCCATTGCCTGGCGATGGTTGTGCGGAATGCAGGGATGGCTGATCTTTACGATTCTCTGCCTGCTGGCTGCTGCTGCCTCCTATTCATTTTTACCGGAACGGATACCGATCCAGTTTAAAGGGAGTGAGCCAGTGTCTTTTGCCGGCAGGGAGGCGGTCTTTTTCTTCCCGTTGTTTTGTCTGGTGTTTCGCTTTATCCTGAGACCGGTGATTGCCGATCGGATCAGGCGCAGCGGGTATCTGGGAGACGCAGCGGAGGCGGCCGGCGCCGTATCCAGCTGCGGGGCCATCCTTACTTTTTTCATTTTTTTGTTTGTCATTGCGGCTTCTTTAGGATGAATTTCAGGGTGCAGCTTTGCGTTCCCATAGCAGGGCAGAAGAAAAGAAGAATAAAAACGTCAAAAGGAAAGGTAGAATAAGGATAAGATGAGACGGGAAGTGGACATCCGGGAGCTTCAGAAGCTCTACGGTGCGGAGGATATGGTAAGGGCGGACTGCGGCGGCTGCGAGGGCTGTCACAGCTGCTGCCAGACGGCGGGGGATTCCATCGTGCTCGACCCCTGGGATACCTATGAGCTGGCAAAGGGGACGGGGCGGACGATGGAGGAGCTTTTGCAGGCAGGCTACGCGGAGCTGGGCCTGGACGACGGGCTGATCCTGCCCCATCTGAAGCTTCGGAAGAGGGAGGATGGGGAGGAGGCCTGCGGCTTTTTAAACGAGGAAGGACGCTGCCGGATCCATGGGTTCCGTCCGGGCCTGTGCCGCCTGTTTCCGCTGGGCCGGTATTATGAGAACGGGGATTTTCGCTATTATCTGCAGCTGGATCAGTGTCCGAAGCCGGGCAAGACCAAGGTGCGGATCCGCAAATGGCTGGGAATCCCGCAGCTGGACCGATACGAGGACTATATCCGGGACTGGCACGGGCTTTTGACCCGCTGCCGCCAGGGCGCCGACCGGAACGGCGATGAGGCGAGAAGGAGCGTCAGCCTTCTCTTGCTGCGGCTTTTCTTTCTGACGCCCTACGATGGGACGGCGGATTTTTACGGCCAGTTTGACGCAAGAAAGGAGAGGGCCGGTTCTGTTTTGGACGGTATCTTCGTAGAATAGTACCGAGGATAAAGAGGCGGAGGCCGGTATGGCGGCGGTTTGGGAAAGCCTTCGGGCGGTTTTGGATTGGCTGGATAAAATATTGTGGGAGTGGCCCTGCATGCTGATTTTCTTTTTGGCGGCGGGGCTCTACTTTTCCTGGGGGACGGGCTGGTTTCAGCTGCGCCGGGCCGGCTTATGGCTGCAATACACCTGGGCGCAGCTGTTTGGCCGAAAGAAAAATAGCAAGGGGGAGCCTTCAAAGAGACAGGGGATCTCCCAGCGGCAGTCCATCTGCACGGCCCTGGCGGCCACTGTGGGAACCGGAAATATCGTGGGGGTGGCGACGGCCATCACCGCCGGAGGGCCGGGGGCCGTTTTCTGGATGTGGGTAAGCTCTATCCTGGGGATGATGACCGGTTTTGCGGAGAAGGCCCTGGGCATCCTGTACCGGGGCCGGGACCGGGAGGGAAACTATAGCGGCGGCCCCATGTCCTATATGGAGAAGGGGCTCCATGCCAAGTGGCTGGCGGTCTCTTTTGCCTTCCTCTGCATGATGGCCTCCTTCGGCGTGGGCAATGTGGCCCAGATCCATTCGATGGCCGGCAGTCTCCAGGAGGCCTTCGGCGTGCCGGGCTGGATCACCGGCGTGGCGGCGGCCTTTGTGGTGGGGGTGGTGCTTTTAGGGGGCATTCGGCGGATCAGCGCCCTGGCGGAGCGGCTGGTGCCCTTTATGGTGTTCCTCTATATGGGAGGGGCGGCGGTGGTCCTTATCTTTCGGGCGGAGCAGATTCCGGAGGCCTTTGGGCTGATCTTCCGGGAGGCTTTTCGTCTGCGCCCGGCCGTCTCCGGTTTTGCCGGCTATGGAATGGCGAGGGCTATGCGCATCGGCGTGGCCAGAGGGGTATTTACCAATGAGGCGGGGCTGGGAGCTTCGGTCTTTGCCCACAGCGCGGCGGATACGAAGGAACCGGCCGAGCAGGGAATGTGGGGAATCTTTGAGGTGTTTGCCGATACCATTGTGGTCTGCACGGTGACGGCCCTGGTAATCCTGACCACGGCGGCAGCCGATCCCCAGAGCCTGGCGGGACTGGACGGGGCGGCCCTGACCATGCGCTGCTTTTCGCTGGTCCTGCCCTGGGGCGACCAGCTGATCGCCCTGTGCCTGGCCCTTTTCGCCTTCGGCAGTCTGGTGGGCTGGTCCTACTACGGGGAGAGGGCCACGGAATATCTCTTCGGCGAGGGGGCCGTGCTTCTCTATAAGATGGCCTATGTCTTTGTGGTGAGCCTGGGCTCCGTGGCCTCCCTGGGGCTGGTGTGGGAGCTGGCAGACGTCTGCAACGGCCTGATGGCGATCCCCAACCTGACGGCCCTCTTTCTCCTTTCCCGCCAGGTCTTTGCCGTCCAGAGGGATTACGAGAGGACAACGAGAGGACATAAAAAATTTCATTTACAATAAAAAAGAAAATTTATTTTCATTTTACATAGACATGATAAAAAACTAATCTTCCGGATGCTAGAATGTGTCTGCAGGCAAAAAGAGACCTGCAGATCAATCTGGTTATTTTTTAGGAGGATTAAGATGGAAACGACAAAAAGAGAGGCGGCAACGCAGTCTCAGAAATTGATGGTATTTGTATTGACGATGGCTCTGTATGGGCTCGCTACTTTGCTGACGGAGCTGATTCCCAGCTTCCAGGCCGGGATTGTGGAGTTTTCGGTGGAGTATTTCTTATTCATCCCGCTGACCCTGGCCATGCTCTTTGACCCGCTTTCGGCGGCCCTGGGCGCAGCCACCGGCGAGCTGGTGTTCAGCGAGATCATGCTGGGACAGTTCGGCGGCCTGGGCGAGCTGGAGAAGTTCCTGACGGTGACCATCGGCGTCTATGTGGCCGGCCGGATGGTGAAGAATCCGGCAAACCGCGCCATGGTGGGCGTGGCGGCCATCACCGGTACCGGCCTGCAGCTTTTCCTGGGAATGCTGGTGGATATCATGAAGGTGCAGTTTGCGGTGGAGGATTTTGAGGCTGTGGCCGGACTTCCGGAGAGTGTTTTTGCCACAGAGGGCTTTGCCTTCCTGAACGATCTGCTGTTCTCGGGCATTCTGTTCTGCCTGCTGCCCACCCTGTTTTTGGTGCCCCGCCTGTACGGAAAGATTGAGCCCCTTTTGGGCATGCAGCCCCGGACGGAGAAAACCTTCCTGGGCGGCATCAACGTGAAAGTGATCCTGGGATGTCTTGCGGCCTTTGTGGTGGCGGCAGGAGCAGAGTTATTAGCTACCAGCGGGATGCCTCTGATCGAGTGGGAGGCCGACTGGGCGGAGAGCAGCACGGCTCTGGCCGTGGGCATCGTTGCCGCGGCGGTTCTCAGCGTCATCGTTCTTCTGGTGATTAAAAAGAGAGCGGAGAAGCCGCAGAGGGCCCAGGCATGAATATCATCGAGGTGCAGAACCTGACCTACTCCTATCCGGCGGCGAAGGAGCCGGTTCTTAAAGAACTGTCGCTGGAGATCGAGAAGGGCGATTTCTTAGCCATTGTCGGCAATAACGGCTGCGGGAAATCCACTCTCTGCAAGACGCTCAACGGGCTGATTCCCCACTTTATCACCGGCGATTTCGAGGGCAAGGTGACGGTGGACGGGCTGGACACGAGGGAAAACGACGTGGGAACGCTGGCCTGCAGGGCGGGCTATGTGTACCAGGATTTTGAAAATCAGATCGTCCGCCCCACGGTGCTGGACGACGCCTCCTATGCGTGCATGAATTACGCCATGGAAGACTACCGGGAGAGAGGGCAGAAGGCCCTTTCTCTCTGTGGTCTGGAGGGAAGGGAGGACGACTATATCTGGCAGCTGTCCGGCGGCCAGACCCACCTTCTCGCCCTGGCGGGGGCCGTATCCCTGCGGCCGGAGATCCTGATCCTGGACGAGCCCATCGCCCAGCTGGATCCCAGCCATGCGGACCGCATCTATGAGGTGCTGCGAAAGCTCAATGAGGAATACGGCAAGACCATTATCGTCATTGAGCACCACACCGAGTACATAGCCGATTACTGCCGTCATGTGGTGCTGATGAAGGACGGGCAGGTCCGCTGGAAGCTGCCGGCCAGGGAGGCTTTATCCCGGGTAGATGAACTGCGGGACTGCAATATCTTCCCTCCGCAGGTGACGGCGGCGGCCCGGAGCCTGCAGGGGAAGGGGGTGCGCCTCCCCGACGGCCCCCTGCCCACCACGGTGGAAGAAGGCAGGAAATATTTTGACGGCCTGGTTTGGGACGGCGCATGTCCGGCGTGTGCGCAGGCCAAGGGGGACGAGCAGGGCGGCAGCCAATCCGCTGCGCCCTCCGCCGTCGAATTCCGTGATGTCTCCATGGCCTTCCGGTCGGTAAAAGGAGAGGACAGGGTCGTCTTCGACGGACTGAACCTGAAGGTGGAGCGGGGAGAGAAGATCGCCCTGATCGGCTCCAACGGAGCGGGAAAATCCACGCTGATGAAGCTGATGGTGGGGCTTTTGAAGCCGCAGGCGGGAGAAGTCCTGCTGGACGGAGAGAGCATTCGGCGAAAGAAGACGGAAAGCCTGTCCCGGAAGATTTCGCTGGTCTTCCAGAACCCGGAGGAAATGTTTATCAAGGACAGCATCGAGGCGGACATTGCCTTTGCCATGCAGGCGCGGGGCGTGGAAAACTGGAAGGAGAGGACGGAACAGCTGCTGGAGCAGTTCCGTCTCACAGAACTTAGGGACAGGGACGGAAGGCTTTTATCCGGCGGGCAGATGCGCAGGGCCAGTCTTGCCATCGGCATTGCGCTCAATCCGGGAATCCTTCTTTTGGACGAGCCCACGGCCAACCTGGACATGGCTACCCGCAGGGAGATCATGGAGGCTCTGGAAGCCATGAAGGAGGTCACGGAGACGGTGATGATCGCCACCCACGATATGCAGCTGGTCTGCGAGTGGGCAAAAAGAATCGTCGTCCTGTACCAGGGCCGCGTGGTAGCGGACGGAGACCGCGACGAGATATTCGGCAGGGAGGAAGTCGCCCGCCTTGTGGGGATTCGCCCGCCGGAGATTTTTACCATGGGACGCGCTCTGGATGAACGGGCATACTGCTATACGGTGGATGAATTTACCGCGGCATTTCGGAGGTGAAGGAATGGAAATGAAGGCAAAAAAGAAGCTGTCGGAAAATATCTTAGATAAATTTACAATCGATTTCCTGCGCAGCCAGGTGCTGAAGAACGCCTACGGCAACGACGATACGGTGATCGCCAAGCTGGATCCCCGCATCCTGATTGTCTGGTATCTGTTTCTGGGGCTGGTTCCCTGGTTCGTAAGCGATATCTATTTTTTGATGGGCTGCTTCCTGTTAGTGGTGGTGACGACGATGTTGGCACGGGTGGCGGGGCTCGTCCTGTTTCTCTTTGGCATCGGCGTCTTTTCCCAGACC
The DNA here is from genome assembly GCA_944383835.1 of uncultured Lachnospiraceae bacterium. Lineage (GTDB taxonomy): Bacteria > Bacillota > Clostridia > Lachnospirales > Lachnospiraceae > RGIG7193. Next base: position 25,589 of record CALWRE010000092.1, on the reverse strand, counting down.
GGCTATCTGTTCATCGTCACCCTGCTTTTCGGCGGCGACGCTTCGGCTATCGCCCCTCTGCTGACGCTGACGTTAAAGGTAGCCTGCTGCTCCCTGGCCTCCATCACGGTCTTTTCCGGCCTGGATCCGGACCGTTTGTCCAACGGGCTGATGTGGTTTGGCTGTCCGGAGCGGCTGTCCTTTTCGATTTCCTATGCCTACAGGATCCTGCCCATGCTCATGGAAGAGTTTCAGAACATTCTGCTGTCCTTCCGCCTGCGGGGCAATCCGCCGGCGTCGCAGACCTTCTGGGGCAAGGTGAAATATCTGGCCTATCAGGTAAAGACCATTATGCATGCATTCTACCCGCTGATGCTGAATACGGCCAAGCGGTCGCGCACGACGGTGGAGGCCCTGGAGATCAAGGGATACCGCCTGGCGGCGACGGACAAAAGGGTCAAAAAGATGCGTCTTGCCTCGCTGAAGGTCACCTGGGACGATCTGATGTTTTTAGCGGTATCCTTTTTATGGATATCTTTGTCGATTCTTGCGTCCACCATATTCTGAGGAAAGACGCAGGCGCCGCATTCTGAGGGCAGACGCAGGCGGGATATTCTGCCCCGGATATCACAGGGGTCAAAATACCTTTTGACCCCAACATCATTTAATGGAAAAGAGGGATGGATTTTGAAACTGGATTTTCACACGCACGGCAAGCTGGCCAAGAAGCTTCCGTTTTCCACAGAATACACGGACTGGCTTTTTGGGGAGGCAAAGGAGGCGGGGCTTGACGCTTTATGCCTGACGGAGCATTTCAACACCCTGCAGTTTGATGAACTCTACGGCTATCTGAAAAGCTGCTGCAGGCGGGAGGGGGATACCCTGGTTACCGAAGGGGGACTGCGGATTTTTCCCGGCATGGAGACCGATATTGCGGAGGGCGGCCACATCTTGTCCATTGGCTCCCTGGAGGAAATATTGGAACTGAACCGCCGCCTGGAGCCGCATAAGAAGCCGGGGAGTTTCCTGCCCTTTGCAAAGCTTCTGGATCTTTTTGACGAATATGACCTGCTCGTGGGGGCGGCTCACCCCTACCGGGAGGGTGGGCATATTCCGGAGCTTCCGGAGGAAGAGCTAAGGCGGCTGTCTTTCCTGGATCTGAACGGGAAGGACGTGGCGGCGGACAGGGAGCAGGCCGAGAAGCTGACGGGAGCTTTGGGAGAACGCCTGCATAAGCCGGTGGTCGCCGGGAGCGATACCCACCAGGCGGTGCAGTATGGCTGTATTTATACGGAGTTTGACGAAGAGATCACGACCCTGTCCGGCCTCCGGTCCGCAATCGGGAAAGACGGCTATCGGATCGTGGTGTCAGACAGGGCAGCCTTCCAGGTAAAGACCGCCGGCATATTGAAAAAGGCGCTGAAGGAGATCCATGCTCTGGGCGGAGATTATGTCAGCGTACTTTTGGCAGGAGGTATGGCGGGATGAAGCTGCATTTCCCCAACATGAAGGAACCGCTGACCAAGGCGGATATGCGCTTGTTGGATTACATTTCGGCGAATACGGAGGTATTCTTATTTTCTTCCATCGGAGAACTGGCCGGGCAGGCGGGCGTATCGGAGGCGACGATATCCCGCTTTGTCCGGCATATGGGCTGCGCGGATTTCAAGGAATTAAAGCGGCTGGTTATGGAGCAGGTTCCCCATGAGGGGCCTGCGGCAAAGCTGGCGCAGACGCTGGGAGACAAGGAAGGCTTTACGGCGGCAAGCTTTATCCGGCTCCAGCAGGCTTACTTGGAAAAAACGCTGGAGGGACTGTCCGAGGAGGCCTTTGAAGAAGCGGGGGAGGCGGTGCTTACGGCCCATCGGGTATTTATCCATGCCAAGAGCGCCTCTGCCTCTCTGGGGCAGCTCCTCCTATTCCGCCTGCGCCGGTTGGGAATCGAGGTGATTCTTCTGCCCTCCGGGGGCTCCGAGCTTTTGGAGGGGCTGGCCCAGGTGGAAGAAACGGATCTGGTCGTCATGTTCAGCCTGTCGAAGGTATCGCGGGAGGGCAGGGTTATCCTGGATTACCGCCGTCAGGCAGGCTACCGGACCGTGGCCTTTGTCAGCCGCAGCTTTATCCCGGAGCAGGAGAGGGCGGACATCAACCTCTATGCTTACCGCGGCGAGGAAAAGGAGTATCATTCCATGGCAGGGCCGTCTGCCCTGGTGGATGCTCTGATCCTGTCCGTATCGCATAAAATGGGGGCGCAGGCTATCCGGAATCTTTCCTCCCTTCATCAGCTGAAGCATAGGTATACGCTGTAAGACGGGAACCGGCATACTGGGCATACTGCGCTCGGATATCATTACTTATAGAAAGCAGCGAGGAGGAAAATGCACAGATGAAAATGAACGTAGAAGTGGGCGGCAGCACCTTTACGGCGACCCTGGCGAATAACGAAGCGGCAGGGGCCCTGGCGGAAAGGATGGCGGAAGGCCCTCTGACGATACAGATGAGCGATTACGCCGGATTTGAGAAGGTAGGCTCTCTGGGCGCCAGCCTTCCCACAGACAATCACCAGACGACGACCCAGGCGGGCGATATCGTGCTGTATCAGGGAAACCAGATCGTTATTTTCTATGGTTCCAATTCCTGGAGCTATACAAGGCTGGGGAAGATCGACGACCTTAGCGGTTGGGAAGAGGCCCTGGGAAACGGCGACGTGACGGTCACCTTTTCATTGGGGGACTGAGCGGAAATTTCTGCAGATCAAATCGGACAACGGAATATACCGGCTCTTATGGGCCGATACGAAGGAGGCTCCGGGCTGGGGCCTCCTATTTGATTGCCGTTGGCGAGCCGCCTCATGAGAAGAGTAGTATAATTATTATAAAAGTTTTGGATCTGCTGTAGTATTCGCTGCTAAAACCGTAGTATATAGGTGAAGCCGGAAAGGAGGCGGTGAGATGATAGAGGATGAAAAAATCATAGACCTGTTTTTTGAGCGTTCCGAGCAAGGCATACGGGAGTTGGATAATAAATACGGAAAAGTCTGTCACAATCTTTCGTACAATATCGTAAACAACAGACAGGACGCGGAGGAATGCGTCAATGACGCTTATTTAGGGGCATGGAACGCTATTCCCCCGGCACGGCCCAACCCGCTGTTGTCCTATATCGTAAAAATCGTTCGGAACATTTCACTCAAAATCTATTGGAGAAAGGAAACAGCCAAACGAGGGGGACAGTATACGATTGCCTTGGAGGAAATTGAAGCCTGTATCGCAGATCGGAAAACCGTGGAAGAGGAAATTGAAGTCGGAGAATTAGCCCGTATCATTGAGGATTTTTTGGACATGCTGACCCTCGAAAACCGTGTTATCTTCATGCGCCGTTATTGGTTTGCCGACAGCTATAAGGACATAGCCGAGTTTGTAGGTCTTTCGGAAAAAATCATCTCCGTCCGGCTGACCCGTATCCGCGAAAAGATGAAGCAATATTTGATGGAAAGAGAGATATTTGTATGAATGCGAAAAAGTTTTCCGACGCTATGGGCGAGATTGACGGCAAGTACATTGACGAAGCCATCCACTATAAAAAGAAAGTGCAAAAGTCCGGAAAGAAAACGAATAAGGATAGCTTGGTCAAATGGGGAACTATGGCAGCTTGCTTATGCCTTATCGTGGCGGGGGCATTTACACTTCCCCATTTCATTGGAAACGATACCTCTAGCACACCACCCATTGTCGAAGAAAATGCTTACGGATTTACAATGGAGGAAAGCGATGTTCTCTATTTTCCGATTTCTTTTTCTCAACGAAAGATTTTCGGACTTGTAGACGAAAATGCAGCAGGATTGACCGATGAAAACACATATCAGATTACCGATGATGATTTAGGCGGCGTTATGGGTATTGTCGGAGATAGCCAAGACGAAAGGATAATTGGGGAAACGGTTTATCATTTTATAAAATTCCCGTCAGACGACGCTATTTGCATTGTAAAGGTAAATGGAATATATCAATTTTATGTAAAAGAGGGTGTAGTGGGAATTGAGGGAACCAACAATCCCGATATAAATATTGACGCGCCTGTCGATGAAAATACTTATCAAGAAGCAGACCCCACTGCTCCTGCCAAAGAGGAAACAGGGCGAACCATTACGTTAGAATATATCACCGAATTACAGGCTAAAGTCAGCGAAGCCATGCGTAACGGAGATTTACCATTTGTATCTTCTTCTGCGGTGTATGAAAATCCATATCGGCTTCAAATTACGGTTTCTTCAAATGCGGAGGAGGACTTAGCAAAATTAAAAGCATTTGATACGATAGGCGGGGCTTTAGAAATCATATATGACCCGAATCCTATTTCCGCAGAAGATGCTGTAACAGAATAAGAGATCATAACTCTCCCATAAGAGGGCGGCCGAGAAAATCGACTGCCCTCTTTTCAAAATGGTAAATGGACATTCTGGTCTCCATCCAAGGCCAGCCCGCTGTTTTTCCTGCATAAATTTCCAGCTCGTCCATATATTGTACTATGAAAGCCCGGACGGCGACCACCGGCAGGCGCATTTATGCGCCTGTCCGAGTGGTCATCGGACGGGCAAGGTATCATGAGTATGCAGGCCGATAGGCCGGAATACGAATGATGCAGGAAGTCCATGGAGAGGGAGGCATGCTGGTTTGAGCAGGGAAGAGGAAGTAACGAGGATCTTGGCGGTGGGGCTGCGCCGCGTTCTGGGAAGGCTCTCGGTGGATTTTGACCGGCTGGAGGAAATACGACTGCGGGTGGGGCAGCCCTTTATGGTGGTCTGCGGCGGGAAGAAGAATTTTGTGTCGGAGGAAGGGGAATTCTGTCCGGCAGGGGAGGCGCACCAGGTAACGCTTGCGGAAATCGCCGAGACCATGGATTATATCAGCAGTTATTCCCGTTACGCCTTTGAAGAAAAGATACGCCAGGGCTTTCTGACGATTCAGGGCGGGCACCGGGTGGGCTTGTGCGGAAGGACCGTGATGGAAGAAGGAAGAGTGCGGACCATCTCGCCGATTACCTTTTTGAACATTCGCATTGCCAGGGAGATTCCGGGCTGCAGCGGGAGAGTCGTACCTTTTTTGTGGGAGAGGGGACAGCTGTGCGATACCTTGATCTTGTCTCCTCCTGGGTTGGGAAAGACCACTCTCCTTCGCGATATCATCCGTGCCCTGTCGGATGGGACAAAGGAGCAGGCCTGCATGGTAGGGGTGGTGGACGAGCGCTCCGAGCTGGCGGCCTGCTGCCAGGGAGTGCCGCAGAACGATCTGGGCAGCCGCACCGACGTACTGGACGGCTGTCCGAAAGCGGAGGGAATGATGATGCTGGTGCGCACCATGGCGCCCCAGGTGATCGCGGTGGACGAGGTGGGGAGCGAGGAGGACTGCAGGGCTATGGAGTATGTGATGAACTGCGGCTGCCGTCTGCTGGCAACGGCCCACGCCTCTTCCCTGGAGGAACTGGGGCTTCGTCCGGTCTTTGGGCGATGGCTGTCGGAGAGACGTTTCGGCCGCTATGTGCTGATCGAAAGGGAGAGGGAGGATATCTTTTATCGGGTCTGCGGGAAAGACGGGCTTACGCTGTGGAGGGGCAGGAGGAATGAACGATGATGCGGGCGGTGGGAATGGCGATGATCGTCGTCGCCTGCGGAGGTCTGGGGTTTCGTCAGGCCCTGCTCTACAGCCGCAGAATAAAGGAAGGGGAGCAGGTCGCCAGAAGCGTCCAGCTTTTGCTAAGTGAGATCCGCTTTCGGCGGCTGCCTCTGGAAGAGGCGCTGAAACGGGTGGGGACGGTGGAGAAGTCCTCTTTTTCTTCTTTTCTGGGGCGGGTAGCCGTGAGGCTGTCCGGCTGCGACGGGGGAAGCTTTTATGCAATCTGGAGCGAGGAGCTGGACGAATACCTCCGTCAGAGCCTCCTTGGGGATGAAGCGGAGCTTCTCTGGTATCTGGGGCAGGAATTGGGACAGTTCGACCTGGAAACCCAGCTGGGAACCCTGGTCCGCTTTTTGGAGCAGTGGAGAATGCGGATCGAGGAGCTTAAGGCGCAGGAAGAAAAGAAGGGGAGGCTGTACCGATATCTGGGGGTGTTCGCCGGCTTTTTCCTGGTGATTTTGCTGATGTAGGAGGAGATAATGTCAATCGACCTGATTTTCCGGATCGGAGCGGTGGGAATTTTGGTTTCAGTGCTGTGCCAGGTGCTGAAGCACAGCGGCAGGGAGGAACAGGCTTTTCTCACCAGCTTGGCGGGCCTCCTTCTGGTACTGTATTGGGTGATTCCTTATATATATGAATTGTTCGAGACGATACAGGATCTGTTTGCTCTGTAGGAGGTGGCGGGATGGGTGTGATTTCCGTGGGACTAATAGGCCTTCTGGCGGTGCTGGTTGCCGTGCAGCTGAAGGCGTTCCGCAATGAATATGCGATCTATGCGGCTTTGGCCGCGGGCGTGATTATCGCCTTTTACACGGCGGGCCGTCTGGAGGCGGTGGTGGATACAGTGGGGCAGTTTATCGACGCTTTGCCGGTGGACGCCGTTTATCTGACGACTCTGCTGAAAATGATCGGAATTACCTATACGGTGCAGCTGTGCGCAGGGCTGTGCAAGGACGCCGGCTACAGTTCCATCGCCAGCCAGATCGAGACCTTCGGGAAGCTGACGGTTTTAGCCCTGGGGCTGCCGGCCGTGCTTTCCCTTCTGGATACGGTTCGCACTTTTCTCTATGAGGGCTTGTGAAGGTGAGAGAAAATAGATGAGGAAAAAGATAGGAAAAAGCCTATTCTTGGCCGTTTGCTTCTTCTTCCTGTTCGGATCGGCTGCGCTGGCAAGCGCGGCCGGGGAAGAGGGGGACGGAAGTGAGGAGGAGCTTTCCGATGCGCTTTCGACCTATGATTTCAGCGGGATAGATGAGGTGATCCGGGACGCCCTGGGCGGGGAGGAGATTTCCTTCGGGCAGGTGGTGGGGCAGCTGGCAAAGGGAAATTTCGCAGAATTTTTCCGGCTTCTCATCGCTTACCTGGACGACGCCCTCTTTGGCGAGCTTCGCACCGGGAGGAATGCGGCCTGGCAAATTCTTTTATTATCGGTTATGGGGGCGGTATTTGCCAATCTGGCGCGGGCCTTTCCCGACGGACAGATTTCCCAGACTGGATTTTATATCCTGTATACGGTGCTGGCCGTTCTGCTCCTTACGGCCTTTGGAACGGCGGTGTCGGTGGCGGTGGAAGGCTTTTATGTGATCGGAAAGCTGATGAACGCCTTCCTGCCGGTCTTTTTTGTGGCGGTGGCGATCCAGGGGCAGCTGACGGCGGCGGCCATGTATGAGTTTACCCTGCTGCTCATCCGGGCGATCCAGTGGTTTTTTGAAAACATTGCGATAACCGGGGTGAAAGCCTGCGTGGTGCTGCGGCTGCTGGAAGGGTTATTTACCGAAGACTTTATGAGCCGTCTGACGGATTTCCTTTACAGCCTGTTAAAATGGTCGGTGAAGGCGGTATTCGGGCTGGCGGTAGGCTTTCAGACGGTGCAGGCCCTTCTTCTTCCCTATATGGACGCGGTGAAGGGCGGCGTGCTGGTAAAGCTGGCAAGCCTTCTTCCCGGAGTGGGAAACGGGGTGGAGACGGCGGCGCAGATGGCGCTTAGCACGGCGGCCCTGGTGCGAAACGGCATTGGTGTGGGCGGCGTATTGATTCTGCTCCTGGTATCGTTGGGGCCTCTGTGCAAGCTGGGATTTTTTGTCCTTCTTTATCAGGGCCTGGCGGCTGTACTCCAGCCTGTTTCCGATAAGCGGATCGCCAAGACGGTGGCGGCGGTGGGAGAGGGCTGCGGCCTGCTTTTAAAGCTGATGGGAGGAGGAATCCTTCTCTTTGCCATAGCGATCGGCGTGGCTTGCGCCTGCTTCGGGCGGGTGAGCTAAAGGAGGAAAGATGGCGGATTGGATCTATGGGATTGCGGCGGTGCTGATCTTGGGCGGAATTGTGACGGAGACTGTTCCGGAGGGGGCGTGGCGAAGGTATATACGCTTATTTCTGGGGGTTTTGCTGATTCTGGCGGCGGCAGCCCCGCTGTTTTCCCTGTTTGGGATCTCCGACCGGGCGGCCCTATCCTACGAGGAAGGGCTTCTCTCGTCGTGGGTCGATCAAATCGGAATGCAGGAGGGGGGAGCCTGGGATGAGGCCGCCAGGCAGAAACAGGAAGAGGCGCTCGGGGAGCCGCTGTCCGTTCTTGCCGAGGATTTTGGCTATCGGCTGGAATCCTATTCCATCGACTGGGCCTCAGGCGAACCGGAGGCGGTCAGCCTGACGGTCAGCGAAAACAGGGATTCCGGGGCGGAGCCGCAGGAAGAAGGGACAGCAGAGGAGCAGACGGCCGGAGGAGTGGAACAGGTGGAGGAAATTGCCCCGGTGGCTCCGGTGCAGGAGCCGCAGGAAAGGGAAACGGCGGTTTATTACGAGCCGTCGGAGCTTCGCTCCTTTCACGAGGCTCTGGCCTCGGTGTTTTCTCTTTCCGAGGAGCAGGTGACGATCTATCTTATGCGGGAGGGCGAAGGATGAACGCAAAGGGATTCTCATGGAAAAAATTTTGGAGCGATATGGGGAATCGGAAATTTATCTTTTTGCTGGCAGTGGGGCTTATCCTGGCGATGCTTGTCTTTCCGGCCAGTCCGGCCGAAGAGGAGATAAGGGAAACGGAGACGCAGCCGGCCGTCCAGGATGCGCAGAGCGCACAGTCCTACGCAGCCGAGCTGGAAAACCGGCTGGAGGAGGTGCTCTCTACCATTGAGGGAGCCGGCAGGGTGGAGGTAATGGTAACAATTTCCGCTTCTTCGGAGCAGGTGCTGCAAAACGACCTGTCCCGCCAGGAAAGCGTGACGAGGGAGACGGACGCCCAGGGCGGGGTAAGGGATAATTATGAGATCAGCGAGGACAGCCAGACGGTTCTCTATGGAGAAGGAAATGGGGCACCTTACGTGGTCAAAGAACTGATGCCCCAGGTGGAGGGCGTGGTGGTTTCCTGCGAGGGCGGAGACCGGGCCAGCATTCAGGCGGAAATCTCTGCCGCGGTTCAGGCATTATTTGATATTCCCACACATAAAATTAAAGTATGTAAGATGGCTTCACAGCCGTAAGTAAGAAGGAGCGTTACCGTATGAGACGAATTTTAAAGAAGAATCAGGTGGTTTTGACTTTGCTGGCGGTGATGATTGCGGTGGCCGGATATCTGAATTATACCGCTGACAACAAAGACGCCGACTCTCAGGCGGCCGCCTCGGGGGAGGAAAATGTGGTGGATGAACTGCTTGACATTTCAGATGAGGACATTCTGGCGGAAAACGAGGCTCTGACCTCCGCCCTCCAGGAGACCTTGAGCGGGAGCGAGGAAACCGCCGCAAACGGGAAAAGCGTGCAGACCGGAGAGACGGCCGCAGGGGAGGTGAACGCCCAGGCGGAAAGCGAAGCCTCCGGGGAGGCGACGCTTCAGAGCAGCCCGGATGTGGAAAGCGATACGCCTGGAACGGCTATCCTCACAGGCGGGAGCACGGTCCTGGATTACGTGGCCAGTGTCCAACTGTCCAGAGAACAGACCAGGGCGAAGAATAAGGAAACCCTGATGCAGATCATAGACAACGCCAACGTGGACGAAGCGCAGAAGCAGGAGGCCATCGACAGTATGCTGAATCTGACGGCGATTGCGGAGAAGGAGACGGCTGCGGAGTCCCTGCTTGCCGCCAAAGGATTTGAAAACTGCATTGTATACATAAACAATGATTCGGTGGACGTGGTGGTGGGCCGCACTTCCCTGACCGACGCCGAGCGGGCCCAGGTGGAGGATATCGTCAAGCGCAAAACCGAGGTCAGCGCGGATAAGATTGTCATCACTCTGCTGGAAATCGGAGAGTAAGCATATTTCCCCTTGCAAAAGTCTCCATATTTGGGTAGAATAAAGGATAAGACGGAGTACGCCCGGACTGGGCGTACTTTTCGGAATAGGAAGAGACATAGGAGGTAACTGCTGTGAGTGAGGCATTGGCCAATAGAAGTACCCATACGGTATACGAGAAAGACAAGGTAGGCGAAGTGCAGATCGCGGATGAGGTGATCGCGATTATTGCCGGGCTGGCGGCCACCGAGGTAAAGGGAGTCGCGTCCATGGCCGGCAATGTGACCAATGAACTGGTGGCAAAGCTGGGAATGAAGAACCTGTCCAAGGGTGTGAAGGTGGAGGTCTTTGACGGAACGGTTTCCGTGGATCTGGCCCTGAACCTGGATTATGGATACAGCATTCCCGCCGTCTGCGGCAAGGTGCAGGAGAAGGTAAAGGCTGCCATCGAGAATATGACTGGTTTCTCTGTGCTGGATGTGAACGTAAAGGTAGCCGGAGTGAATCTGGAGCCGGCGAAATAAGAAGGGCAGAGCGGGGGATATTCCGATGATCTGTGCGGGCAGGCTGCGGCTGCCGGAATCCAAGTTCCGGCGGAGGCGGCGCTGCGGCATGTTTAACAGCAGATCGTCGGGATGTCCCTCTTTCTTGCGCGAATGATTCGGAGGAAGAAAATTTATGACGAGGCACGAAGCCAGAGAACATGTTTTTAGAATGCTGTTTCGCCGGGATTTTTTTCCGGCGGATGAATGGGGCGAACAGATGGAGCGCTACCTGGAACTGCTGGAGCCGAAGGATGGACAGGCTCGGATCGCCGAGGAAGACAGGCAGGCTCTTTTGGATAAGGTTCTGGCCATCTGCGGGAAGGCGGAGGAACTCGACGGGGAGATCGACCAGGCAGCGGAAGGATGGAGAACGAAGCGGATGGGCAAGGCAGACCTGACGGTTCTGCGTCTCGCTCTCTATGAGATGAAATATGACGATGAGGTCCCTACGAAGGTGGCGATCAATGAGGCGGTGGAGATAGCCAAGAAGTTTGGCGGGGAGGATTCCCCCAGCTTTGTCAATGGGATTCTGGCCCGCCTGGTGGAACGCGATCCGGTATGAGCGGATGCAGCATTTATACCGTATCCCAGGTCAACGGCTATATCAAGGGCATGTTCATCCAGGACTTTCTGCTGTCCGGCCTGTGTGTGCGGGGCGAGGTCTCTAATCTGAAGTATCATACCTCAGGTCACATCTACTTTACGCTGAAGGATGAGGGCGGCTCTATGGCGGCCGTCATGTTTGCCGGCAATCGCCGGGGTCTTGCGTTTTCCATGCAGAACGGACAGAAGGTGCTGGTCACCGGACAGATCAGCGTCTATGAGAGAGAAGGGCGCTACCAGCTGTATGCCAGGAGGATTGAACTGGACGGGCTGGGCGAGCTGTACCGGCGGTTTGAGGAATGCAAGGCGCGGCTGGCCGAGAGAGGAATGTTCGCCCCGGAATATAAAAGGCCGATTCCGGCCTTTGTCCGGGTGCTTGGCGTTGTGACCGCTCCGACCGGGGCGGCCATCCGGGATATTATCAACGTGGCCCACCGAAGAAATCCTTACGTGCAGGTGATCCTGTCGCCGGCCCAGGTCCAGGGCGAGGGGGCGCCGGAGAGCATAGCCGCAGCCATAGAAAGGCTGGATCGCCTGCATCCGGACTGCATGATTGTCGGAAGGGGCGGAGGCTCCCTGGAGGATTTATGGGCCTTCAATGAAGAGATTGTCGCGCAGGCGATTTTTGACTGCGATACCCCGGTGATCTCCGCGGTGGGGCATGAGACGGATACCACCATCGCCGATTACGTGGCGGATCTGCGGGCTCCTACCCCGTCTGCGGCAGCGGAATTGGCGGTATATGATTATTACGGCTTTATGGAGAGCCTGGAGGAGAAGCGTAGAATTCTCGTCCGCCGGATGCAGGACAGGCTGTCCCGGGAAAGGGAGAGGCTGAAAAGCTGCGAGCTGCGGCTGCGCCTGTATCGTCCGGGCTATCGAATTGACAGCCTGCGCCAAAATCTGGCGGATCTCGAAGACCGGCTGCGGTCTGCCATGGACAGGCGGCTGGAGGGAGAGCGGCACCGGCTGAGCCTGGCGGCGTCCCGGCTGGAGGGGCTGAGCCCCTTAAAAAGGCTGGGAGGCGGCTACGCCTATGTGACCGACGAAAGGGGGCAGGGCGTCCTGTCCGCGTCGCAGGTCCATGGGGGAGAGCGGCTGACGGTCCATCTGAAGGACGGGGCCTTTGCCGTCCGGGTAGAAGAAGACAGAGATGCGGAGGCAGTAAAATAGATGGGAAAGCAGGAAAAGGAAAAGACGATGCAGGATGGCGGCGAGCAGACGATGGAGGAGGCCTTTGGGCGGCTGAACGATATTTTGGGAGAGCTGGATAACGGCGGCCAGAGCCTGGAGGAGGCCTTCGCCCTTTATACGGAAGGAATGAAGATGGTCCGTCTGTGCAATGATAAGATCGATAAGGTTGAAAAGCAATGTCGGATTTTGGACGAGAATGGAGAGAGCCATGAATTTTAAAGAACAGCTGAAAAACCGCACGGAGGAGGTCGAAGCCATTGTCCGCCGGTATCTGCCGGAGGAGACAGGGTTTCAGAAGACGGTCCTTGCGGCGATGGATTACAGCGTCCTGGCGGGGGGCAAGAGGCTCCGCCCGATGTTAATGGAGGAAACCTGGAAACTGTTTGGCGGAAAAGGGGAGGAAATCGGCCCCTTTATGGCGGCCATCGAGATGATCCATACGTCTTCTTTGGTGCACGACGATCTGCCGGCGATGGACGGGGACGAATACAGGCGGGGGAAAAAGACCACCTGGGTGGAATACGGCGAGGCAATGGCGATCCTGGCCGGAGATGGCCTGATGATCTTCGCCTTTGAGACGGCGGCCGGAGCCTTTGCCCACACCTCCCACCCGGAGCGCGTGGGAGAAGCCATCCGCATTCTGGCGGCCAAGACCGGAATCTACGGGATGATCGGAGGGCAGACCGTGGACGTGGAACTGACCGGCCGGCCGATGAGCGGGGAGCAGCTGGATTTTGTCTATCGGTTAAAGACCGGAGCCCTTTTGGAGGCCTCGATGATGATCGGAGCCGTGCTGGCCGGAGCGAGCGCAGAGCAGGTAAAGGCGGTGGAGCAGATTGCCTGCGACTTAGGCGTCGCCTTCCAGATCCAGGACGATATACTAGATGTGACCAGCACTTCGGAGGTGTTAGGCAAGCCGGTGGGCAGCGATGAAAAGAACAGCAAGAACACCTATGTGAGCCTTTATGGAATGGAGGAGGCGAAAAAGCAGGTGGAAAATCTTTCCCGGCGGGCAATCCAGGCGCTTGGCGCCTTTCCTTCCCGGAATGAATTCCTGGAGGAGCTGTTCGCCTATCTGATCCATCGGGAGAAATAAGAAGAAAGACTTAAAGAAAGAGAAAAGAAAGACATCGAGATAGAAAGGCGGGAAACCGGAATGAAGGAGCGCCTGGATGTGCTGCTGGTAAAAAGAGGATTGGCCGATTCCCGGGAAAAGGCCAAAGCCATGATCATGGAAGGGATCGTCTATGTGGACGGGCAGAAGGAGGATAAGGCCGGGACGGCCTTTGACGAGGAGGCGGCCCTGGAGGTCAGAGGCTCGCGCCTGCCCTATGTGAGCCGCGGCGGGCTGAAGCTGGAAAAGGCGGTTCAGGCCTTCGGCCTTGACCTGGCGGGAAAGGTATGCATGGACGTGGGAGCCTCCACCGGAGGGTTTACGGACTGCATGCTGCAAAACGGGGCGGCGAAGGTCTATTCGGTGGATGTGGGGCGCGGACAGCTGCACTGGAAGCTGCGGGAGGATCCGCGGGTCGTCTGCATGGAACGGACCAACATCCGTTATGTAACGCCGGAGGATATCGGGGAGGAGATTTCCTTCGCCTCGGTGGACGTGTCCTTTATCTCGCTGACGAAGGTCTTGGGCCCCTTGCGCGAGCTTCTCGCTCCCGCGGCCCAGGCGGTCTGCCTGGTAAAGCCTCAGTTCGAGGCGGGCCGGGAGAAGGTGGGCAAAAAAGGCGTGGTGCGGGATAAGGCCGTGCACAGGGAAGTGATCGAGAAGGTCATAGACTTTGCCGGAACGCTGGATTACCGCATTTTAAACCTGGACTATTCGCCGATCAAAGGGCCAGAAGGAAATATTGAATATTTGTTATATTTGGGAAAGGGAGAGGATCCGGCTTTCCCGGAGACAGCTGTGGACGTGGATTTGACAGTAGAGAGGGCGCACGAGGCATTATGAAAAATTTTATGTTGATTGCCAACAGCGGCAAGGCGGAAGCAATCCGCATGGCAAAGCAGGTAGGGGAAAAGCTGGTTTCTCTGGGCTGCGTCTGCACCGAAAGCCCCAGGGAGGACACGGAATGCGTGCTGGTTTTTGGAGGAGACGGCACTCTCCTGCAGGCGGCGCGGGAGTTTCGGGACCGGCATCTGCCTTTTTTGGGGATTAACCTGGGAAATCTGGGCTATCTGGCGGAGGTGGACCGGGACCATGTGGACGACGCGATTCGCCAGCTGGTGGAGGGGCAGGTTTCCTTTGAAGAGAGAATGATGCTTCGGGGCCGTGTCGCAAGAGGGGAGGAGATCCTGTATGAGGATGTGGCCCTCAACGACATCGCCATAGGAGGGCGCGGTCTGACGGTCCTGTATTTCAAGGTCTACGTGGACGGCGAGTATCTGACTACATATCAGGCTGATGGAATGGTGGTGGCGACGCCTACCGGCTCCACCGGCTACAATCTTTCAGCCGGCGGCCCGGTGGTCAATCCGAGGGCCTCTCTGATCGTTCTGACGCCGGTATCCCCCCATACCCTGATCAGCCGCAGCATTGTCCTCGAATCCCGTTCCGTGGTGGAGCTGGAGATGATGGAGCATCCTTCCCGCAAAAATGCCCTGGGGCTGGCGGCCTTTGACGGCAACGAGGTGGCGGAGCTTTTGCCGGGAGACAGGATAGAGATCTGCCGTGCCAGCGAGACGGTACGGCTGATTAAATATAATAAGCAGAGTTTTCTGGAAGCACTGAGAAAGAAGATGGGCGACAGATAGGAGGATACATGAAAGGGAGACGTCAGGACAAGATTCTGGAACTTATCGAAAAATATGAGATTACAACCCAGGAAGAACTGGCCGAACGGCTGAACCGCGAAGGTTTTTCCGTGACCCAGGCCACTGTCTCGCGGGATATCCGGGAGCTGCACTTGTCCAAGGTGCTTTCCGAGGACGGACGCCAGCGGTATGCGGCCATGCCGGGAAAGGAGGACTCGGTGGCGGGGCGTTATATGGACGCCTTTCGGGCTGGCTTCGTTTCGATGGATATGGCGCAGAATATCTTGGTGATCCGCACCGCGTCCGGGATGGCCGGCGCGGTGGCTGCCGCTTTGGATGCGATGAATTTTACGGAGATTGTGGGCTCCATCGCCGGGGACGATACGATCATGTGCGCGATCCGAAGCGTCGAAGAGACCCGTGTATTGATGGAAAAGATTCGCCGCATGCTGTAGGCCGCCTGCAGGGGGCAGGAGGTCTGGCGGACGGCAAAGCGGCGGAGCCGGGAGGACAGAATATGCTTTTGACGATTCATGTAAAAAATTTTGCTCTGATTGACGAGGCGGAATTAAATCTGGGCGAGGGAGTGCAGATTCTTACCGGCGAGACGGGAGCGGGAAAATCCATCCTGATTGACGCGGTGACGGCGGCCCTGGGGGGCAAGATGGGGCGGGACGTGGTCCGCTCCGGGGCGGACAGCGCCCTGGCGGAGCTGGTGTTTGCAGTCGAGGAGGAGGACAAGCGTCAGGCCCTGTCCCAGATGGGCGTCGAGCTGGAGGAGGATGGGCAGCTGATTGTCAGCCGCCGGATAAACGCAGGGCGCAGCGTATGCCGGCTGAACGGGGAGATTGTGCCCCAGTCCATGGCGCGCCGCGCCACCGAGCTCTTAATCGACATCCATGGGCAGCACGAGCACCAGTCCTTGTTAAAAAAGGCGAAGCATCTGGAGATTCTCGACGAGTATATCCGGGAGCAGGCAGGGGGTCTGAAGGAAGAGCTGAAGAAAAATTACGACCGGTACCGGGCCTTGAAAAAGGCCATGGCCGAGTTTTTGCTGGACGAAGAAAGCCGGCTGCGGGAGATGGATTTCTGCCGCTATGAGATTCAGGAAATCGACAATGCCAGGCTGAAGCCCGGCGAGGAGGAGGAACTGGCCGCCGCCTACCGCCGCATGGCCAATTCCCGCCGGATTGTGGAGGGGATGAACCGGATCTATCAGCTTTTGGACACGGAGGCGGACGACTCCGGGCTGGCCCGCATCGGGGCGGCGGCCCGGGAAATGACCTCTCTGGTGGAATACGACGGGGAACTTTCCGGTATGCAGGAGCAGCTGTTTTCCATTGACAGCCTGATGGAGGATCTGCGGCGGGAGATCAGCGATTACATTGAGGGAATGTCTTTTGACGCAGAGCAGTACCGTCAGGTCGAGGAAAGGCTGGACCGGATCCGCGGGCTGCAGGCTAAATACGGGGCGGATTACGAAGCGGTAATGGCTTACCGGCAGGAGAGGCAGGAGAGGCTGGAAACCTTAGAGCAGTATAATGAGCGCCGGGATCAGACGAAGGCAGACTATGAAGCGGTCTGCGGGCGGCTGGAAAAGCTCTGCGCAGAGCTTTCGCAGCTTCGCCAGAAAGAAGCGGTGCGGCTGACCGAAGCCATTCGCAGGGCCCTGGTCGACTTAAATTTCCTCGACGTCCAGGTGGAGATGGAATTTTCCAGGCTGCCGGAATTTCATGAGGACGGTTGGGATGAGGCGGAATTTTTGATTTCCATGAATCCGGGGGAGAAGATGCGTCCCCTCTCCCAGGTGGCCTCCGGCGGCGAATTATCGCGGATTATGCTGGCGATCAAATCGGTGCTGGCGGATACCGATGATATTCCCACGCTGATTTTCGACGAAATTGACACAGGCATCAGCGGCCGGACGGCCCAGAAGGTGGCAGAGAAGCTCTCTGCTATTGGCAGGCGTCATCAGGTACTGTGCATCACCCACCTGGCCCAGATTGCCGCCATGGCGGACCGCCATTTCCTCATTGAAAAAGGGGTCGAGGGCGGTAAAACTTGTACAATGGTGCGCTGCCTGGATGAAAAGGCCAGCATAGAGGAATTGGCCCGGCTGATCGGAGGGGCGCAGATGACGGAAACGACCTACCGCCATGCCCAGGAGATGAAGGAACTGGCTGCACAGATAAAAAATGGAAAATAATGTCAAATAATGGCGAGCCATGGGCTTTCGCAAAGCATCTCAGAAATGGGGTGCTTTTTCCATCTTGTACAAAAAATTTATGTGTGATTTTTAAAATATCTTCGCATACTAACAGGGAAAATCACTGTAGGTGCGGAGGTTTTTTATGACTGAAAAAAAGATACTGAGAAGATTCCTGATCCGGGTTCTGATCGTCAGCCTTATTTTTGCCGGATTCTTCTCAATTTATTATTTTAAACGGATGATTCCGGAAAAACTTCGCGTGGTCTGCGGGGAAGAGAGTGAAATCTGCCTGCAGCTGCCCTTTACGGCTACGCTCACAGTACAGGATCAGGAAGTGACGCTCACCGATACTTCCAATATTCCTTCGGATCAGATTCATGTGCTTCTGGACGAAGGATTTTCTCTGTATTCGGAAGAGACAGGCACTTATGAGCTGGAACTTAACCTGTTCGGCCTGTTTCATTTCCAGAATATCGAGGTGGAGGTGGTAGACAATGAGATGGTGATCCCCTGCGGCTGCCCCATCGGGATCTATCTGGAAACCGACGGAATCCTGATTGTCGGCACCGGCCCGGTCACCGGCCTGGACGGCGTAACCTCGGAACCGGCCGCAGGCATCGTCCATTCCGGGGATTATATCCTCGCGGCGGACGGAGAGGCCGTTTCCACCAAGGAGGAGCTGGTGGAGGCAATCTGCCAGGCGGAAGGGGAAGATATCGTCCTGCGGATTCGCCGAAGCGGCGAGGAAGTGGAGGTTCGCCTGCCGGTGGTGCAGACCGGAGAGGACGAGTATAAGGCGGGAATCTGGGTCCGGGACGATACCCAGGGAATCGGCACCCTCTCCTATGTGGACATGAACGGGGGCTTTGGCGCCCTGGGCCCTGGGATCAGCGATACGGACACCGGCCAGCTCATCGAGGACGGCGGCGGTTCCCTCTATGAGGCGACGATCCGCTCCATCGTGAAGGGCAGCATGGGAACGCCGGGCTCTCTGGCGGGGGTGATCAATTACAGCCAGGCCAATCGCCTGGGCGAGATTGAAAAAAACACCGACTGCGGAATCTATGGCCAGCTTTCCGACAGCGCGCTGGCCGATTTCGCGCAGCTGGAATGCATGCCGGTGGGGTACCGGCAGGACGTGTCGGTGGGGCCTGCCTACATCCGCTGCACGGTGGACGGGACGGTGAAGGACTATGAGATACGGATCACCCGCGTGGATTTAAGCAGCCGGAACAATAAGGGGATCGTTATCCAGGTTACCGATCCGGAACTTTTAGAACTGACCGGAGGGATTGTCCAGGGAATGAGCGGCAGCCCGATCATCCAGGACGGGAAAATGGTGGGGGCGGTGACCCATGTATTTGTGCAGGACAGTACCAAGGGATATGGGATTTTTCTGGAAAATATGCTGGACGAGGCGGCGGAAAGCAAATAAGGAAGATGTTGTCAAAATAATGGCCAATCCTGTCTTGCGTTTCCTAACAAAATTAGGTAGAATATTTACAACATAGCACATAGGGCAAGAGCCCGGAATGGATATGCAGGATATGGATCTTAGAAAATGGTTGGACGGATACTGCGATAGGGCGGCATTCCTGGCGGGGGAAAGGTTTTGGAAGAATAACAAGCTTTCCCAGATAACCAGGGAGAAGCTCGCTGACGGCAAGGTGCGCATTTGTGCCAAGACTGTGGATGGCTTTAATTTTGTCAATCATCCGGCGCTTATTCTGGATGAGAAAGAGGAGAAGCTTTTGGAATTCAGCTGCGACTGCCGCAGGCCGGCAGAAAAGTCGGCTGTGCCCTGCGAGCATTGCATCGCCCTGGCTTTATCTGTGGATCTATCTGTGGATCCGGAGAGGCAGGAAATGGCTGCAGCCCCTGTCCAGCCGCCTCGTTCGATGGAAATTCTGCTGGGGCACAGAATGGAGGACGGAGAGCCTCTTGTCTGGCGTCCCAATGATACCAGCCAGGTGTTCCATACCAATATGGGCATCATTGGAACCATGGGCACCGGTAAGACGCAGTTTACCAAGGCGGTGGTGACCCAGCTCTACAGGCAGCAGCCGGACAATTATAATGGCAGCAGGCTGGGCGTCCTGATTTTTGATTATAAGGGCGATTACAACGAGACCAAGGCGGATTTTGTGCAGGCAGTGCATGCGCGGGTGCTTAAACCATACCGTCTGCCTTACAATCCTCTTGCCCTCTACCGTACGGAGGCGTTTCGCCCTCTTCTTCCCGTACATACGGCCAATGGCTTTAAGGATACGATTTCCCGGATCTTTCGTCTGGGTCCCAAGCAGCAGCAGTTCCTTTTTGACTGTATTTTGAAGGCCTATGCCGCGCAGGGAATACGCCCGGATGAGCCGGAGACATGGAAGCGGCTGGCACCTACCTTTGACCAGGTATACCGGATCTATGAAAAGGAAACCTCCGGTAAGATGGCAGATTCTCTCGCTGCAGCCATGGGAAAACTCTGGCAGTTCCGTCTATTTGAAGACAGGCCTTCTGCGGCCAGCCCCCTTTCTGCTGTCTTGAACGGCATTACGGTAATAGACCTGTCCGGCTTCGATTCCGATATACAAAATCTGATTGCGGCCATTACTTTGGATCAGATTTATTCCTGGATGCATGCCAGCGGTTCCAGCCGCACGGATGGGCGGTACCGGCAGCTGCGCAGTCTGATCTTAGTGGATGAAGCGGACAGCATCATGGATCAGGGGTTCCCTTCTCTGCGCAAGATTATGAAGGAGGGGAGGGAATTTGGCGTGGGCGTGATGCTCTCCACCCAGAGCCTTTCCCATTTTGCCGGTGATGACGAGGACTATTCCCGCTATGTGCTGACTTGGGTTGTTCATAATGTAAGCGATTTAAAACAGCGGGAGGCGGAATATGTATTCAAGCTGCCGCCCAAAAGTGCGAAGGGAGCAGGGCTGTGCGCGGCGATCCGAAGACTCGGCAAGCATGAGAGCGTAGTGCGGCTGTCCCAGGAGGAGCCGGAGAGGATCCGCGACAGAGCGTTTTGGCAGCTTCTCAGGGAAGAAAGCAGCTTGGAAGAGCAGGATACAAAAGGGGAGGGGAGAGCAAAATGAAAATTGGAATTGATTTTGGGAGTACATACTCGACCGTGTCGAAATATGACGAGATTTTGAATCATGTAACGGCCATTACTTTTTCAGAAGGAGAGCCGGCCAGCATCCCTTCCGTGGTCAGCGTTTCCAAAAAGGGGCAGATCACCTGCGGCAAGGGGGCTAAGGACCAGGCAGGGAAAAAAACAGTCCGTATTTTCGAGGCTTTTAAGATGCTTCTGACGGAGACGAACCAGGAGATGCTAAGACGCAGGGGCTACGACGAAGAGTATACGCCGCGCCGCATCACCAAGCTTTTCCTGGAGTCCGTACTGGACGGCGTACTGCGCAGGGAGAATGATAAGGGTTTCGAGGACTTGGTTATCTGCGTTCCGGAGATCTGGAGCAGTAAGGTCGCTACGTTGGATGGGCGGCTGATCCTGCGGGATATTCTGATCAATGATATTGACATTCCGGTAGAACATGTCCAGATAGTCACGGAACCGGAGGCAGCCAGCGCTTTTTTTGCTTACAATTATGAAAAACAGACCGGCAGGAATTTTAACGGCCATCTGCTTCTGATCGATTACGGCGGAGGAACTCTGGATATTACGTTGACGAAGGTGACCTCCGACCAGCAGGGGATTATGGAGATCCGCTATGTGGACGGCGGAGGAGCCGGTGAAAATCATCCGGACCAGTCGGGCGGCGGAACCATTGGCAGCGCCGGCATCGCTTATATGCAGAGCGTGGTTACGCATGCTTTGCAGGATGCGGGGGTGGTCGGCCAGGGGGAGAGCCCGGATTACGCAGCCCCGGATTTCATTGCGGCGGTGCGGGATCTGGAGAGCCAGCTGAAATCCGCCGAACGGATCCGGGATATAGAAGATACGTTTGGGGCCTACGGCTCTTACCGCAAGATCAGCCGGATTTTCCGGGAGGAAGCCATCGATTTTATCACCCTGGAATATGACGAGGAAGAGGTGCCGGTAACCTTTCAGCATCTGTTTTTGGCCTATCAGGAGACGATCGAGCAGGTATTGAGTGAGGAAATCCGGAAGATCAATGAAAAGGTGCAAAAATGCATCGGTAAAGATCCCTGCGAGCCGGAGACGGGAATCCAGGACGATTTCAAAATTGCTTTGGTGGGCGGTTTTGGCTCCTTCTTCCTGGTCAAGCAGCAGGTGGCGGAGATTTACCGCCTGGATGCAAATGCCAACATTGATCTGCGCACGAAGAATATCACGGCGGAAAAAAGGGAGCAGGCCATTTCGCTGGGGGCGGCGCTTCTGGCGGCCGGCAAGGTGGTGCTGCAAAAGACCGCCCGCTATTCCATCGGCTTATTTACCCGCAGCAGCGACGGCCGTCCGGAGAAATTCTATTATGCCATCAAATATCATCAGATGATTAAATCCGGGCACCCTTATTTCATCCTGGAGGATGAAGAAAAGACGGATGAGCCTGGCAACCGCACGACCTGGGGAGCGCTCTATGGCAATATTGATTCTTTTGTCATCGGCTTTGATGAGAGCGTAAACCGCGGCGCCCCTATGCGGCTGCGCCCGGTGATGCTGGAGCGGCTGAAACAGCTGCCTCAGCTGGGATTTTGGAACTGCGGCTTTTCCATGGATGAGAACGAGGTGGTTTCTTTCCATGTCGTGCCCAGCCAGAGGTTTGGCCTGCAGGCTGCGGATAAAGGGATTGAGATTCCGCTGGAAAGCTACTCGGAGATGTTTGATCTGACTGCGATAAGCGAGGTGACGATATAATGGAATTCAGCCGTCTGAAAGCGTCTATTGCCAATAATGCCGGGGAAGAGCCTTCGGTCTATATGGCGGTCTGCATGATTGAATCGCTGTTCGATGATATTGAGGACATGACGGGTCAGGATGTGAGCGCCTGTCCATCCGGAAGCGAGACGCTGCCCACGAAACTGGTTTGGCTCTGCCAGACGATCCGCCAGATTTACGAGGACAAAAGCGACGAGCTTGTCCGGAACCGCAGCCGTCTGGATAAGACGATGGAGACATTGAAACGGACGGAGGAGGAGCTGGAGAGCTTTGCGAAGGAAGGGGAGGAGCTCGCCGGCTTTCAGTCGCAGCTAAAGGAAAAGCAGGCAGATCTTGCGGAAAAGAAACGGAAATCCGCTGATCTGCGGACACAGCTGGAGAATATCGAGGAACAGGCTGGCCGGGAGATCGCTGCCGCACGCACCTGCGAAGAGCAGATTTGCGCCCTGCAAAAGGAGAGGGATTTAAGCATAGAAAAGCAGAGGCAGGCTGCAGGGGAGCTGGAGGAGATGAAAGCCGAGCTGCTCCGGCTGAAGGAAGAAGAGAAAACCTATCGCACGAAGCAGATTGAGCCGGTGCTGGAGGAGCTTCGCCGTGCCCGCCTGGAAAGGGAAGGGGCGGCAGACGAGCTGGAAAAGATAGCTGCACAGCATGACGAGATGGTGACGGAGATAGCCGCTATCCGGCTGGAGCTGGAAAAGAAGGGCGGGGGCCTGGAACAGAAGAAAAAAGAACTGGAGGCCATTCGGCAGCAGAGCCTGGCATTGCAGGGGCGGGAGGAGGAACTGAAAAAAAGCCTGAGGGAGGTTACACAGAGCCTGGGAAGCCTGCAGAGCGAGGTCGCCCGGCTGGAGAATGAACAGATCCCCGAGAGGGAACGGCAGCAGGCGGATGAAGAGGAGCGCAGGGAAAAACTGGAGGAGAAGCAGAGACGGCTGGAGGCAGAAATCAAGCATCTCCGGGAGGACTGCGCACAGCTGGAGAAGCAGATCGAAACGACGGAGAAGACCTGCGCCGACTACAATAATACTTATAATACGCTGACAGCGGATTATAAGAACAAGAGCGCCCAGGTCGAGCGCCTGGACAGCCAGCTGAAAGATCTCCAAGGCAAGACCGATATGCAGAAGTATGAGATTTATAAGCGTCAGATCGAAGAGCAGATGGAGACGCTGAAAAAGGTGCAGGAAGAGTGCGCCGATATGGAGAAGGAGATTGCAGCCGGCAACGCAGCCATCGAAGAAAAGCAGGCGCGGCGCAGCGAGCTGGAGAAGCAGAGGGAGCAGGGCTGGAAGACGGATCGGGAACTTTCCGCGGTTTTGCGTGAGCTGGAGCCTGTTGCCGGGGAGGACTTTGCCGCCGGCCTTGCCGCTTGCCAGGAAAGGCTTCAGCTGCTTTGCAGAGTGCGCAGCCGTCTGGAGCAGAGCCTGGGGATTATGGAGAGAAGCCTGGGAAGGACGCCGGCGCAGGGAACGGCCGATTTGTCCGGCCGGATGAAAGAGGGAATGCAGGACCTGGCCGAGGCCATAGAGTCTTTGCGTCTGGAACTGATGGAATGCGCTCAGAGCGTAAGGCTGGAGGAAAGATAGATGAAATGTATTGTATGCGGGAAGGTTCATGATGGAAACGAGTGCCCCGTCTGCAAATTTCCTAAGATTCATTTTCCGGGTGATCCGCAGGAAGGGCTGAGGACGATGAAGCCTGCCATTGACAGCTATCGGGACAGCTTTTTGGAGAGGGTGAGCGTTGGCGTAATCACGTATCGGTGGAAGGACGACGGAGGTACGATTGTCCTGGACAGGGAAGAACGCGTCGCCATTGGCACAGGGAAAAAGCTGAGGGAGGCGGCAGTATGGCTGGAGGAAAGCTTTGCCAGAATTCCTGAGGCAAAGGAGCTTGCGGTGAAGGTATCCGTCCAGGTTGACGGACAGGAGGAGGTGCATACGGTCAAGGTGCCCAACCGAATGGAGGCCGAGCTGCAGCAGCTGGGAGCGGAGATCGATGAAGAACTGAATCTCAGCCTGCTTTTGCGCAACGATTCCGGCAGCACACGGTCCGAAAAAGAACCTTTGTTCCGCTGAAAGGGACAGAGGGCCGGAGAAAGGGGGAGAGCAATTGTTTTCATCCAAAGAGCTGCTCCATCTGGTTTTTGCCGACGAGACGGACACATATTATGGCGATGATCTGCTGAAGCTTGAACTGAACCAGTATCTGTGGCTGAAGCTGCACGAGAGCTATCAGACGGTTTATTTTCTTGGCGCGGCGGGGAAAACCTTTACGATAAAAACCTATGGAGATGTGAAAGGCAGGGATTTCGCGCCTGCGCGGGGAATTGCGAAGATAAGGAGCTTTTTGAAGGGGGCGGATAAGCAGACGGATGCCGATATGGCGGAACAGGGAGATTTTCTGCTTCAGCAGCTGAAGCTGAAGCGAAGCGAGGCTGCGGCGTTTATCTGTCCGCTGGAGGACTTCTGCGAAGTGCTTGCGCAGCCCGGCTGGGGCAGTGTGCTGGAGAATATCGCTTCTTGCAGGGGGAGGACGGGGATCTTTGTCCTTAAGGTTTCTCCTGTTGTGGAAAAAAGCCGGGATTACCTGCTGCACAGCCCGGTATTTTCCATGCTCCGGGACGCGGGAATCACCGATGTGCGGGGCGGGGCGGTACGCCCTTTGTATCCGTCTATTTGGAATAATAAGGGCGAGGCCTGTGTTTTTCTCAATACTTTTTCGAGGGAAAGGATAGAATCGATTCTTCTCCATGTGATGCTGGACCAGGACAGGTTCCTGGATGAGGCGGACAGGAGGGCGGCTGCCGTTTATCTGACAAAACAGCTGCAGGGGCCTTTGGAAAAAGACGGAACTTCGGATGCGGGGTCGTTTCTTCGCGGCTTCTCCTTGTCCTGCGGTCTGCAGTTTCGGGAACTATATGAATGCCTGAAGGACGAACGGGTGTGGGAGGAAGTTCTAAGCCGCTGCCGGAAAGCAGAAGCAGAGGGGAGAACGAAAGGGGAAGGAAACCTTGCTTCTCTCCATTTGGGTTCGGTTCCTTCCGGCCTGGTTTACCGGGATAAGAGCTGTTTTGCAGGGCGCTGCCTGGCGCACCGTTTGTCTGAGAAAAGCCGGCAGCCAGCTGCCGGGGAAGAGCGGGAGGAGGATATTCTTCTGTCCGTACAGCGGGAACTGATGCAGCCAAAGAATCGTGATGAGAATGTCCGGATTCTGGCGAAGGCAGAGACATTTTTGGGACAGCTGCCCGCCGTTTCCCCGGATGACGCCCATACGGGCGGGCGGATTTTACAGGCTCTCCGGTTTTGCGTAAATGGCTTGTATGCGCAGGAAAACAGCGATGAGGAAAAGAAAATACTGGAAATTTCCGAGAAACTCATACGGGATGTGGAAATTTCATCCATTTGCTTTGGCTTGCAGCGGGATCTGCGGCTGTATGGAAGGATGGGGGATACAGGCGCACTGACGGACAAGAAGCTCCGCCAGCTCCAGGACAGTGCGGCGGCCATGGAAAAAATGCGGCAGAAATACCAGGATCTGG
>CALWRE010000091.1 GCA_944383835.1 uncultured Lachnospiraceae bacterium | reverse complement strand
CCAGGCGCACCGCCTCTGCCGCATCCAGAACTTCCGCCCCTTCGTCCCGGGACAAGGAGCGAAACGCTCAGGGGACAGACCGTCCCTCCGCGTCAAATCGCCGTCCCCGTCCGGAAGCCGCCGGACGCAGCGGCAGCAGCCGTAACGGAGGAAACGGTGGAAATGGCGGCAGGAATGGGGGAAATGGAACAAACGGAAGCGGAGGTGCATCCCGGCCGCCTCGCCGCCGCAAGAACCAGACGCTGCCCTTTATCATCGGCGCCGCAGCCTTCATCGCCGTTATCTGCCTGGCAGTCGGCCTTTACTTTGGACGCCGCGTGATCGGCACCCTCAATGTGGAAGCGGGCGCCTCCATCACCACTGCGGATCTGATGCGCTATAACGGCGACAAGGCCAAAAATACGCAGCCCCTGAATATCGACACCAGTGTACCAGGAGACTATGAGGTGGAAATCCGCCTGTCGCCCTTTACCTATCATTCCACCATCCATGTACAGGATACTACCAAGCCAGCGGCTACCACCAAAGCTGTAACCACCGCTTACGGTGAAGCTGTGGAGCCCATGGACTTTATCGATCAGCTGCAGGATGCCACCGAAGTAACCGCGGCCTTTGCCTCTGAGCCCGATCTGTATACCGACGGCGATCAGCAGGTGGAGATTATACTCACCGACGCCGCCGGCAACAGCGCTACCGTGACTGCCACCCTGACCGTCAGCGGCGCCAGACCCTCGGTGGAAATCGGTACCGGCGAGGAGATTCCCGCCGCCTCCGCCTTTCTGTCCGATGAATATCTGTCCGTACTGGAAGGCCAGGGCATAACGGCGGACGCCGTCTCCTTTTCCGCAGAGCCCGAGGTGGATACCAGCGTCCCTGGAGAATATCCGGTAACCATACAGGCGGGGGATCAGACCCTCTCCTCCACGCTGGTCGTAAAGGATACGGCGGCTCCCGAGGTCTTTGCCGACGACATTCATGTGACCGTGGGCGGCACCGTTTCCTACAAAAAAGCGATCCGGGCCTATGACAATCTGGACACCGAAGATCAGCTGACCGTAGAAGCGGACAACAGCCAGGTAGATTTAAATACCGTCGGCGATTACACCTATACGGCCACCGTCACCGACTCCTCCGGCAACGCCGCCACTGCCACCGGCACAGTCTATGTGCTGGAGGCGGATGCAGAAGTGGCCGACATCGACGAGGTGAACGCCATGGCAGACGAAATCCTGGCGGAGATCATCACGGATGACATGACCGAAATGGAGAAGCTCCGGGCTATTTACAACTGGATTCGTCAGAATACCAGCTATACCAGCCATGCCCAGGAGGAAGATTACACTCTGGGAGCGTACCAGGGCTTTACCCAGCACAGCGGCGACTGCTTCACCTATGCCGCTCAGGCCAAATTCCTGCTGACCCGCGCCGGTATCGCCAACATCGACGTGGCCAAGGTGGTGCCGGAGGGTTCCACCGATATCCCGACCCATTTCTGGAGTCTGGTCAACATCGGCGAGGGCTGGTATCACTTTGACTGCACGCCCAGAAAGGACGGTTCCACCTTCTTCTATCTGACGGATGCAGAGCTGGAGGCCTACTCCTCCACGCACAACGGCACCCACGTGTACGACAAGAGCCTCTATCCGGAGGTTGAATAATAAACTTTTTACGGCAGCCGGGCTTGTATCTGCCCGCAAATCATGCTATGTTGATGATGGCGGGGAGCTTTCCCCGCCTCGTCAGCCAAGATATTTAAGATCAAGAACATTTTGAAAAGAGGTAATCATGCAAAATCACATTCTGGATTATCTGGATCAGACTGTACGGCGCGTGCCGGACAAACTGGCCTTTGGCGGCGTCAGCCAAGAAGACGGCGTCACCTTCCGGCAGCTGGATGACAGAAGCCGTTCCATCGGCTCTTATCTTGCAGCCCTGGGGATGTTCCGCCAGCCGGTGGTGGTCTTTATGAACCGCCATCCCAATGCGGTCGTCGCCTTCCTGGGCGTATTGCAGGGGGGCTGCTATTATGTCCCCATCGACGAGGAAATGCCCCGGGCCCGCATTGATTTAATCCTTCAAAATCTTCATCCCAGAGCCATTATCTGCGATGAAACCACTCTGGATACGGCCCGCACCTTTGATTTTGACGGCGAACTCTGGCTTTACGGCGACCTGATTCAGACCCCGGCCGATGCAGCCGCTCTGGCGAATGTGCGCAGCCGCACCATTGACACCGATCCGGTCTATGTGTTCTTTACATCCGGTTCCACCGGCATCCCCAAGGGCGTGGCGGCCTGCCACCGTTCTCTGATCAACTACATCGAGCAGCTGTCAGAGACCCTGGGCTTTAACGAGGATACGGTTTTTGCCAACCAGACCCCTCTTTACTTCGACGCCAGCTTAAAGGATATCTATCCTACGCTGAAGTGCGGGGCCACGGCCTACATCGTGCCCAAGAGCATGTTCAAATTCCCGATGAAAGTCCTGGAGTTTTTAAATGAACATCAGGTCAACACCCTGTGCTGGGTGGTCTCGGCACTGACCATGCTGTCGGCCTTTGGCGCTCTTACGGAGCTGCCTCCAAAATATCTGCATACCATCGCCTTTGTGGGCGAGGTTTTCCCGGTGAAGCAGTTCAATATCTGGAAACGGGCCCTGCCCAACGCGCGCTTTACCAACCTCTACGGTCCCACCGAGGGCACCGGCGTCTGCTGCTACTACCATGTGGAGAGGGAGTTTGGTCTGGACGAGGCCATCCCCATCGGCCGACCCTTCAAAAACACGGAAATTCTGCTGTTAAAGGACGACAACACCCTGGCCGCCCCCGGCGAACAGGGAGAAATCTGCATTCGCGGAACGGCGGTTTCTCTGGGCTACATCAACGATCCGGAGCGGACAGCCTCCTCCTTTGTGCAGAATCCGCTGAACAAATCCTGGCCGGAGCTCATCTACCGGACCGGAGATATCGGCCGCTTTAACAAGGACGGCGATCTGGTATTCGTCTCCCGCAAGGATTTTCAGATCAAGCATATGGGCCACCGCATCGAGCTGGGCGAGATCGAGGCCAATGTGAACATGCTGGACGAAATCAAAAGCTCCGGCTGCATCTACGATACGGAAAAGGGCAAGATTGTCCTCTTCTATGTGGGCGGCATCAGCGAAAAAGATCTGATGCAGGCCCTGAAAGAAAAGCTCCAGCGCTACATGCTTCCCAACACCATCCGCCAGCTGGAGACCATGCCTCTGACAGCTACCGGTAAAATCAACCGTGTGCTTCTAAAAGAAAATTATTTAAAGGAAAGGAAAAGATAACTATGGATACCTTATTGGAGATTTTAAACGACCTGCACCCCGATGTGGACTTTGAGACCTGCGATACGCTGATCGACGACGAGATCCTGGACGCCTTCGACATCGTCTCTCTGATCGCGGAAATCAACAATGAGTTTGACGTAAACATTTCCGCCAAGGATATTATCCCGGAGAATTTCAACTCGGCTCAGGCCCTGTGGGCTCTGATCGAGCGCCTGGAAGATGAGGAATAAGCATGTCCATCACCTCCTACAGCTTTCTGCTTTTTGCCGGACTGCTGCTTATTCTCTATTATGTGATTCCGCGCCGGTGGCAGTGGGCCCTGCTGCTTATTGCCAGTTACGCCTTTTACTGCTTTTCCGGAGTCAAATACCTGGGCTATATCCTGGCCACCACGATCTGCGCTTACTTTGTGTCTCTGCGGATCTGGGAGCTTAAGCGCAGGCAGGACGCAAGGCTTAAGCTGCATAAGGATGAGCTCAGCCGCGAGGAAAAGAAAGCCTACAAGGCTGCGGTCAAGAAAAAGCAAAAGGCCTGGCTGATATTCGCCCTGCTGTTCAATTTCGGCATTCTGGGCGTCATCAAATATGGAAACTTTGTTGTCTCCAACATAAGCGGC
Organism: uncultured Lachnospiraceae bacterium; assembly: GCA_944383835.1. Taxonomy (GTDB): domain Bacteria; phylum Bacillota; class Clostridia; order Lachnospirales; family Lachnospiraceae; genus RGIG7193. The sequence goes on along the minus strand of CALWRE010000091.1, from coordinate 25,928 downwards.
CTTTTCGGAGCCTCCGGGGAAGATCTGTTCTTTCAGCTGACTCTTCCCCTGGGCATTTCCTTTTACACCTTCCAGACCATGGGGTATCTGATTGATCTGTACCGGGGAGAATACGAGCCGGAGAGAAATTTCTTTAAGTTTTCTCTGTTCGTCTCCTTTTTCCCGCAGCTGATCCAGGGCCCCATCAGCCGTTTTGGCTCTCTGTCAAAGGACCTCTATGCCAGTCATCCCTTCGATGGCAGGCAGGTATCCTTCGGCCTGCAGCGGATGCTCTACGGATACTTCAAAAAGATGGTCATAGCAGACCGGATTATCGCCGGCCTGACCACCATATCCGGCGACCCGTCCGCCTATACCGGAGCTTACGTTTTCGTCGGCATGATCTTTTATGCCATCGATCTGTATATGGATTTTTCCGGCGGTATCGATATTGTCATCGGTCTTTCCCAGGCCCTGGGCATCACCCTGCCGGAAAACTTCAAGCGGCCCTATTTCTCCAAGAGTCTGAAGGACTACTGGCACCGCTGGCATATATCTCTGTGCAACTGGTTTAAGGACTATCTCTTCTATCCGATTTCCACCAGTTCTGCCATGCTGGCCCAGGCCAAGAAGATGAAGGCCGCCGGCCACGAGGGCTTGAGCCGCCGTTTCACTGTCTACACTGCCACCATGACCGTGTGGCTGTCCACCGGCATCTGGCATGGCGCCAGCTGGAACTTCGTTGTCTGGGGGCTGTTAAACGGCTTCTTTCTGCTCCTGTCTCAGGAGCTGGAGCCTGCCTACCGGCGCTTCTACGAGCGTTTCCCCCGGCTGGAAAAAAATGCTCTGTGGAATGGTTTCCGAATGGTCCGTACCTTCTTGTTCGTAAGCCTTCTGTGCATGTTTGACTATTATGACAGCGTCTCCACTGTGGTCCGCTCTTTTGTCAGCATGTTTACATCCTTCCGTCTCTCGGTATTCTGGGATGGAAGCCTGCTTGCCATCGGCCTGTCCGCTGTAGATTACTGGATTCTCCTGGTATCTCTGATTCTGGTCTTTATCATCAGCCGGATTCAGGAAAAAGGCCAGTCCGTGCGCGGTCTCATCGCCGCCCGCGCCCTGCCGGTGCGCGTTATTGCCTGGTATGGCCTGTTCCTCATCGTGATTCTGTTTGGCGCTTACGGCATCGGCTATGACGCCACCCAGTTCATCTACAATCAGTTTTAAGGAGGACGGCCATGAAAAAGAAAAAGTTTTTGTCCGCCGTCGTCATAATACTGTTTATCGCCGGCAGCCTGTATCTTTTGCAGCGCCTGGTTATGCCTAAATATATGGACGATGTGGTGGAGGGCAACTTTATCGCCGAATACTACGATGAAGAAAAGGATCACGACGTGATCTTCCTGGGAGACTGCGAGGTCTATGAGAACTTCTCTCCCATGGTGCTGTGGGAGGAATACGGAATCAACAGCTATATCCGGGGCAGCGCCCAGCAGCTGGTGAGCCAGTCCTATTATATTCTGGAGGATACCCTGCGTTACGAGACTCCCGACGTGGTGGTCTTCAGCGTTCTGGCTGTTCCCTACAACGAGGCTCCCAGGGAATCTTACAACCGGATGACTCTGGATGGCATGCGCTGGTCCCTTTCCAAGGCAAACGCCATTCTGGATTCCATGACAGAGGAGGAATCCTTCCTCGACTATGTATTTCCTCTGCTGCGTTACCATTCCCGGATCACGGAGCTGACGGCGGATGATTTCACCTATCTCTTCCACCGGGATCTGGTCTCCCACAACGGCTACTATATGCGGGTGGATTCCCTTCCCGCCGAAAACGTACCGGAGGGAAGACCTCTAGGAGATTACACCATCGACGCTGCGCAGATGGAATATCTGGACAAGATCCGCATCCTCTGCGAGGAAAACGGCATCCAGCTGGTGCTGGTCAAGGCGCCCAGCCTTTACCCTTACTGGTACGACGAATGGGATGCTCAGATCGTCGATTATGCCAACGAGCATGATCTTCTCTATGTAAATCTTCTGGATCAGGCCGACGAGGCCGGGCTGGATTTTCAGACCGACACCTACGACGGCGGGCTCCATCTGAATCTGTCGGGAGCAGAAAAGCTGTCCCACTACTTCGGAGCCATCCTGCGGGATCAGTGCGGCCTGGAGAGCCGCCGCGGAGAAGAGGCTCTGGAGGCTGCCTGGCAGGAAAAGGCCCTCTGGTATCAGGAGGATAAGGCCCGTCAGGAGGCGGAGATCGCCGCCGGAGGATAATCGGGGAATATAAGGGCATGTAAAACACAAAACTTGAAATGCAAACCAACGATATACTAAAATGATCTTATCGGACAGGAAGGGAGGCTGCTTTCCCTGCGCCTCCTTCCTGCTCCCATTTCTTTTTCTTCTGTTTTCACATCTGATTTTACTTTTACTTCTACTTCTACTTTTATTTCTATTTTGATTTCTGTTTCTATTTCTCTTTCTTATTGCTTTCCGGCTCTCCTGTTTCGCCCTGTTTGTTTTCTCGTTATTTTCTTCTCTTTTTCTCGTTTTTTATTTCCTCAATTTTCTGTTTTCAGGTTCTTTCTTGTTTTCTATATTTCTTTGCGCACTTCTTTGCGCATTGTTTCATGCATCATTTCATACATCACGCATCCACCCCACGCATTCCTCTCAAAAGCAAATTGAAAAACAACACCCGATGGGATATACTATAGGCAGATCCCTTTGCCGGTTCTGCCGGAAAGAGGTACAAAAGTAAAATGGGACAAAAAGATATTGCTGAAAAGCGTTTGGAATCCTACAATGATGTTTTTGCAGATAGTGACATCACCAAACAAAGAAAAGTACCCTGTAATTACGCTGGTGCTCTATTTTGGCACAGCTCCCTGGCAAAAGGCAAAAAGACTGAGTGAGGCTATCCCGGTAGAAGCCAGGTTAAAGCCCTATGTAAACGATTATCAGATGAATCTTTTCGAGGTGGCTTTTCTATCCGATGAACAGATTTCCTGCTTTCACAGCGATTTCCGCGCCGAGAAGGCTTACGGGCGGGAATCACGGGAGCAATCTCAATGCTTCGCAGGGCCGGCTGCTCCGACAGCAAAATTGCAGAAGAATTGATTTCGACTTTCCATCTGTCCCGCGACGAGGCCCAGGCTTATATAAAGGCAGGGTGAACATTTAAACGATACTAGTGTAATGTGCCTTTGATATTTGGCTAAATTATTCTCGCTTCTTTACCCGTTACATGGTATACTATAAAAAGCGGCGGTGATTTTTATGGCGAGACCTAAATCGTACCACATCCTCTTATCGGATGATGAGTTGAAAAAACTAAAATCCATAATTCGTAAAAATGGTACCTCAAAAACTTTACGCAGCAGATGCCAGGTATTGATTGACTTGGATGAATCCCATGGCAAAGTGCTTACACATGAACAGTCCGCACGCTCCAATGGTATATGTAAGGCTACGGTAACCAACATTGTAAAGCTTTATCACACAGGCGGTATTGACGCAGTTATTACAATAAAGCGGAGTATTAATTCGGATAATGCCCGCCGCAAACTTGATGGCCGGGGAGAAGCAAAACTTATTGAGATTGCCTGCAGCCCGGCACCGGAAGGGCATTCCAGGTGGACTCTTCGCCTACTGGAAGAAGAAGCCAAAATCGTGCTGGATACTCCTGTGGGAAAGAATGCCATCGGGCGTGCTTTAAAAAAAACCGGCTTCAGCCTCACAGGAACGAATACTGGTGTATCCCCAAAAAAGGGGATGCAGAATTCGTAGCCTGTATGGAAGACGTTATTGAACCCCTTGGCGGACAGCACCACATAAGTGTACAGGGACAGCCCGGACAAAACTTATATCTTTATATCCAGTTGTTGAAACCGGATCCTCATAACGAAGATTGGGTTAAATATCAACGGTACATTACACTAGTCCTCTGATACCTGAAGCTTACCTTGCTGCCATATAATGATAGTTCTGCAAATCCATTGCCGCAACCTTTCCGATTACAATAACTACCGGCGATTGTACACTTTTCTTTTTTGTTTTTTCTGAGATGTCCTTCAGCGTCCCCCGCAGTATAACTGGATTAACTGCATTTCCGCCAGATATCACCGCTGCCGGCGTATTCCAGTCTTTTCCCTCTGCTATTAAAGCGTCTGTAATTTCTTCCAGCTTATCTAAGCCCATCAAAAAAACCAAGGTACCCTTCAGCTTTGCCAGAACGCCGAAATCTTCCGCTGCCTTATCTTCAGCAGTATGACCGGTAATAATATGAACGCTGCGGCTAATCTTCCGATAGGTTACAGGTATTCCAGCCTCAGCTGGAATCGCAATTGCAGAGGTAATACCCGGAACTTCCTCACAATCGATTCCGCGCTTTTTCAACTCGAGCATTTCCTCTCCCCCTCGCCCAAATACAAAAGGATCTCCTCCCTTTAAACGGACTACGTTTTTTCCTTGCAGCGCTTTTTCTATTAACAATTTACATATTTCTTCCTGAGAAACAGAATGACGTCCCCGGCGTTTGCCAACATAAATTTTTTCCGTTCCTGGCATGACATAATCCAACAAGCGGACGTCAATCAAATCATCATATATAACCACTTCACATTCTTTTAAACAATTTAAACCGCGAAGGGTAATCAGATCTGCCTTTCCGCATCCTGCGCCTACTATATAAACACAGCCTTTTCCTTTATTTTTGCTCCTGCACATTTCTCCTCCTCCAGTATGGATTTCCACTCTTCTTCGCTCAGTGGGCGGCATCTTTCCAGGCAAGCCGCAAACATGGCTTTTGCCGCATGCATTCGCTGTTTCCTATCTTCCGGATATATCTCTTTTAGAACCGACCGCATCCCATAAAGGAAATCCAAAATTTCCTCCATATGATCAGGAATGACTTCGGCAATCAACTCTTTCATATAGGCGGCCGCGGTTGGACTGGCTCCGCCGGTAGATATGCCAACAGAAAGCTTTCCACAGGTAATCAGCGCAGGAAAATAGAAAGAGCAATTTTCCTTATCATCCACCGAATTAATCAGTATATTCCGTTCCCTGCACAAATTTGCGACAGTACAGTTTACTTTGCTATCGTCTGCTGCCGCAATAACAAACTGTTTTTCTTCCAAATCTTCTACTGCAAATTTTCTTCTCATAATCGCAAGCCTGTTTTCATTCGCAGCCTTGAGATCGCTGATTTCCTTTATCACTTCCGGGGCTACTACCGTCAGCCTTGGACCATAGGGCAGCAGCTTTTCCACCTTATGACAGGCAATTTTTCCACCGCCTACCACCAACCCTCTTGTCTCCTGCAGCTCCACAAAAAAAGGAAAATAGCCCATACCCTTCCTCTCCTTTGCCTCATTAGGTAGTATTATAGAAATACTGCCAACCCTTAACCGTTTTTATCCTACTTAATTCCACATGAAATATCTGTTTAAATATTTCTGTTTCCAATGCCTGCTCCGGTGTTCCTTTAAATTGTATTCCGCCATCGTTAAAAACAAGCAGCCAGTCCGCAGCTTTCATTGCCAGGCACAAATCGTGCAGAACCATCACGACTGCTTTTCCTGAATCCGCCATTTTGCGCACCAGCCACAGCATATCTAGCTGATGCCCTATGTCCAGATACGTCGTTGGCTCGTCCAGAAAAACTGTCTTTGTATTTTGAGCCAATGCCATAGCCAAATAGACTCTCTGGCGTTGACCTCCGCTCAATTCTTTTACTCTTTTCCCGTAAAGCTCCTCTGCATCCACTTCCTTCAATGCATGCCGAACTTCTTCATAATCTTCCTCCCGATACTGCCGCGGAAAATCCAAATAAGGAAAACGGCCATGAAGAACCAAACGATTCACGCTAATATTAGGCGTGTTTCTCGTCTGGGTCAGATACGCTGCCCTTTTTGCAACCTGTCGAGGCCCTAAAGTCCCCAGTTCAGATCCATCATACAAAACTTCTCCTCCCAAACTAGGTTGAAGTCCCAACACCGTTTTTAGCAAAGTGCTTTTCCCGCATCCATTGGGGCCAATGAGAACCGTAACCCGGCCTTCTAAAAAACCGACGGTAATGTCCTTTAATACGCAATGGGAGCCGTAACCTACGCTGAGCTTTTTGGTTTCAATCATAGCTGCTGCCTCCTTAGACGAAAAATCAGCCAAAGGAAAAAAGGGCCTCCGATAAACGACATCACAATTCCTACCGAGATTTCATAAGGCGAAAATAATGTGCGTGCCAAAAAATCGCAGAAAGAGACCAAAATTGCCCCACCAAAAGCTGAAGATAAAATAAGAGGTTTGCTCTCCTCTCCAACAAAGCGCCGCATAATATGAGGAACAATCAATCCCACAAATCCAAGCAGGCCGGCAAAACTGATGGCTGCTCCCGACAAGGCCGCTACAATCAGGAGAAAAAGTATCCTCACATGCTTTACCGGTAGTCCCAGGCTTTGCGCCGTTTCGCTGCCTAATGCCAAAATATCTAATTCTTTGGAGAGCATTACCGCCGCGGCAATTCCCACAACAATTAAAATCAATGCCGGTAACATGCGCTCCATTGTTATCCCAGAAAAACCGCCAATCTTAAAATCCGTATATCCCGTCAAAGCATCCGGCACCAACGTAATTACCACATCAATTCCTGCTGAAAAAATATTGGAAACAGCTACTCCTGCTAGAACCAACGATAGCTTTGAAGCATCGGCTCGTTCAGAAATCAAAGTAACTACCATCACACCAAAAAAAGCCCCGCAAAACGCCATAAAAGGCAGGAGGGACCAGGCATGGGGAAATAAAGCGCAGCATAGCGCTGTTATAAAGCCGGCTGCAGAGTTCACACCAATCACATGAGGAGCTGCTAAGGGATTGGCAAGCACCGATTGAATAACCGCCCCCGCTACAGCAAGCGCAGCCCCGGCAAAAATACTGCCGATACAGCGCGGCAATCTGGTATACAGCAAAATCCTTGCATAGATAGAATCTGTCTCACTTCCCAGAAGGACAGCAAACAACTCTCTCGGATCTATTGTCACCGTGCCAAAACAGACGCTAAACACAATAGCAAGGAGAAGGAGCAGGATTAAGCTGCCCCAAAAAAGGCATTCCCGCCGCCTATTTGTTTCCATATAAAATTTCCGCCAGCTGTTCATAGGCATCTCCCCATTGTGCATTTGGCTTTAGATTGTAAAGCCTTTGATCCAGAATATAACATCTGCCTTCCTGGACGGCTGTCAGGCTTTCCCAAGCCGGCTGATCCAAAAGGGTTGTCCGAAGCACTTCTTCTATTTTTTCTGAATCGGTTCCCTGCATCACCAGAAAGATATACTCTGGATCTTCCACCAAGACTGTTTCCATATTTAAGTTTTCCAGCAACTCCTCTTCACTGTCTGCGATATTAACACAATCCAGATCCCTCAGCATTTCTCCCAGCACACTGTTATTGCTGTTTTTTATTTTGCAGCTGCTCCCGGAGGCCCGCACATAAAGTACGGTAGGCTTGGAACCATCTGCCATCCCGACCGCGCTCTCTACCTGACGCCGGATATCCTCTCCATAAATTTCATAATTTTCTTTCTGTCCAGTGATATCTGTGCAAATATCCAGCATATGCAAATAATCTTCAAAGGTACTCACTTTAAAGTAAGCGACATTGATTCCGGCGCTCTCCAGCAAAGACAACAGTTCCACATCTGCCGCCGTGTTGCTGCTGGCAATAACAAAATCCGGATCCGCCGCCAACAACAGCTCTGTATTGATCTCTTTTGTCATCCCCAGATTAACAACGTCCTCATCAAGCTGTAAATTGAACTGTGTCCAGGCGTCATTTGCTGTTGCTACCAAACTATCCCTTCCTCCGGCAAGGCACCAGATGTCCGCAAAACTGCCGATCAGCACAGCAACTTTCTCTGGACTGCTCACCTTTATTTCCCGCCCCAGCGCATCTACAAAGACTACCTCATTCTCTGTAGTTTCTGACTCCGGTCGCTCTTGCGCCCGCTGCGCGCAGCCTGCCATCAGCAAAAAAGAAAAAATCAGAAGGATAACCGCCATTTTTCGTTTCGACATCTTCATGTTCTTTTCTCCCTCTTTTATCCTTCGTCTGTTTCATTTTTGCCATATAACTGACAGGCTTCTATAAAAGTATTCATTACACGGTAGAGCGGCTTATCCCGATGATAGACAATATCAAAACTTCTTCTGCCGTTAAAATCTTTTAATCTGCATACCCATAATTTCTTTTCCAGTACCTCGGATGCAACCAGACGCGAAGAAATAATGCTTATGCCTTCATTATGGAGCACTGCATTTTTGATCGCCTCCGTATTGTAACATTCCCATCTCGTGTGATACTCAATATGATTTTCGCGTAGAGTTTCCTCAAGCTGCGCGCGAGTGCCGCTTCCTTGTTCACGCATAATCAGTTCTTGATCTTTCAGGTCATGGATTAAGATTTCGTCCCGGCCCCAAAATGGATGACCCGGCCCGCAGATCAATACCAACTCATCTGGAATGGCCGGGATTACCATAAGCATTGGACTTTTGATTTTGCCTTCCACCAACGCGACATCCAACTCATTGTTCAGCAGTTTGTTTTCTAGGAGCTGCGTATTAGCTACGAACACATGGAGCTGCAGGTTGGGAAAAACGGCATTCATATTTGCAAGAATATCTTCCATCACGCATGTTCCGACCGTGATTGTCGCTCCTACTCTCAGGCTATTTATTTCTCCTGCTTCTTCCAAATACTGACACATGCTCTCGTAAACAGCGAGAAATCTCTTGGCATACTGCAAAAAGCTCTGTCCTACAGGAGTCAAATAAAGTCTTTTTGACAATCGGTCAAACAGCCGAATCTGATATTCCCGCTCAATTTCCGCAATCACTTGGCTTACGGAGGACTGCGATATATACAGTTTTCTCGCAACCTCGTTCATTTTACCGCATTCGGCAACCCGCACAAATATCTCCACATGCCTTATTGTCATTGATTATCCCCTTTAGAAAACCTTTTTCGGCCTTATCTAGCAGGTTGCTCCGCCTACCAGATGCAGCTCTGCATCAAGGATGGCCTGCTTGCGCTCCAAAATATCGTCAGATAGGATTTGGCCGATAAAATTATCCTCTCCCATTCGGTCAATGGTAACGCCAAGACGCTCTCCGGTAATCCCCTGTTCCCTATAAACCAAAAGCGTCTTTTCAAGAATCGCCATAACCTCGTCTTCAGAAAAAAGTCCAGGGACAGGCGTTCCGACACGAGGAAATTTTCCCCATTTTCCGCCTATCGTCAACCGATACCCTTGGGCCTTCAACTCTACGCAGTCAAAAGGACACGTATCAATACATTTCCCACAGTTATTGCATTTCTCCCTATCTAAGACAGTCCCATTTTTACTATGCTGCAGTGCGTCAATAGGGCAGTTTTCTGCGGGAAGACATTTCTTGCAGTTATTGCACATATCTTCATCGAAGCTGGGAATTTTCTGCGCCACAATGCCGAATTCATGCAATTGGGGCTTTACGCAGCTGTTGGGGCAGCCGCTGACGCCTATCTTAAACTTATGCGGCAATTTAACGTCATACCAACCCTCATAAAAAACCTCATGGATTTTTTTTGCCAGCGCCAATGTATCCGTAAGGCCATGAATGCAGACTGTACCCTTACAGCAAACAATCGGACGCACGCGTGAGCCGGTTCCGCCGGTTGTCAACCCGGCTTTTCCTATAAAATCTGCAAAAGCCTCAACATTTTCATAGGAGATTCCCGGTATTTCCACTGTCTGCCTTGTGGTGTAAAATACACGTCCATCCCCAAATTTTTCAGCGGCCTCGCTGATTGCTCTTGACTGCGCCGCCGTAACGCAGCCGTTTACTGTAATCAGCCGAGCTGAACAGTCGCCATTTACAGTGGGAAGAAAACCTCTGCCCTTCAGTGCTTTTTTTTCCTCTGCTGTAATCATTCTCTGTACTCCTCTCCGTTCTTACTCCTCAATGTTGTAAAATTCTACGCCGCCTTCCAATACAACGGTATTTTCATAACCATATTCTCTGAGCTTTCTCTGCGCCAGATATCCCTGTTTTCCTTTTTCACACAGAAGTACTATCGGCTGCTTAAAATCAACCCCGGGAATAGGCCCATGTATCGTCTTAACAGGCATACTTCGATATTGCCTGAGCGTAGCTGTTTTCATAACATCCAAACATAGCGTATCTTCGGGCAATTTATGAAAACCTTCCCCATCAATTCCTACAAACTTCCCTTGCAGCTTATTTAACAGCAGATTCACCGCTTGGATCAAAGGATGGACTGCCGTAGAAAAGGACGGGGCGTATCCCAAATCCATGGACTGCAGACTTTCCAGCGTCGCCTGATTGCAGATGGCGGTTACTCCGATATCCAGAATGTTGTCCACTGCGCCTCTTCCTGCCACCTGTACGCCCAAAAGCCTGTGCGAGGATCTATCCGCCACTAAACGTATCACGAAAACGTCTACGCCCGGATAAAACCTGACTTTGTCTTCTGTAGTGATTGTTGCCTCAACAATGTCCATATCTTCTGTTTCTGCCAGCGTCAGCCCAGTTTTTCCCACATTAACGTCTTCTGTCTTAATCAATGCCGTTCCTAAAACACCGGGATAAGAAACCTTTTCGCCAAGTACTGCCAGAGCGCATATCCTTCCTGTCACTGCTGCCACTGATCCCAAAGGCTCCCAGGTTTCCCTGCCAGTTATTCGGTTTTTCAGAACCACACAATCTCCCGCTGCAAAAATATCCGCGTCATTTGTACACATCCTTTCATCGACAACTAACGCCCCATTTTTGCTGAAAATCAAGCCGCTGTCCTTTAAAAAATCTGTATTCGGGCGAACCCCCGCCGCAAGAATTAGGGCATCTGCTTTTATCTTTCTGGATTCTGTCCGAATTATCTCTACTCGGCCGTTTCCTTCTATCGATATAAGATTTTCTCCTGTAAAACAAGGAATCCCTTTTTCAGCCAGCCTATTTTCCACATATTCTGCAAAATCTCTGTCAAAACCCGGCAAAATCTGCGGCGCTCTATCGATGATCACGGGGCGGACGCCTTGGCGCTTCAAATTTTCTGCCATTTCCAACCCGACAGCTCCGCCTCCCAGAATAACGGCCCGTTTTATTCCTTTTGCCACAGCGTTTCGAATAACGGCTCCGTCTTCTGGGGTGCGCAAGGTGTAGACGCCCGGCAAATCAATGCCCTCTATCTGCGGGCGGATGGGAGAGGCTCCTGTGGCGATTACAAGCTTATCATAGGAAAGGCTTTCCTCTTTCCCTGTCTCCAGCTCCTTTACCCGCAGCCTCTTATTGGCCCGATCCAAGCCAACCGCTTCTACCCCGCAGCGCAGGGTAACCTCTGTAGACTGCGCAAATTCTTCATTTGAATTGATAAAAAGGCTATTATAATCATCAAACACACCGCCTATATAATAAGGCAGGCCGCATCCAATGCTGGTAATAACGTTTCCTTTTTCAATCAATGTGACATGACAGTCTTTTCCTCCCTCACGCCTGATTTTCGCCGCAGCCTTTGTACCCGCCGCCATACCGCCAATCACCAAAACTTGCATATCTATTTCCCTCTCCTATAATCCATATTACATCCGGCTTACCTGCATGAAAAAAAATCTTTCATTTGCGCTGATGTCATGCCCCGTAAGTCAGCCCGGCAAGCGCCAGCACGGCTGTAACCGCAGGCGCTCCCCACGGCAAAAGTGAACGCTCCTGCAGCATTTCCGGCATCGATCCCAGCTTTAGCATCCTCGACTACTATGCAGTCCTCGGGAAGAACTCCCAACTTTTTTGCCGCCAAGATATAAACCTCGGGATCTGGTTTGCTTCTCTTGATATCGTTGCCACTGACTACCGTATCAAAAGAATCCTTCAGGCCAATCCTTAGCAATATATATTCCGTATTTTTGCTGGAAGAACCAATAGCTGTCCGAATCCCATCCTTCTTCAATTCGGCCAAAAGCTCTATCACCCCTGGCAGAATATCCTGCGGCGTCAGCTCCTGCAGAAGCTTTCGGTAAACGCAGTTTTTTTGCTCGGCAAGTTCCTGCTTTCTCTCCGCCGTATATAAGTTTTTCCGCTCTCCCAACAGAAGATCTAGGCTTTCCATTCGCCCCACGCCGCGCAGTTTATCATTATCCTTGCGGTCAAAAGGAATTCCCTCCTGATCAGCAATCTGTTTCCATGCGCGAAAATGGTACACATCCGTGGACACGATTACCCCATCCAGATCAAAAATAACCGCTCGCAATTCCCATTGTTTCATAGCCTTGTATCCCACATGCCAAGGAACGGATCGACTGGGCTCTTTCCAACGAAGGAGGAACGTCCCATCAATTTCTCAACCAGCGCCTGAATAATTTCTTCCGTAGGCGTATAAGCATTGATAAAGGTCTGCATTCTTGGCGCATCCAGCAAATGATAGGGGTTAGCCACGGATACAAATACATTCGGCACTTCTTTCAAAAATTTCGGACCATTCAGTTCGTTCGGGACTGCCCAATTCAAACGGACAACCGTATCGTTGCTGAAAGTTCCCATATTCGCATAATAAAGAATCAAATCTACGTCCTTGATCGTTGTTTCATTAGGTTCAAAAATATGCTTGCTCATCTTTTTTGCGTCAAACAGCTCTACTTCAAAGCCTTCTTTTTCTAAAAGTTCTTTAAACAGGCCGCTCAACAATTTCCCGCCAGAATGATTTCCGCCTCTCGGCATATCCCCTAAAACATGGAGCTGTATTTTCTTATATTTTTCTGTCGTCAGCGGCAGAACCCCCTCTTCTTTGTTTTTTACAAGAGTAATTGCCCTGTCTGCGCAATCTTTTGTCCACTGCCGATGTTCCTCGCAACCGATTACCTCTAAGGCTTCCTGTCCAGGAACTAAAGTTCCTTCCTTCTGTTTCTTATGAAGCTTTAACGCTGCTTTCAATGCAAGAATCCTTGTTACCGCTTCCTCTACCCGTTCCATCGAAAGGATTCCCTCTTCTATTCCTTTCATCATATATTGGAAATCTTGTTGGATTCCAAGATCAAACAGGAAGATATCGCAGCCAGCCGCAATACAGGTAGGAACCGCTTTTTCCCTCTTCATCGACAAAAGCATACCTGTCATTCTGGTTGAATCCGTTACAATAACGCCGTTAAAACCTAATTTTTTTCGCAAAAGGCCTTGCAGTAAATTTTTAGATAAAGATGCGGGCAGCACTTCTTCGTCCTTAAGGCCAGGTTGTAGCTCCTTTTCATATGCGGGCTGCATAATATGCCCGATCATCACGCTTTCTGTGCCTTCGTCAATCAACGTTTTATAGTTCTTCCCATACGTGGCATCCCACTCTTTCACGCTTAACGAATTGATTGTCGGATGCAGATGTTGATCCCGCTCATCCACTCCGTCGCCTGGAAAATGCTTGACAGACACTGCCAATCCATTATCATGCACGCCTTTCATATATGCCCTGGACATCCGCAGCACTCTGTCCGGATCTGAGCCATATGTACGGGTATTGGTGATCGGATTGCGGAAATTCATATCAATATCCGTAACGGGGGCAAAAGACCAATTAACGCCTACGGCAGCCCCTTCACGGGCAGATATTGCCCCCAGCCGATAAGCGCACTGCTCGTCGTCCGTAGCCGCGACCTGCATCTGGTTTCCATAAATGGTTCCTTCTTCCACAATCCCGCGGCCGCCAATTTCCAGATTTGCTGCTACTAACAGCGGAATTTTTGACCGTTCCTGGAGGAAACGATGAGCCTCCCTCACTTTTGCGGCGGGAGATGTCCTGTACATAATGCCGCATGGCTTTATCGTATCAAAAATTTCTGCAAGTTCCTTTTCATCAAAGGTTTCTCCAATGGGGCAGAATAATTGGCCTACCTTCTCTTCCTGCGTCATTGACGCTAATGTGTCCTGCACCCATGCAATATCTTCGTCCGACAATTCAAACGGCTTTGCCTTTAAATCTACCATAATTTCCTCCTTTTACCACCATTTAATTAACTCCGTTACCTGTTCACGCAAATCGATAAATGATCGTGAAGTTACATTTCGTGGACGAGGCAAAGAATTATTTATCATGGTTTTAATCGTTGTCGGTTTATTTGTGAGAACAAGAATATCCTCGCTGATATATACCGCCTCTTCAATATTGTGCGTAATAAAAATAATCGTCGTCCCTAACTGTTCCCAAAGTCCGATTAATTCGTCCTCCAGCTTAAATCTTAATTCGATATCCAGCTGCCCATAGGGTTCGTCCATCAAGAGCAGATCCGGTTTTGTCGCAAATGCCCGCGCAATTACCACGCGCTGCAGCATACTGGCAGAAAGCTGATTGGGATAATAATTACGAAATTTTTCCAACCCCACCATAGCAATAACTTCGTCCACTCTTGCTTTTACTTCTTCTTTTGGAAAATGCTTAATATTCAGGCCAAACGCTATATTCTGTTCTACAGTCAGCCACGACATAGCGGAGTACTCCTGGAAAATATAAGACACATTATGTTTCCTTAAGTCCACCGGCTCTCCATCCAAAAGAATCTCTCCAGAAGTAGGCTCATACAACTTTGTGATACAGTTTAAAAATGTTGTTTTTCCGCATCCCGTAGGACCCACAACGCAGAGAAATTGCCCTTTTTTCACTTCAAATGATACATCATTGAGAACAAGAAGATCGCCGAATTTTTTTGTCAGATGTCTCACTTGAACTTTTACATTTTCCTTGCTCAACCTGTTCACCTCATCCTATAGTGTTTTATCAACAACATCCTGTATTTCTGCGCGTAAATTTAAAAATTTATCATCGGTATAGTTGCGCGGTCTTGGCAGATCAATGATAAATTCCTTCTTTACCCTCGTAGGACAATTGGTCAATACAATCACACGATCTGCAAGATATACAGCCTCCTCAATATTATTCGTTACAAAAACAACCGTTCTTCTTTCCTTCTCCCAAATCCGTATAATCTCCTCCTGCATCAGGTAGCGCGTCTGCGCATCCAAATGTCCGAAGGGCTCGTCCATAAACAAAACTGCCGGCTCATTGCAATAAGCCCGGGCAATGCCGACGCGCTGCTGCATTCCCCCTGATAATTGATTGGGGAAGGAATTTTCGAAACCGCCAAGTCCCACAAGGTCAATGTAATACTGCGCCTTTTTACGCCGCTCCTTTTTGGACATTCCTCTGGCTCTCGGCCCATATTCCACATTTTTCATCACGGTGTACCAGGGGAACAATGCGGTAGTCTGATAAACGAACCCACGCTCCGGTCCCGGCTTGGTAACAATCTCATTTCCCACCGTAACCGTTCCCGAAGTTGCCGTCTCCAGACCAGCCATCACATTTAATGCCGTTGTCTTCCCGCATTGTCCTGGGCCAAACAAAACCAAAAACTCGTTTTCATTGGCCGTGATATTTAAATCCGCAATCACTTTTGTCTCTGTATTTTTCGTATAAAACGTTTTACTCACATGATCGCATACGATCATCTGCCTTTTCGTCAAGTCCCTCTCTTGTTCCATCGACATAACTTTGCCTCTACTCCTCTCAATACTGACGCAAGCGCAAAACCGACAATACCAACAGCTAAAATTCCAACCAATTCCTGCAAAAGATTATTGTTGTCCATGCCGCGGATAATCAGCCAGCCAACGCCATCCGTAGAACGTATCATTTCCGACCCAATCGCCATTGCCCATGCCGAATTGATACCCAACTGGAGACCAGAAAAAATATACGGCACAGCGCTCGGCAAAACAATGGTCAAAAAGATATGGCCGTCATTTGCTCCCAGCATTTTTGCCGCGCCAATCAGTTTAGGATCCGCTGATTTGGTTCCCGCATAGACGTTTTGCACCATTGACAAAAATGAAGCCCAAAAGATCAAGAAATATTTTGAACCGTCGTTGATACCAAACCACAGGATTGCCAGCGGAATCCAAGCCACCGGCGGAATCGGCCGAACCATATTAAACAGAGGGCTGACAATTGCATCTATTGTCTTATAAGAAGCCATCAATATGCCGAGAGCAATCGCTGCAATAGCCGCAAAAAAGTATCCCGTAAGCACACGCCTCAAGCTGCGCCATACATGTTCCGGCAAAGTATATGCGCTGTACTTTTCTGTAAAATGTTCAAAGAAACTTTGCAAAGTCTCAAGAGGACCCGGCATTACACGGCCTACATCAGAAAATCTTACCAACATCTCCCATAAAAGGCCAAAGATTAAAAAAGAAAAAATCGTCGCAAGAATTTTTATCGCGATCTGTTTCTGCTTAGCTTTATTTTTCATAATCTCTCCCCTTAACCAACGCCCGCTCAATGCATCCCAGCAGAGCGGTTAAAAGCGAGCCCAAAAATCCAATAGTAAGCATTCCGACAATAATAACATCCGGCCGATAAATCCCGCGGCATTGCTGAATCATATAACCTAATCCACTGGAAGAAGCCACCATTTCCGCAGCTACAATCGTCATCCAGCAAGCCCCCAGAGAGACCCTTGCCCCTGTAATGATATAGGGCAAAGCTGTAGGAATCGCTACTTTAAAAAGCATCTGACGCCGTGTAGCCCCGAAAGTCCTCGCTACCCAAAGATGGACTTCTTTCGTCTGTTTAATTCCCACATATGCGTTCAAAACACAAGGGATCATACCAGAAATAAAAATAGTAACCCCCTTCGATGCAATTCCAATTCCCATTAAAATAATCATCATCGGAGCCCAGGCAAGTCCTGGAATTGCCTTAACAAAATCAAAAACGGGAGAAGCCAGCAAATCGATTGGCTTAGACCATGCCATCAGAATTCCTAACGGTATTCCAATTATCAAACTAAGCGCATATCCCATAAGCGCAACTCGCAAACTGGAGTACATATGCTGCATTAAAGTAGCTCCATCCGGCGCCTTATGCGTCAGTTTGTAAAAAAAAGTTTTTACCACTGTCACCGGATCCGGAAGACTGGTCGGACGTACAAGCTCCAATACGGCAGTACACAGATACCAAATTCCCAAGAATACTATGACAGAAGTGCAGGAAATAACAAAATATTTTAATCTTTTCTTATCCAAGAAAACGCCTCCTTTAAGAAAGTACAGAATGTAAACTCTCGTTTAGATTCTGTACTTTCGTTTACAAATATTGAAGTCAACGAACTGACCGGTTATTTGCTAAAGGCCTTTACCTCAACCCCCAAAGCCTCACTGAGCAGAGTTGTATTAATATTCTTTAATACATTTGGCAAGTCCTCTTCTGCGATCGTTCCTGTTGTTACATAGAATTCGGCAACAGAATACATTCCATCTCCTACATAGAAATCGTCAGCAGCCAGACTTTTCGTATCCAGTAAAGTATTCACGCTTAATTCATACTCCAGATGTTCCGGCGTAGTATCGTTGCCAACAGCGTTATAAAAGTCCGTCATAGCATTCTTGCGCAGTTCCGGATCCGCTGCCATTTCGTCTACAACTCCATGGATTACCTGCAGGAAAATTTTAATCTCCTCCGGTCTTTCCGCTATACATTCAGGAGTAAAGAGAATGGGATCCTTAATCTGAATGTCCGTTGCATCTGAAACGCTGGCTGCAACAACACAGTTATCTTCGTTGACCAAATCGTAAATATACGGCATACCAATAGCCAGTACGTCTCCTTCTCCCGCTACAAATGCCTGATAAGCAGAAGCAACCTCCATATTTACAAAATTAATATCTTCATCCGTCAGCCCAAACTGGGAAACATATTTGCTGATATAGAACTGGGCTGCCTGTCCAACCTGACAAATAAAGCTCTTTCCGCGCAGGGTATCCGCCGAACCATACATCTCAGGTTTTCCCTCTATTTCACCTTGTACCGACGCAATGTCGCTGTCCGCACGGACAACTATTCCATCGGAACCTACGATTTCAATTTCTGAAACAAGCACTAACTGATTTGTTGCCAGGGCATATACGTTGCCAAGGCCTCCTACACAGCCGTCTAATTCTCCTGCGCCGACAGCCTCATTAATAGCCACCGCTCCAGAGAAGGGATACATCTCTACATTGATGCCTGCCTGCTCAAACAAGTTATTATCTACGGCATACTGTAAATAAACGCCCATTTGCTTTGTAATGTTTGCAATTCTCAGCGGCTCACGATCCAGATAGTTTCCTTCGCCGCTCGCGTCTTCGCCTCCCGAGGTCCCTGCATTTCCCTCCGCATTTGCCGGTGCTGTTTCTTCCTGCTGACTGCATCCAGAAAGGCATGCAAGCGCCAGACACATTGCCAATAACACTGCGATCATCTTTTTCATTTTCTTCATTTGAGTAATACCCTCCCACATTTTAATTTATTTACTGACTAAAAATATTCATTAATTCTTCCCTTCTTTTTTCCTTTCACCTTCTTTCTTCTTATTATGCAAGTCATATCCTGACTTAAGTATCGTTTTTAATTAAGCAAAAAAATGTACAATTTTAAATTCTATTTTTTCCAAATTTTATGTATTTATAATAACATTCCTGCTGCGTTAAGTAAAATATGTATATCTTAAAGAAGGTTATAACCTTTTACTTATGCATTCAATCCAATTATTTAAGCCATTGTCTAAAATATACCACGATCTATTATATATTTCAAGGTTTTATATTTTTTTTAGTTACTAACTATACAAATCCTAAAAATTCTGCTATACTTAATTTAAGTTTTCCCATATTATGGTTTTCAGGAGGAGGCTTTATGAAATACATTACCGGCGACAAACAGATGATTAAAGAAATTAATAAGTCCTCCATTCTTCGCGTTATTCAAACCAATGCACCTATTTCGCGAGCCCAAATTGCCAAAACATTAAATCTGACATCTGCAACCGTATCAAGCATTGTAAAAGAGCTGATTGATGAAGGAATTGTCAAGAGTCTCGGTAGCGGTACTTTAAATGGCAGTGGCAGACGGCCTATTTTACTTATGTTAAATAATAATAACACGATCAGCTACTCAGTTGGAGTCCATATTCACAAAAATGGCGTTGAAGCTGCACTTGTCAATCTGCTCGGAAATGTTCTAAAATCTTCTCATCGCGATTTTTATAAAGGGGGAGAACTAGAAGAACAAGTTATCGAAGCCATCCACCTGGTAATGGAAAACGCTGCCCAAAGAAATATCATTGGAATTGGCATCGGCGTTAACGGAATTTATAATCCATCAAAAGATATTTCTTTGTATATTCCTGCCAGCAATATGCGTAATCACACATTAAAGGAAAAAATAGAAGCAGAATTTCATCTGCCCGTCTATATTGAAAACGATACCAATGCTATGGCTATCGGCGAGAAATGGTATGGCAACGCCAAAACTCTGGAAAATTATATTTTGCTTAATATTGGGTCTGGCATCGGCGCAGGAATTGTCATTAACGGAAAACTGTGCTGCGGAGCAGGTCATGCGGCCGGCGAAATCGGACACATCTGCGTTCAGCCTAATGGCCTGCAGTGTATTTGCGGTAAGCGAGGCTGCCTTGATACTGTCGCCACAGAATACAGCATTATTCGGGAAGTAAAAAGCGCAATTAACCGCGGGACTAAAAGTGTCGTTACGGAGTTAGTATCCGGAGATCCACGCAAAATAACCATAGACACTCTCCGCCAAGCTGCCAGCCTGCAAGATGCATGTGTTCTAGATGTGCTTAAATATGCCGGGCAATATATTGGTATTGTTGTTTCTTACTTATTAAATATTATTAATCCACAAGCTATTTTTCTCAGCGGCAGTGTAGCGCATCTTGGAGAACCCATTCTAAGTTATATTCGGGAAAATGCTTTGGCTTTTTCCATGGATGAGTCTTCTGCAGGAGTACGCATCGAAGTCTCCGCCTTAATGGAGAATGCCAACGTTATTGGCGCCGCTTCTCTGAATATCCAGAACCGTCTTCAGCCGGACATTATTGCCTAAAGACGGACTGACAAGCATCCCTTTGTAAAAAGAGGGGTTGCTTCCTCCTTTAAAATGCGCTAAACTAGACGATGATAAATTTTTTGAATGATTGCTTTTTCAAAAGGAAGGAGATTTATGGTAATGAGAAAGAAACTGACTGCCTATGCATTTGCACTGGCGCTGTGCCTGTCCGCCCTCCTGGCTGCGGGCTGCGGCGGAGATTCTGATACAGCCACGACAGGCGCCGGGGGAGGCGAGGCTGCCACTACGGCGGCTGCTGCTGCAGACGAAGGCTTTTATTTTGAATTGGACGGACAAAAACTGATGCCTGGAATGTCTCAGGACGATATGATCAGCGCAATCGGTGAAACTGAGAATGTATTCAGCGCTCCCAGCTGCGCCGGACAAGGGACCGATTATACCTACACCTACGGCAGCGTGGAAATTGTCACCGTTCCCAATGCCGACGGTGTCAATGAGATTTCCACCATCGCTCTGCGGGACGACCTGGCTTCTACCCCGGAGGGAGTATCCCTCTATATGACCACGGCGGATATGACGGCTGCCTATGGCGACGATTACACCCAGAGCGGCAACGCTTACAGCTATCTGAAAGGCAATGTAAAGCTTACCTTCATCATTGAAAATGATGAAATAACTTCCATTGAATACACTCTGGCCACCGAGTAAATTTGAAATAATATCCAACGAGTATCTAAATGAGCCAGCCGGCAGCTGCATTTTTGCTGACGGCTGGCTCTGCATTTATCAGCTGTTTTCTATATCGGCGATTCGCACTTCCAGCCGGCAGGAAACGTGCTGTTCCCCTCCCCACAAAAGCTCATATTCCGCGCAGATCCGCCACAGGCAGTCCTTGTCCCGCACAGCCTCCAGGGCTGAGGTGCGGATTTCCAGTCCGAGCCTCCCGGCAGGCGTTTCGTACCAGGTTTCGCTGGTCTTTCCGGTTTCCAGCTCCAGGCGCAAACGGAGGGCTCCGCTCTTTGTCACTTCCAGCCGGCCGGGCGACAGCTTAAGCAGAGTGCGGACAGGGCCGTCCTCTGTCTCTTCGGTATACAGCAGGAAATCCTTTCCGTTCTGCACAGACCAGGTGCCCTCAGCCGCTGTCACCGTCTCTTCCCTTTCCTCTATCCTCTCTCCCGCTTCGTCCGTACCAGACCATGTGTGAATACCGGCTGCCTCAATGCTCACCTTCCGGGACATGACTCTCCTCCCTTGCTTTCTTCCTTGCGTTCTTTCTTGCTTTCTTCCTCGTTTTCTTCCCCATTTTCTCCCGTACTGACCTCTGCAGCGCACCGCGGCCCTGTTCCATATGCCTCAATATCGATCTGCTCAGTCTGATGAATGTCGTAAGGCAGAATGGAGGCGGCAAACTCCTGGAACTGATCCGCCAGATCGCTGACGTAAAAGCGATAATCGGCTTGTCCGTCCGAATGCTCGTCCCGGGCCAGACCGCGGTCAGCTAACAGCTGCTTCAGCTCGATGGCCGTCTCATAAGCCGGATTGACCAGGGTAACGTCAGGCCCCATGACCTTGCGAAGCAATGTCCGCAGAAGGGGATAATGGGTGCAGCCCAAAATCAGAGTGTCGATATCCTTGTACTGCAGATCTTTCACATAGCGGCGGGCAATTTCCTCCGTGATAAAATCATGGGTCAGGCCCTCCTCCACCAGCGGCACAAAAAGAGGGCAGGCTTTGCCAAAGACCTGGAAACGGGGGTTCAGCCCGTGAAGCACCTGCTCGTATACGCCTGAATCGATGGTGCCCCGGGTAGCGATCACGCCGATCCGGTTGTTTCTGGTCACCTGAGCCGCCATCCTGGCGCCGGCGCTTATAACTCCCAGCACAGGAATATCCTGCTCCGCCTCAATCACATCCAGGGCCTGGGCGCTGGCCGTATTGCAGGCAATGACAATGGCCTTCACCTGCTTGGTGCGCAGGAAATTGACAATCTGGCGGGAATAGCGAATCACCGTATTCTTGGATTTGCTGCCATAGGGTACCCGCGCCGTATCGCCGAAATAGACGATATTCTCGCCCGGAATCTGCCGCATGATTTCCCGCACCACGGTCAGCCCGCCGACTCCCGAATCAAAAACCCCCACCGGGGCGTTTTTATCTGGTGTAAACTCTCTGTTCATCTTTCTTTCTCCCTGACAAATGCGAGGCGGATCAGCCGCTCCACCAAATTTTCTACCGAAAGCCCTCTGGATTCCCACAAAAAAGGATACATACTGATGGAAGTGAAGCCCGGTATCGTATTCATCTCGTTAAACACTACTTCCCCCGTCTTTTCTTCCAAGAAGAAATCCACCCGGGCCATTCCCCAGCCGTCGATGGCCTGGAATATTTCTACCGCGTCCCGGCGTATCTCGCCGGCCGCATCTCCGGGCAGCTCAGGATCCGCTGCAGTCCGGGACTGGGGATTATTGTATTTCGCATCGTAATCGTAAAAATCCGCCGCCGATAAAATCTCTCCTACGCCTGAAGCCCTGGGGTCATCTCCGCCCAGCACAGCGCACTCCAATTCCCGGCCGACGATTGTCTCCTCCACCAGAATTTTGCTGTCATAGCGGGCAGCCGAAGCGAGACTGTCCCACAGCTCCCCGCGGTTTTTCGCCTGGCTGACCCCGCGGGACGAGCCTGAGCAGGAAGGCTTCACGAAAACAGGATAGGAAAGATGTTCCTCCACCAGCCCGGCAGCCTTCTCCCGGTCTGCCAGCTCTCTCTTTCTCAGAACCACATATTTGGCCTGACGAATTCCCAGACTCTCCACAATTTTCTTGGTATATATCTTGTCCATGGCAAGGGCCGGTGACAAAATGCCGCAGCCCACATAGGGGATGCGGGCCAATTCAAAAATTCCCTGAATGCTGCCGTCCTCCCCCAGCCGGCCGTGCAGCACCGAAAAAGCCGCATCCACCGGCCATAGCTCAGTTTTCTTTCCATCCATCAGCCAGACCCCCCGATTCACCGCGTCCGGGGACAGAACCGCAGACACCTTTCCTTTCTGCCAGCAGTCCTTCTCAATCTGGCTCACGTCATCGGTTTTCACCCAGTGGCCTTCCTTTGTAACCCCCACCAGAAGCATCTCATATTTCTCCTGGTCTACCGCCCGTATCACGGTGACGGCGGAACGGCAGGACACCTCGTGTTCCTCTGACTGACCGCCGAACAATATCAATAATCTGGTTTTTTCCATGCAAGCTCCTTTTCTATGTCTCGTCTTAACCTGAGTATTTCTGGTATCCAAAAGAAGTTTTCTTTATTTTACTTCCTTTCGCCTTTGTTTTCAAGTGGGCTGAATAAACTGCGGCAGTTTGGCAATGCTCTCCATAAAGCTTATGAAAAAGAGGTCTGCCGCATGAATATTTTTTCATTTTTCCATAAATCACCCCTGTATACCAAAAAGAAACTGCTGCGGGCAGGAATAGCGGCCGGCGCGCTGACTGCCGCCTTCTGCACCGCGGCACTGATCGGAGTGCTGGTTTCCAATATACTTCAGGCCCGCTATGTGGAGCGCATAGCGGATCAGGTTCTTCGTTTCCATGTCATTGCCAACAGCGACAGCACGGCAGATCAGGAATTGAAGCTTGCAGTACGCGACGCCCTCGTCGCCTACATGGCAAAGAACGGAGATTCCTTTGAAAATGCCGACGAAGCTGCTGCCTTTGCCTCGTCCCACTGCAGTGAGCTGACCGAAATCGCCGCGGCCGTCATCCGCCAGGCCGGGCAGAACTATCCAGTCTCCGCCTCGGTGACCTGGTGTTCTTTTCCCGATAAAACCTACGGAAATCTGACTTTCCCCGCCGGCCGCTACCGGGCCCTGCAGGTAAAAATCGGCGCAGCCGACGGTCAGAACTGGTGGTGCGTCCTCTATCCTCTGCTCTGCTTCACCGACGAAGGAACCGTCTCCGTGCCGGAGCAGTCCCAGGAAAAGCTGCAGGAGGCTCTGGACGAAGAGGACTATGAACGTCTGGAAAATGCGGGCCGCCCCCGGCTGCGCTTCAAATTTTTGGAATGGCTGGAGGAACTTTTCTAAATTTGCCTTTCAGGTTTCTCCACAGCAAGAGAGACAGGAGCAGAGCGCCGGCATTCCCGGCGGTTCTCTCTCCCGTCTCCCGTTTCTTTTTCATCCTTTTCTTTTCCCGGTTCTTTTCCCTGCATTATCCTCTGGCGGCTTCGCAGGCAGACTTCTCCCGGTCCAAAAGTTCTTTCAGCGCCTCGTCGCTGTCCTCCACCCAGGCGGTTTCCTCTTCTACCGTGAGTCCCAGATACTCCCGCAGAGTGCAGGTGGTATCGTCAAAGCCCCAGCGGCTGACATAGGAATCAATCTCCTCAAATTCAATCTCTCCGGCCAGATATCTCTCTCTGAACGTCACCTTTTCTCCTCCTCCAGCTGCCTGGCTATGGTCAGCTCCTGATTGGCAATATGCAGGCGGGCCAGGCGCACAGCCTCGTCCGTATTCCGCGCACAGAGGGCCTGCAGCAGCTGCCGGTGTTCTTCCACCAGCCCTGCCCGCACCTTCACATCCTTCAGATATTCAATCCGATAGCGGTAAATCTGTTCCCACAGGCTGGCTACCATCTGTACCAGCTTATCGTTCTCCGTCATCTGATAGATCACATCATGAAAGGCTACGTCCTTTTCAGCCAGTTCCGTCACCGGGGCGCTGCCATGTACGGCCGCCGCAAAATCCGCCTCGGCCTTTTCCAGCTTTTCAAAGTCCTCTCCCGTAGCCCGCCGGCAGGCCAGCTGTACTGCCAGCTCTTCCAGCATGCTGCGCACCTCCAGCACATCCCTGAGCTGTTTGGGCGTAATCTGCGCCACAACCACTCCCTGACGGGGCATCTGTATTACCAGAGATTCCTTCTCCAGCAGATGGATCGCCTCGCGCACCGGCGTTCGGCTCACCCCCAGCTGGGCAGCCAGCTTCATCTCCATCAGCCGTTCGCCCGGCTTTAATACATCCGTCAAAATTGCTCTGCGCAGCGTCTGATACACCGCCTCCCGCAGAGACATACTCGCATCGTCTTCCAATCTCAGTTCTTTCAAGTATACCTTTTCCTTTCCTGGCGGACACTGTAGCCTGTGTCAAATCCCCCGTCTCCCCCGCGAAGCCGCCTTTTCCCGGCCCGGCCGAATCACTCCTTGCCCGTCTGAGTCTTTCCGGATGGAAACAACTCCGTAATATAGATCTGCCTGGCAAGCTTCTGGCTGCGGCAGGCTTTGGCCGCCCGCCTTGCCTGGCGGATATCATCGAAGAATCCAAACACGGTGGGACCGCTGCCGCTCATCAGCGCTCCCCTCGCCCCGTTTTCCATCATTGTCCTCTTAATCTGTCCGATCTGGGGACATTTGCCCAGGGCGGCATCCTCCAGCACATTGCCCAGGCGGCAAATCATGCCCTCCATATCCCCGCGGCGAATTGCCTCCTCCATCCCGTCGATATCCGGATGGACCGTTTTTTCATCCAGTGTCAAATGGGTGTAAATGTAACGGGACGAAAGACTCACCGGCGGCTTTGCAATCAGCAGCAGTTTTCCCGGCGCCGGCGGAAGGGGCGTCAGCTTTTCCCCGATTCCCTCCGCCAGGGCCGTCCCGCCCAGCAGGCAGTAGGGCACATCCGCGCCCAGGCGCAGCCCTCTCTCCTGCAGTCCGGCCAGGTCAAGCCCCAGACGGTACAGCCGGTTGACGCCCCGCAGGACAGCCGCGCCGTCCGCGCTGCCGCCCGCCATGCCGGCCGCCACCGGAATCCGCTTGTCCAGATGAATCGACAGGCCGCCCTCCAGTGAAAATTCCTGAAACAAAAGCTCTGCAGCCTTGTATGCCAGGTTATTCTGATCGCAGGGAAGGAAGGAAAGGTTGCTGCTGATCCGGATCCCCGGCCCCTCCTCCCTTCTCAGCGTAACCCGGTCATGGAGGCGGACCGTCTGCATAATCATCCTTACCTCATGGTAGCCGTCCTCAC
>CALWRE010000090.1 GCA_944383835.1 uncultured Lachnospiraceae bacterium | reverse complement strand
AGCAGTATGGCCAATAATCATATCGCAGTCTTTGCTTAAATTTGCGAAACGATCATAGATAGCTGAATGTCTTACAGATTCCATTTTGCCTCGATTGTATGCAACTAACAACGCCCAATCCAGTCCTACTTCTACATCAAGAATTTTAAGATCTGATAGATCGACACTTAACGTGTAGCTTTTAGCATTAGGATAATTGCAAATCAGCGTAAGCGGCTGCCTTCGATCCGTTCCCATATAAAACCCTTTTCCAAAATCGCAGTGTACCCGGCTTATAGGTGCAATCGTACCACAAATCCCTGCTTTTGAGCCATGATAAAGCGTCACAATTTCATTCGTTCTAATAATACGCAGCGACCCTTTTTCCCATCGGTTAACCGTAGCAAAACTTACGCCCAGCATATCGGCTAATTCACTTTGGCTTAAATTTAGATAAGAGCGAATTTCCTTTATGATTTGGGAGCTTTTCATGATGACCTCCTTGCGCTGCGGTATAACATTTGAATATTTTATCTGACATATGATATATCAAAATACAATATAGGGCCTCCGCTGAAACTCTAATCCTGAAATTCTATCCGCAAACCCCTTAAAAGCTACCGCATTCTACTATCCTTCGGTTGCCAAGAAATCTGCCGCCCGTTAAAATGGGCATTAGCATTAAATACTGATTTAGCACGGAGGCGATAAGCATGTTTGCAATCGACAAGGAAAAATTCGGACTATTTGTGGCCAAACTGCGCAAGGAAAAGGGCTTTACGCAAAAAGAGCTTGCCAAACGGTTATCCATATCGGATAAAGCTGTCAGCAAATGGGAAACCGGCGTTAGTTTGCCGGATATATCTCTGTTGATCCCATTGGGGGATTTATTAGGCGTTTCTGTCACAGAACTTTTAATGTGCGAAAAAATGACACAGGGCAACACCTTAAAAGCGAATGAGGTTGAAAGTATTGTCAAAACGGCGATTACTTATGCAGATGAAAGTCCGGAAAGGGCATATCAGGTAAAAAGCAATTGGATTGCCTTTTATGGATTATCATTTCTTATAAGCTGCATCGGTATGTTCATAAACTATAAGATAGAACAGCCCTATTTAGATACCCTGGCGTTAATTGTGCTTCTATGCGCTGTGTTTGGAGCCTATTTCTGTTGTTTTGTGAAGACAAAATTACCAGCCTTTTATGATGAGAACAAAGTAAATCTTTTCTATGACGGTCCCTTTCGCATGCATATACCGGGAATGAGACTCCATAACCGCAACTGGCCGCATATAGTAAAAACAATCCGGTTATGCATGTGTTTGTACATGATACTGTTTCCCATCTTTGCATTTGTTACAGGCAGCATAATGCCAGACACAAGGAATGCTGTGGGAAATTATTGGATCCTGCTTCTTTTTCTTTGCGGTCTTTTCATTCCCATATATCTGAGCGGAAAGAAATATGAATAATTGACCGATCCCAAAGCCACCGTGCGTACCTTTCGGCATACGGTGGTTTTTTTATCTTCGTTTCGCCCCCTGCGCAAAGCGCAGTCTTATATTTCTCAACCGCGAAAACGCAAGGCAACGCATAATAGTTTCCTTTTGGTAAGTATAGCACAACAAAGTGCTTACTTTACAGTAGAAACTGCTCTGCGTATAATACAGACATAAGCTAAAACCATTTCATCTTATCTACAAAACAGGAGGTAATCAAAATGAAACTTGCAGTTGTCTGCGCAAACGGAAAAGCCGGTAAGCTGATTGTGAAAGAAGCCGTGGACCGCGGCCTCGACGTGACGGCGGTAGTGCGCGAAGAAAATCGCTCCGCCGCCGCTAAAGTGATCCAGAAAGATTTGTTTGACCTGACCGCTTCGGATCTGGCCGGGTATGATGTGGTGATCGACGCCTTCGGTGCCTGGACCGACGAAACCTATCCCCTGCACAGCAGCACGTTAATGCACCTATGCGATATTCTCAGCGGAACGGACACGCGTCTGCTGGTGGTCGGCGGCGCAGGCAGCTTATACGTGAATCCGGAGCATACCGCCTGCGTAGCAGACGGCCCCGATTTCCCCGATGGGTTCAAGCCCTTAGCCGCAGCTATGGCCAAGGCTCTCGCCAAGCTTCGGAAACGAGGGAATGTGAAATGGACCTATATCAGCCCTGCCGGCGATTTCCAGGCCGAGGGCGAGCGCACCGGCAAATACATCCTGGGCGGCGAGGAGCTGACCCTCAATTCCAAAGGCGAGAGCGTGATCAGTTATGCGGACTACGCCATCGCTATGATTGACGAAGCCGTAAGCGGAAACCACATCCAGGAAAGAATCAGCGTTGTATCCGAGTAATTTACCGAGTAATTATCCAATAATTTTTTCAAACGCAAAATAAAATCTAAAAACAGGAGGTTATGTATTATGAACGAAGTCGTAAAGTTTTTACAGGAGAATCCGGTGCAGTATCTGGCTACCGTAGGCCGCGACGGAAAGGCCAAGTGCCGTCCCTTCATGTTTGCAGGCGAATTGGAAGGCAAGCTGTGGTTCTGCACCAACAATACCAAGAACGTCTATAAAGATATGCAGCAAAACCCTAACATCGAGATTTCCGTTTCCAGCCCGTCCTATGCATGGATCCGGCTGAACGGCGAGGCTGTTTTCGAGGATAATATGGCTGCCAAAGAGATGTGCATCCAGAACCCGATCGTCAAAGGGCAGTACGGCGAGGCGTCCAACCCGATCTTTGAAGTGTTCTATCTGAAGAACGCCCATGCAGTGATCGCCGACTTTTCCGGCAATCCGCCCCAGGAGTACGACCTGTAATCGCAGTTTCCGGAAGAGAAGGGTGCGCAAAACGCAGGTGCGGCCAGCACGAATCGATGGGATTGCAGGTATCGATGGGATTGCAGGTGCGCCCCGCCGCGGCACAAGCCGCGGCGGGGCGCACCCTCATACATGTCCTTTAATCCAGATCGTCGCCGTCGTTCGGCTCCTCTTCCATCTCCTCTTCCGTCTCATACCCATCGTCCATGTCCGCCTCATAGGCAAGGGCGGCCGCCGCCTCGTCCATATCCTCCTCGGCGGGCTGCCAGGCCTTTCCGAATTTTACATCCTTGAAAAGGGCCGCCAGGCCGGTGATCTGCTTTAAGCGCAGGATCTCGTCCCGGTCCATCCCCAGATGCTTGGAAATCCAGGCGTCGGAGCGGCCCAGCTCGTGGAGCTCCTTGACGATATTGCTCATCAGATCCACCTTATGGCTGCCCCTGGCCCGGTTGTGGCGGATCGTGCTGGCCATCCGCTGGTCGATGGGCTTGTCGATGACCGATACCGGCAGCATTCCTCCCTCCCGCTCATAGATATCGGGGTAGTCCAGCATCACCCGGTAGCGGTGAAAGCCGTCCACAATAATATAAGTGTCGTCCTCCTTGGAATAGTAGCAGACAATCGGCATCGTGTAGCCGTCGGCCCGGATGCTGTCATAGAGAAGCTTCATCTCCGGCGGGGCGACCGCGTTGGGATTGTAGGTATTGGGCTTGATCTTTTCAATCGGCACCGCGATGACATGGTAGGCCGGGCTCTTAAACTTCTTCATCTTCCATCTCCTCCAGACTCTTGTACTTTTCCCGTATGATATCGATGCGCTTCTTCTGCTGGCGGCTCATCCCAAAGCCCATGAAGCGGCAGATGTGATCGTTTTTCAGGATACAGAAGCACATCCTCTTCCAGCTGGGGATATCCTTGGTGGATTTGATATCGTCCGTGTTGTCCGGAATTTTGTCCAGAAAGATCACCCTGGATTTCTTATTGAGCGTATAATTGGAAACTCCGTTGCGGCGGATGCGGTATCCGTGGTCCAGAAGCTCCTGTATCGTCTCTTCGTCCAGGCCGCCGCCGGTCTTGTGCCAGAACTGGATGGAGGCGTTGAATTTTTTTGCGTAATTATTGCGCAGGCGGATCGGCAGGGTATCCAGCAGAAACTCGGTGTAGGAGCGCCAGGTATGCCCCTCCGGCAGCGTCACGTTCCGGTAGCCCATGGCCTTGGTCTTGCCGTAAATGCAGGCAAAATTCGCCCCCTGGACCCTTCCCACCAGCTTCACCCAGATCTCCGGATCGATGACCCGGTACAGGTTCAGAGCGTCCTTGGAATAATCGTTGAAGGGGGAGGCCACCCGCATCTGGCTTACCTTGAGCCCCGCCATATAGTAGAGGTCGTACAGGCGATTGTAATCATAACCGAATTTATAGATAGCGTGCCAAATATCGGAAAGAGACCAGTCGTAGATCGGGGAGGCGCACCAGACGTCCTTGAACTGCTTGCTGATCCAGCACTGCTCCTTGTAGCCGTATTTTTTGTTTAAAAAGCCGCTGTAGCGCTGCAGGGACTCGTCGGCCCGCATGCCCAGAAGGCAGAC
>CALWRE010000089.1 GCA_944383835.1 uncultured Lachnospiraceae bacterium | reverse complement strand
GTTCTTGCACAGAGCACAGGGATTGCGGCTGTGGCAGCGACGGTTTTCCTGCTGGGACTGATTCAGTGTGTGATGATGCCCTGCTGTCTGCTGACTCTCTCCGAGAGAGTTCCGGCATCGCAGGCAGTTCTGGCCTCGTCTGTGATCTGTGCGGTAGCGCCCAATCTTTCGGGCGTTTTATCGCCCCTGGTCATTACGAACCTGTCAGAGCTGCTTTTTGCCGGCAGCGTCCGCGGGCGCTTTGCCATTGCGGCAGCGCTGGCGGCGGTTATGGCGGCGGCTACAATCCGGACGGCAATAAAGCGGAAAGACTGCGAAAAAAATAGAGAAAGGCGGTAGGATAAAATGAATATAGCGGTTTTGGGAATTTCCGGGTATACCGGACATTATCTGGCGAGAGAAACGACAGCCAGAAAACATCGCTGCATCGGCGTGGCCCGGTCGGCCACACGCTACAGCGACTACAATGCGGGGGAAGGCCTGGTGCTCTACGACGCCAACGGTTCGGATTACGGCCAGATGAAGGAGATACTGGCCAAAGAGAAGGTGGAGAAGGTGATCTGTGTCTATCCGCCGGATGTCAATCATCCGTGGACCTTTGCAGCCGATATGCGAAGCCTGCTGCAGGCATGCAAGGACGCGGGGGTCGCCCAGCTCATCATGATGATGGGCGGAAGCGCCAACAACGGGCGCTGGGGGCGGAATCCCTTTGCCTATGCGTCTTTTGGCCAGCAAATCACAGTGGGGAATTCCTACTATGAGAACATCCACAAGGCCAGGGTACAGACCTTTGATGAAGAAAAGGAATTTCACTGGGTTATTTTTACGCCGAATCATCTGATCAAGTATCCGGGGCGAAGCGGAAAATACATCTATAAAACCGGCGGCCAGGGCATCTGGTACGACGAGCATTCTCAGCTGAACACGGACGCCGGGGTAATCAACTATTGGGATTTTTCCTGTGCTATGCTGGATGAGGCGGAAAATCCCCGTCCGGAATTTAAGCGGCAGCTGGTCAGTCTGGCGTGGGACAGGGAGTATGCCGCTGAGATCACAAAAAAAATCCCGGTGATGGTGAACAAGTAAAGGAGGCGAAGGAGCGGATGAAGGTTTGTATTGTGGGCGGCACGGGAAACGTGGGCGTATTTTTGGGAGAGGAGCTTCTGCGCTTCGGGCATCAGGTGGCCAGCTTCAGCCGCCGCAGGGAGATGGTGCCGGTGCGCATCCGGGACACCAGGGTCAGGCTGTGGTTTGGCAATATCAGCGATAAAGAGGCCCTGCGGGAGTTTTTTGATGGAGAGAAACCGGATACGGTAGTTCTCGCCACAGCGCCGGAGAGGCACTGCCCGGAAAAATATCTTCCCGGTCATATCAATGTTTTTGAACTCTGCAAGGAATGCGGAATTCCTCGCCTGATCGTGTGCAGCAACCATATGGGGCTGGACGCACCGGACGGAAGGCCAATGATGGAGGCGAAACCGCCTCATTTTGAATGGTTTGTCAATATTCAGAAGGTGTACGGGGAAGAGGCCCGCTACCTGAAGGAGAAGGAAATGGATACGGGGCTCGATTGGCTGTTGGTATGCCCCGGACTGCAATGCGTCCCTTTTGGCGGCTACACCGGCGTATTCCGGGTGCAGGAGGATCGGATTATTGTGGCCGACCCGGATAATCCCGACTGGAACACCAGCCGCATATCCTACGAGGATTATATATCTTTCCTTTATAAAGAAATTACGGAGCCAAAGCACAGCCATCAGTATTTGACGGTGTCTTACTGATTACGCCTCCCACCTGCCGGAGCAGCCGCAGGGCAGTACCAGGCCGCTCTGCGTGACCGGCAGCCCCACTTCCTCGGCGGTCACATGGCCGCCGAAGCGGCGGGTGATCTCCGTGTTCATCATGTAGGAGAGGACGGCGGGCTGGAGGCCGGTGGTGTAGGAGTTGATCAGGAAGAATAAAGGCTCCTTTGCCAGGATGGCCGTGCAGGCCTTGACGAGCGGATGGATGGCGTCTTCGATCTTCCAGATTTCGCCCTTGGGGCCGCGGCCGTAGGACGGGGGATCCATGATGATTCCGTCGTATAGGTTGCCGCGGCGGGCCTCGCGCTCCACAAATTTCATACAGTCGTCAACGATCCAGCGGATGGGGGCATTCTCCAGGCCGCTGGATTTGGCGTTTTCCCTGGCCCAGGTGACCATGCCCTTGGAGGCGTCCACATGGGTCACGCTGGCTCCCGCCGAGGCTGCCGCCAGAGTAGCCCCGCCGGTGTAGGCGAAGAGATTGAGCACCTTGACGGGACGGGAGTCGGCGCTGGCTGCGGCCTGTGTTTCCCGCTGCACTCTGCGGCGGATAAGGGCGGAGAACCAGTCCCAGTTGACTGCCTGCTCGGGAAAGAGGCCGGTATGCTTGAAGCTGAAGGGCTTCAGCTGAAAGGTCAGCTTCCCGCCGGCGCAGGTAGAGTATCCGATGCTCCACTGCTCCGGCAGGTCGAAAAACTGCCACTGGCCGCCGCCCCGCTCGTTGCGGTGATAGTGGGCGTTGGGATGTTTCCAGCCGCGGTGCGTCCGCGGGGTGTCCCAGATCACCTGGGGGTCGGGCCGTACCAGCAGGTATTTGCCCCAGCGCTCCAGCTTTTCCCCCTTTGAACAGTCAATTACCTCATAATCTTTCCATTTATCTGCAATCCACATCGGCGTTTTCCTTTCTGTGTTGGTATCCGGTTTATCTACCCCATAGTACCACAGAAAAATGCGGGCCGCAACCGAGGAATATCTTAACACAATATTTAGACTAAAATCTAAATAATCTATTGCATTTCGAGTAAAATATGCTATCCTATGCTTAGATAAAATTCTAAATGACAGAGGAGGTTCGGTATGCTTACGATCCGGCATTTGACAAAAACCTATAAAGGCGGAAAGCGGGCGGTGGACGATCTGTCCCTGACGGTGGAAAACGGAGACATCTATGGATTTATTGGGCATAACGGAGCGGGGAAAAGCACGACGATCCGATCGGTGGTGGGCGTGCTGGATTTTGAGGAGGGGACAATCGAGATAGACGGTCATGATGTGAAGCGGGATCCTCTTTCCTGCAAGCAGGTCACGGCCTATATTCCGGACAACCCGGATCTCTATGAGCACCTGACCGGGATCCAGTATCTGAATTTCATTGCGGATATTTTCGGCGTGGAGGCCAGGGATAAGGAAGAAAGGATACGGGAGTATGCGGAGCGCTTTGAAATCACCGACGCCCTGGGGGATTCCATTGGTTCCTATTCCCACGGGATGCGCCAGAAGACGGCCCTGATCTCGGCTCTGGTCCACGATCCGAAGCTGCTGGTGCTCGACGAGCCCTTTGTCGGCCTGGATCCCAAGGCCAGCCTGACCTTAAAGGAGATCATGCGGGAACTCTGCGCCAGGGGAGGAGCCATCTTTTTCTCCACCCATGTGCTGGAGGTGGCGCAGAAGCTGTGCAATAAGGTGGGCATCATCCGCCAGGGAAAAATGGTGGTGGACGGCGAGATGGATCAGCTGGTTCGGGATCACTCCCTGGAGGAGCTGTTCATGGAGGTGACGGAAAATGAGTAGGGGCATGAGCAGACAGGCGGGCGCGGACCGGAGCCTGCGCGTAAGCTTGAGGCAGCTGCGGCGGCTGGTCTGGGTGCAGATACAAAATACGCTGCGCCTGGACGGGTTGGGGCGCAAGGGCAAAACGGGCCGCTTTGTCTTGATGGGGATACTCTATGTTTTCCTGGCGGTACTGCTGCTTAGCTACTGCTATATACTCGCCGTCGGCCTGGGGGCGCTGGGACTGTCCCGGCTGATCCCTCTCTATGCGCTGACGGTCAGCAGCCTGGTCACGATCTTTTTTACTTTTCTGAAGGCCAATGGTTCCCTTTTCGGCTGCCGGGATCATGAACTGCTCACGGCTCTGCCGGTGCCGGCCTGGGCTGTAATCAGCAGCCGCTTTGCCGTTTTGTACCTGTTTAACTTTGTGTTTTCCCTGGGGGTCATGGGGGTGATGGGAGCGGCTTATATTCCCTATGCGGCAGGCCCTCTGCCCTGGGTGTTCTGGATCGGAGGAATCCTTTTTGGCAGCCTGATTCCTACCACGATAGCGTCCATTGCGGCGGCCCTGGTGGCGGGGATAGCCTCCCGGTTCCGCTACAGCAATGCGGTTTATATTCTTTTGACGATTGTCTTCCTGTTCGCCGTTCTGATTTTTTCCTTCCGCATGGGGGCTATGGATGAGAGCCAGCTGAATGCGGGGACCATAGCAGCCCTGGGGGATATGCTGGCCGGGGTGCTGACCCGCCTGTATCCGCCGTCCGCCTGGTTTATGGAGGCGGTCTGTGATGGAAATGGGGTGTGTTTCGCAGCCTTTGCGGGGAGTTCCGTCCTTTTGTATCTGGTTTTTGCGGCTGTTCTCTCCGTATTCTATCAGAAAATACAGAGCGGGCTCACGGCCCGTCATGCGGCCCGCGGCTATAAACTGGGAAGGCTAAAGGGGCGTTCGGCCTTAGCCGCCCTGTATCAGAAGGAGTGGAAGAACTTTCTTTCCTCAGCCGTCTATGTGACGAATATGGGAGTCGGCGTGCTGATGGCGGTGGCGGCCGCCGCGGCCGTTTGTTTTCTGGGGCCGGACAGCATTTTGGGCTCCCTGAATGGTCTGGAGGGGGCAGGGGATTCTCTGGAACGGATTCTGCTTTATCTGCCGGTGATTATCCTGCCGATGAGCAATACGGCCTGCGTCTCCCTGTCTCTGGAGGGGCGGCAGCTGTGGATTTTGCAGTCCGCTCCGGTAAAACCCCGCCAGATCTTTCTGTCCAAGATACTGGTAAACCTGACCATTGGTCTGCCGGGGGCTGTACTTAGCTGTCTGTTTCTGTTCATTGGCCTGCGGCCTGCGCCCGCCGACGCCCTGGCGATTCTCCTTCTGTCGGCGGCGGCCGTCTGTCTGACCGCGGTGGGCGGCATATGGATCAACCTGAAATTTCCTCGCTACCAGTGGGAGAATCAGATGCAGGTGGTGAAGCAGAGCGCAGCCTCCTTCTGCGGAATCATGGGCGGCCTGGCAGTGGGAATCGTCCTGGCCTTCATCGCAGTGAAACTTTCATTCGCCCCGCTGTGGGCGACCGCGGGGGCTGAAGCTCTGGCGCTGGCAGTTCTGACCGCTGTTCTCTGGATTCTGCTGGGCCGTGTAAAGAGGCTGGAGGGAGAAGAGTAGAGGAAGAGTAGATTCCTTTATCCGTAAGGGGGATAATCCGGCTGGTCCGTCCGGCCAAGCAGAACGAAAACGACGACGGCAATGCAGAGGACGCACAGAGCAGCCAGCCAGATATATCCGCGCCGGGATTTAAGAGGAATGCCGCGCCGGGCCATCTTTTCCCGGACAATTCCCATGACGATGGATACAAGGTACATCCCTCCCCAGATCGCCCATCCGTAATGTCCATGGCCGTAGGGCTGGCCCGCCGGATAGGGGCCGAAAAGCTCTCCGGCGAAGATGCCGGCGACAAAGACCGCCAGAGTCGTCAGGGAGAAGCGGTACCTGCCAAAAAGGGCAGGAAGGGCGGACAGGGCCATGGAGATCCAGAAGAGATTGCTGCTTAACAGCCATCCGAAGAGATAAGAGCGGGAGCGGGCGCTGAAAATACGTCCGAGGACGGAGTAGGCGCCTTCTTCGGCTGTTGCAAGCTGGCCAATCAGATATAGGAGCAGGTAAGCGGCTGCGATGCCAAGGGCGGCCAGGAGATTTTTCTTCTGCGCCGCTTTTTGCATGGCAGCCCTATTCTTTTCCTGCGTCTGAAAATACTGATAGATTTTTTCGGCGGAGGAGGCTGTGTCCTCGCCTTCGGATGGAAGTTCCGACTGCGGTTTGGACTGGAGGAGAATATCCACGGTTGTCCCCAGCACCTCCGCCAGCCGGAATAGGTTTTCTGTGCTGGGAGCCGATTGTCCAGCCTCCCATTTGGCAACGGCCTGCCGGCTCACTCCCACAAGCTCCGCCAGCTTGTCCTGGGAGAGCCCCGCATTTTTTCGACAGTTCTTAATTCTTTCTCCAAGACGCATGAGAACACCTCCTTGTGCTGAAAGTGTAGCACAGATTCGAGGGACAGACAACCAACCGGAGGGCAACTATCAGTTGCCTTTCGCGTTATTTCAGGGAATAGCTTATAAGCTAAGGCTGTGGAGTAATCCATGGCTTTATTTTTTTGCGTGTCCTCCATTCAACAGAAAATTCGACAGAATTTGTCGAAAGGAATCGAAACCTTTAAATACCATAAGTTTCCAAATATGGGAATATTATCATGAAAGGAAAAAGGAGGATAAACAAGATGAGCAGACAGAAGATAAAGGGTGAACGGGAAGCAGAAAAACTTTGGAGGCGCCTGGGCGCAAATGGGAGCTATGCGGGGTTTTGGTCGGCGGCCTATGCTACAGCGCGGATAATGGAGGAGCCGGAGCTTATCGCCTATGTGTGCAAGGGTCTGTATATTGATACGGCCAAAAACTGCGGTTCCAGTCCGGAGCGTGTAGAGCGCAACATCCGCACATTAAAGGAAAGAATTTGGTTCGATGGAGATCGGGAGCTTCTGGCGGAAATTTATGGGGAGAAGGCGCTGAAAGGAAGGGCGCCGACGAACCGGGTCTTCTTGGACATGCTGGCAGCCTATCTGCGGGAGAAGATGGACGAGACGGCCAAACCTTGACCAGTCAGCGCAAAACAATTATAATGAAGGAACGGATAGGCTTGACGTCTGGCAAAAGAAATGCCTGGAAAAAAGAAGTAAGATCAAGCGTGCAAGGAAAGGAGAAGAACGATTATGAGCGAATGCAGCCATGACTGCGGCAGCTGCAGCGCCAACTGCAGTGAACGCCAGGGAGCGCCCGATTTTACCGCGCCCCCTCATAAATGGAGCAAGGTTAAAAAGGTGATTGGCATTGTCAGCGGAAAAGGAGGGGTAGGCAAATCACTGGTTACTTCCCTGCTGGCCTGCGCGATGCGCAATCGGGGGAATAATGTGGGAATTTTGGATGCGGATATTACAGGCCCTTCCATTCCGAAAGCTTTTGGCATTCACGAGAAGGCCTTGGGCAACAACGACGGGATCTTCCCCTGCCAGAGCTCCACAGGCATCGATGTGATGTCGGTAAATCTCCTGCTGGAAAAGGAAGATGATCCGGTGGTCTGGAGAGGAATGCTGATTGCCAATGCGGTGAAGCAGTTCTGGAGC
This sequence comes from uncultured Lachnospiraceae bacterium, assembly GCA_944383835.1. Taxonomy (GTDB): domain Bacteria; phylum Bacillota; class Clostridia; order Lachnospirales; family Lachnospiraceae; genus RGIG7193. The sequence goes on along the minus strand of CALWRE010000089.1, from coordinate 5,596 downwards.
GATGTGATCTGGGAGGATGAGGATTATCTTTTCGTCGACATGCCTCCGGGAACTGGCGATGTGCCGCTGACCGTATTCCAGTCCCTGCCTGTGGACGGAATTATTGTCGTTACTTCCCCGCAGGAGCTGGTCAGCATGATCGTGGCGAAGGCCGTGAAAATGGCGGAAATGATGGATATCCCTGTTCTGGGCCTCGTGGAGAATATGTCTTATTTCCACTGCCCGGATAACGGCAAGGATTACGAGATCTTCGGCAAAAGCCATATCGAGGAGGTTGCAAAGGAGCACGGGCTGAAGGTGCTGGCCCGCATGCCCATTGATCCGAAGATTGCCGAGGCCTGCGACGCCGGCAAGATCGAGGCATTGGAGGACAATCCTCTCGACGGCATGGTGGACGAACTGGAGCGGATTCTGGAAGAGAAGGCCCAGGAGAAAGCCCGGAAGGAGGCCCAGGAAAAGAGCCCGGAAAAGGCTTAAAAGGAAAATACGGGAGCAGGCGTAAATCAGACCGTAGATCAGATCGAAAATTAGATTGTAAATCAGATCGGAAATCGGATGATGGAAAGCTGATATCAAGATGGCGGACGGGGATGGACTGTCCGCCATTCCACATAAAATGGAAAATTTTTTCTGCTGTGATTTGAGCTGTATAATTTTGAGAGATGTTGATGAATCAACATCTTCGAAAAATGAATATATATATTATTAGCAATGGATTATGTCGGGCGGCAGACTGCAGCAGCCGAGAAATTAACAAGAGAATATTGGCGGATATGAACGGAGAAGATATTTATGGAAGAAAAGAAAAAATCCTATGAGGAGTCCATAGAGGAACTGTCCTTGATGCTGATGTATCTGACCAGGCAGAGGGATCAGGCGGACTATGGAGGAAATGTGTATCGGGAGCTGAGCTGGAAAGGGTATGATTTTGACGCACTGGATAAAATGGAGAAGGAAGATTTGCTCTGGCAGCCGAAAAGCCGAAGGGGATATACGAAATATCTTTATTTGACGGAAAGCGGACGCAGTCAGGCGCAGGCGCTTCTGCAGAAATATGGTTTTTCGGACAGGCCGCTGAACGAACGCTTTGCTTTTCGCGAGATCCTGCCGGAGGAGGCGGCCCAGGCGGCGGAGATCGAGAGGATCTGCTTTGCGCCGAACGAAGCCTGTACCGAAGCCATGATACGGGAGCGGGCGGCCGCTGCGCCGGAGCTTTTTTTGGTAGCGGTGGATAAGGAAAACGGCAGGCTTGCCGGATTCCTGAACGGGATTGCTACGGATGAGTGGAGTTTTCGGGATGAGTTTTTCTCAGACGCCAGCCTGCACAGGCCGGAGGGGAAGAATATCATGCTTCTTGGTCTGGACGTTCTGCCGCAGTACCGCGGACAGGGCCTGGCGAAGGAACTGATGTTCCAATACCTGCGCCGGGAGGCGGAGAGAGGCAGAAATCTGGTCGTCCTTACCTGTGAAAAGGCAAAGGTCAAGATGTATAAAAAGATGGGATTTGAGGACAGAGGGCTTTCCGATTCCGCCTGGGGCGGCAGCCAGTGGCATGAGATGACCTGCGTATTTTGAAATATTTCATGAAGTTCTCTCTTGAAGGAGAAAAAGCCCTGTGGTATATTTATTATTACATAGCACAAATAAATCGAAAAAACAGGGTATCGTGAACGTTGTAAACAGGTTTTTTGCTGAAAGGAATGCAAATGGATCCTATTAATTTTGTAAAGTATATAGACAAGGATATTTTGCGGAAATATGAATTCCATAGTTATGGGCATGCATTGGAAATATTGCATGATGCCTTCCCAGAGGAATGGGGAGAGGTACAGGAGTGTCTGCGAAAGTTAAAACTCACACTTGCCGATATAAAAAAAGCCGGAGGAAATGAATCTCCTATTCCGAAGAAATTTGATGGTGTATTATATCCATTTGGGTGGAGAGAAATTCGTATCAGCGGTGATTTGATCGTAAAAAAATATCCAAGACAAACAGCGCAAAGACGAGGACGATTTGCAGAAGAGCCTTTTGAAACAGAAAAAATAGAAGGATATATTGATGGACATAATATCGATTTTCTAAAAAACAGAGTGGCTTTTGACTTGGAGTGGAATAGTAAAGATCAGACCTTTGACCGAGACTTGCTGGCAATGAGAACATATTTTGACTGCGGACTGATAGATGTGGGAATTATTGTGACTAGATCCGAAGCGTTAAATGATATATTCCGACAGGAAAAAGATGATGCAGGTCAGCCGCTGATGAAAAAATATGGAGCCAGCACTACATGGATGGGGAAACTGTTGTATCGATTAGAGTCGCGGCGTAATGGAGGTTGCCCAATTTTGGCAGTGGGAATTGGAAAGGAATGTGTGGAAGGTTATGCCTGATTTAAAGGAAACGACTCAGAATTTATTGGCGTTTACAGCCGGGAAAAGATATAATACCATCTATGCGGATCCGCCGTGGCAGTTTCACAACAGAACTGGTAAGGTAGCTCCAGAGCATAAAAGATTAAATCGTTATGAGACCATGACGATTGAGGATATTAAAGCCCTTCCTATCGCAGATATTGCGGGAGAAAAGGCACACTTATATTTGTGGGTTCCCAATGCTCTTTTGCCGGATGGATTAGCAGTTATGGATGCGTGGGGATTTGAGTATAAGGCAAATATTGTATGGGAGAAGGTTCGTAAGGATGGGGGACCGGATGGGCGTGGAGTTGGATTTTATTTTAGAAATGTTACGGAACTGATTTTGTTTGGAATTAGAAAAAAAAGTGCTCCAAATCGAACGTTACAGCCGGCAAGATCACAGGTTAATCTGGTTAGAGCAATGAAGCGTGAACATAGTCGAAAACCAGATGAAATTATTCCGATCATTGAAGCATGCAGTTTAGGCCCTCGCATTGAACTATTTGCAAGAGGAGTGCGCGAAGGATGGGATATGTGGGGAAATCAGGCAACCGTGGATTATGAACCGACATGGGACACCTATGCCAACCACACAGTTGCATATATCAGCGAAAACTGCGGCCAATATGGTTCGGATCAACCTTGATGAGGGGAGGGGGGTCAAAATACGACAGCATCCGGAAAACTTTAAAATGGAGGAGACGACCTTATGGTCGTTTCCTCACAGAGGAAATTGGGCCACCCACTCTGGAAAATATAGGGGGAACTGGTCGCCTTATGTTCCGCGTAATCTTATTTTAAGATATTCGCGAGAAAAGGATTGGGTGCTGGATCCGTTTTTGGGGAGTGGGACGACACTGATTGAAGCAAAGCTATTAGGGAGAAATGCGATTGGTGTCGATATTAATGAGGCTTCTGTTAAGTTGTCTAATGCAAATCTGAAATTTCCTTATAAGATAAGTTCTAAAATTTTCACCAGACAGGGCGATGCCCGAAATTTACATTTTATCAAGACGGAAAGTATTAATCTTATTTGCACACATCCGCCATATGCCAATATCATATCGTATTCTTCTGACCAAGAAAATGATATTTCAAATTTTGAATATGTACCTTTTTTGACTGCTATAGAGGGGGCAGCGAAAGAGTTTTTTCGTGTACTAAAAAAGGATGGAATATGTGCTTATATGATTGGAGATATTAGGAAACATGGCAGATTGTTTCCGCTTGGAATGGATTCCATGCAAAAATTTTTAAATAGCGGTTTTGTTTTAAAGGAGATCATTATTAAGGAGCAGCATAATTGCCTTTCGACAAGTTATTGGATGAACCAGGAACGGAAATTTTTAATGCTGGCGCATGAATATATCTTTGTTTTGGAAAAAGGAAAGTCTTCAGAAAACGGTTGATGAGGCCCGTGGGAAAGGATTTTCATTTCCCTAAAAATGTGGTATTCTATAAGGGAACCAAGGAATAAAATATCGCAAGACGCTTATGGCTCAAGTACTCATCATACTCATCAATCAGGCGGGAAGGTGATAGAATGGAAGAAGAAAAATATTTGGTGAGAGAAGCGGCGGAGGCATTGGGAGTAAATGCCGGTACATTGCGTAATTATGAGAAGGAAGGACTGCTGTCGGTGAACAGCGCGAAGCGCACGGGGGATTATTCGCCGACCGACCTGCGGATGGCCCTGCAGGCCAGGCTGTACCGCTCCATGGGATTTTCCGTGGAGGAGGCGAAGGAGCTTTTAAACGGGGCGGATGTCGGTGCAATTTTGGGCGCTTTTACTTTGCGGAGAAAGGAAGTAGAGAAAGAGCGGCAGGAGTTGGAACGGCTGGAGCGTGCAATCGGCGACTGGGAAGAGAGCGTGGCGGAAGCTTCGACGAAGACCGGGCGCTGCTGGTTCGAGAAAGGAATGAAGAGCTGCTACGCCGTGCTGAAAAACGGCCCGCAGTACCAGTTCAGCGGCGGAAAGGACACGGACAAACTGCTGGCAAGGCTCCAGGGACAGATCCCCTGTACCAGGCAGGTGTTCTACGTGCCGGAGGAGGTTCTTCGCAATCAGGAGCTGGGCTATGAGGAATATTATGGAATGGCTGCCGGAGAAGACTGGGTCCGCGATATGGGACTGGAAAGGCAGCTGGCGGATTACCGTCTGTCCTATGAGGGGACGATGGCGGTGACGATTCTTCGCTCGGAGACGGGCTGGATGAGCAGGGCGGAACTGATGCCTCTTCTTGCCTATATTGAGCGCAAGGGCTTTGAGTCGGCCGGCTCGATGATCGGGACGGTTCTGGCCGGAGAGTTTGGCGAGAGAGGAAGCGTGGCCTACTTTAAGCTGTATCTTCCTGTGCGGCCTAAATAAGATTTTATAAAGATAATAAAAAAGACAAATAAAAAGATAAATGAAATGGGCGGTATCCTTTGCAGAGGGGGATACCGCCTATTTATTGGGAAAAGGTAGTTTTCGTTCCACCAAAGTGGAAATTTCCTGCGTTGTGCCGTGGGATAGGGACTGTTACAATAAAATCAAGCTGTTAAAGGGAACGGTACAAGTCCCGGGTAGGTATAGTGAACGGATAACAGTGAAAAGGCGGGAGAGGAGATAATGGATTACAGAAGAGTACTGCAGATCATGGAAATACTGCGTGACAGACGAGTACATTCTCCGGAGCAACTGGAGTTAGCTCTGGGAGTGGGAAATCGCATGATGCGCAGGCTCATGAAGGAACTGGACGAAGAACTGCAGAAATATGGGGCCGCAGTGAAGGTTCGACGAGGTGAAGGTTATTATCTGGATATTCTGGATACGAATCATTTTGAAGGTTTCACAGCGAGAATGAAGGAAGAGGAGAAAAGGCTGAAAAGTCTCCCCGAAACGGCAGACGGGCGAGTTGGTTTTCTGCTCAGCCTGCTCCTTCGTGCAGACGGGTATCGAAAGATGGACGATATCGCAGAACAGCTGGCCTGCTATTCAGATAAGGGAAGAACCGGGTTTAACCCAATCATGCTGTATGCTGTCGTTACCTACGCAAACATGCGCGGAGTCCGAGCCGTTGACCGGATTGTTGACCTGTGCCAGCGGGATCTTGCTTTTATCTGGCTGACCAAAGGGCAGAAGCCTCAGCGAGATGTTTTTTACGATTTTAAAAGAAAAAAGCTGACGGGAGAAGTTCTGG
>CALWRE010000088.1 GCA_944383835.1 uncultured Lachnospiraceae bacterium | reverse complement strand
GGATCATCTTGCGGATCTTCGGAATTCTCTCCGGCTCAAAGAACATATGCTCCGTGCGGCAGAGGCCAATGCCCTCGGCGCCCAGACGCACAGCGTTGCGGGTATCTCTGGGATTATCCGCGTTGGTGCGTACGCTCAGCTTGCGGAACTGGTCGGCCCAGGCCATAATCCGGCCGAAGTCGCCGCCCACGGAAGCTTCTACTGTCTTAATATCGCCCTTATAGATCTTGCCGGTGGTGCCGTCCAGGGAAATATAATCTCCCTCATGGAAGGTCTCGCCGCCCAGCTCAAATACCTTAGCCGCCTCGTCGATCTTGATATCGCCGCAGCCGGATACGCAGCAGGTGCCCATGCCGCGGGCCACAACGGCAGCGTGAGAGGTCATGCCGCCGCGCACCGTCAGCACGCCCTCGGCAGCATGCATGCCCTCGATATCCTCGGGGGAAGTCTCTAGACGAACCAGGATAACCCTGGCTCCCTTCTCATGGGCCGCCTTTGCATCCTCAGCGGAGAAATAAACCTGTCCGGCCGCAGCTCCAGGGGAGGCAGGCAGGGCGCTTCCGATCACCTGTCCGGCCTTCAGGGCCTCGGGATCAAAGGTGGGATGCAGCAGCTGATCCAGGCTCTTGGCCTCGATGCGGCATACCGCTTCCTCGGGGGTAATCTTTCCTTCGTCTACCACGTCGCAGGCAATCTTGATGGCGGCAGGAGCCGTCCTCTTGCCATTTCTGGTCTGCAGGAAGTAGAGCTTGCCCTCCTGGATCGTGAACTCCATATCCTGCATATCGCGGTAATGGTCCTCCAGCTTCATCGCCAGATCCATAAATTCCTTAAAGCACTCCGGCAGGTCCTCGGCCAGCTTCGTGATCGGCTGCGGCGTACGCACGCCGGCCACCACGTCCTCGCCCTGGGCGTTGATCAGGTACTCGCCGAAAATTCCCTTCTCACCGGTGGCAGGGTTGCGGGTGAAAGCCACGCCGGTACCGGAGGTATTGCCCATGTTGCCAAACACCATGGCCTGCACATTGACCGCCGTTCCCCAGTCGCCGGGGATATCGTTCATTCTGCGGTATACGATGGCACGAGGGTTGTCCCAGGAACGGAAAACGGCCTTAACCGCCTCCATCAGCTGAACCTTGGGATCCTGCGGGAACTCCTCGCCGTTCATCGCCTTCTTGTACATCTCCTTGAAACGGACAATCAGCTCTTTCAGATCGTCGGCCGTCAGTTCCGTGTCATAATGAACGCCCTTGGCCTCTTTCATCTCATCGATAATCTTCTCAAACTCGGATTTGGATACTTCCATAACCACGTCGGAAAACATCTGAATAAATCTTCTATAGGAGTCATAGGCAAATCTGGGATTGCCGGTCTTCTTGGCAAAGCCTTCAACAGAAACATCATTCAGACCAAGGTTCAAAATCGTATCCATCATGCCGGGCATGGAAGCACGGGCGCCGGAACGCACCGACACCAGCAGCGGATCCTCTGTGTCGCCGAATTTCTTCCCCTGGAGCTCCTCCAGCGTTTTCAGCGCATCAAAAATCTGTCCCTGGATCTCTTCGGAAATCTGCTTGCCATTGTTGTAGTAATCGGTGCATGCTTCCGTGGTAACGGTAAAGCCCTGGGGAATCGGAAGACCCAGGTTGGTCATCTCCGCCAGATTGGCTCCTTTTCCACCCAGAAGGTTGCGCATGCCGGCATTGCCTTCCTTAAATAAGTAAACCCATTTTGCCATTTTGTGTTTCCTCCTAATTTTTCTCCGGCGTCCGGAAAGGAAAACCGTCAGGACGCCAAAATATTATTTGATGTATCAAACACAGCGTATACATTATAACGAAAAAAAGCCCATCCGTAAAGGATTTTCGGGCTTTTTATAAAAATTTCAGCAAAACTCCCCTGTTATTTTTCTGTCTCGTTCCTTTTGCCGGTATTTCCCTCATTATAATGCTTGCGGCAAAGGGAAATATATTTATCGTTTGCTCCCAGTACCACCTGCTCCCCTTCGCGGAGCATATTTCCCTCGCTGTCAATCCGGGCATTGCAGGTAGCCGCATGGCCGCACCAGCAGACCGTACGGATCTCCTCAATCACATCCGCCCAGGCCAGGAGCCACAGGCTTCCCTCAAATAAACTGTGCGTAAAATCCGTGCGCAGGCCGTAGCAGATCACCGGAATCTCCAGATCATCGACAATATGCACAAAAAAAGATATCTGCTCCTTGGTGCAAAACTGCGCCTCATCCACGATAATGCAGGCATATTCTTCAATCTCGTCGTCGCTCATCCGCACTAGTTCTTCCACAAACCCGCATTTTTTCTCCAAGCCCATCCGCGAACGGACGATTCCCTCTCCGTCTCGGTTGTCCAGCTTTGGCTTCACCAAAAGGGCCTTCTTTCCCCTCTCATAGTAATTGTAATCCACCATCAGCGCATTGGCTGACTTGGAACTTCCCATCGCCCCATGGCGAAAATACAGTTTGGCCATCCTGCTTCTTCCTCCTACCCACTTGATAAAAAACGCCTTTTGACGCTTGTATCATATCATCAGATTCCTAAAAATTTATCCTCCAGCACATAGAGCAATTCCGTCACAATGCGATGGGGCAAAAGCCATGTCGTCGTTGCCGCCGGAATGCTTTCCGCATTTGTCATGCCCAGATTGCGGGCCACCCGACACGCCCGGTAAGCGAAATAATCGCTGGAGACGATTCCCAGCCTCGCCTGCCTTCCGCCGGCGATCACCATGCTGTTAAACAGATTCTGCTCCGTATTTTCCGAATGCGTCTCCCAGAACACCCGCTCTCTCTCCACCCCATAGCGCAGCAGGTACTGATACATTACCTGCGCGGAGGAAGAGCCCTTTTCCGCATTCCAGCCGCCGGAAATAATCACCGAAGTCTCCGGATTCTCCCTGAGATAAGCGGCGGTCCGGTTCAACCGCTGCACCAATTCCGCCTCGGACTCCCCGCCCACATCCCCCTGGCTCAGCACCACGATATAGTCCAGGGCCGGCTCCGGCGAAGCAAACATATTCAGGATAATCCGGCTCGCCGTCACGCCCAGCAGAACCAGAAGGAGGCACAGGCTGGTACAGCAAAAAGTCCGAAACCACAGAGGCTTTTTCTTTCCCGGATGCCTTTTTCGGAATTCTTTCCAGAGATAGCAGCATAGAAACAGGACAGCCAGAACAATCCATATGATAGTCATCTGCTGCCCATCTGAAAAATATTCAATTATGGCATAATAGGCAAAACACAAACTGCCCAGAATAATCCACACCATAAGACTGCCCTTTCTTCCCCTGCATGTTACGCGGGTGAACCGTGCGCGGTTCGCACTTTCTCTGCATGTTACGCAAATGAGCCGTGCGCGCTCGGGGCTTTCGCCCCTCGCTCACGGGCTTCGCCCTATAGGCGCCCACGACTCCGCTGGCTCGCTCATGCTTCGCATGGCGGCCCGCTGCGCGTAGGTGCCTGCACGGCTCATTGCTTCGTGAACATTATACCACGCCGGGCGCGGGGTCACAAGGGAGTAATCGAGAAATGCGGGGTGGCTTTTTGATATTGGGAGAAGGGCCCTTTGTTACGGCTGGGGACCGGGAAGGGGCGGGGTTTCTGTCTGCGGCAGGAGGCTGGTCATGCTGTGCAGGCTCAGGGCCAGGGTGGAGAGGTTGTGAAGCATGGCCGAGGCCGCCGGGGCCAGAATCCCCAGGGTTCCCAGAGCGATCAGGCCGCTGTTAAAGCTGATGACAAAGCGGTAGTTGGAGCGGATGCGGTCCATCAGCCGTTCGGAGAGGAGGCGAAGCTTTACCAGTTCTGTCAGGTCGTCGGCCGCAATGGTAATATCGGCGATTTCCCGTGCGATGGCCGCCCCGTCGCTGATGGCTACCCCTACATCCGCGGCGGACAGGGCAGGCGAGTCGTTGATCCCGTCGCCGATCATCACTACGACGCGGCCCTGCTCCCTCTCGCTTTGGACAAAAGAAGCCTTATCCTCCGGCAGCACCTCCGAGCGGTATTCGTCCACGCCCACCTGCCCGGCAATCGCGGCGGCTGTCCGCTCGCTGTCCCCGGTCAGCATCACGATCTTTTTTACACCCAGATGGCGCAGGAACGACACCACAGCGGCGGCCTCCGTGCGCAGAGGGTCCGCAATGCAGATAACAGCGGCCAGGACGCCGCCCACAGCCAAGTACAGATGGCTGTACTGCCTGGGCAGGGTCTCGAAGGCCTCCTCCTCGCCGGTGGGAACCGTACAGCCCTCATCCTCAAAGACAAAGTGGGCGCTGCCGATGACGACCCGCTGGCCGTTCACCGTGCTGGCGATGCCGTGGGCTACCAGATATTCCACCTGGGAATGCATCTCCTCATGGGTTAGCCCCTGCTCCCTGGCCGCCTGCACCACGGCGTTCGCCATGGAGTGAGGGAAATGTTCCTCCAGACAGGCCGCCAAGCGCAGCATTTCTGCCTGGCTGCGCCCGCCAAAGGGAATCACCTGGGCCACCACCGGATTGGCATACGTCAGGGTTCCGGCCTTGTCAAAGACAAGGGTGTCTGCCCGCGCCACGGCCTCCAGGTATTTGCCCCCTTTGACCGTAATATGAAAGCGGCTGGCCTCGCTCATGGCAGAGAGCACCGACAGCGGCATGGACAGCTTCAGGGCGCAGGAAAAATCCACCATCAGCACCGAGAGCGCCCGGGTGACGTTTCGGGTAAGGAAATAGACCAGAGCGCTGCCTGCCAGGCATACGGGAACCAGCTTGTCCGCCAGGCTGTCTGCCCGGCTCTCCGCAGCGGATTTCAGCTTTTCCGACTGCTCGATCATCGCCACAATCTTATCGTAGCGGCCGTTTCCGGACTGGCTGGATACGGTGAGGACGCATTCTCCCTCCTCCACCACCGTGCCGGCATAAACGCTGGAGCCGGGGTGTTTGGGTACAGGGATGGATTCGCCGGTAAGGGAAGCCTGATTGGCCATAATTTCCCCTTCCGCAACGACCCCGTCCAGAGGAATCATCCCGCCCATGCGCACCGCAACCCGGTCGCCGGCGCGGACTTCATGGAGAGGAACCAGCACCTCCCCCTCTTCCGTTTTCAGCCATACCCGGTCGATGTGCAGGGACATGCTGCGGGCCAGATCGTCCACCGATTTTTTATGGGTCCACTCTTCCAGCAGTTCCCCCAGCCCCAGCAAAAACATCACGGAGCTGGCGGTGGAGAAATCCCGGCGCAGAATCGACACAAAAACGGAAACGCCGTCCAGCACCTCCACATGCAGACGGCGTCGAAGCAGGCAGCGCAGCCCGCGGACCAGGTAGGGAACCGCCCGCAGCACCGTGTAAGCCGCCCGTAGCGGGGCCGGGAAGAATAGAGGCTGAATCGCCTTAAACGCCACCATCCCCACCAGTTTTTCCTTATAGCGGCGGTTGAGAGCCCGGCTGCTGCCGCAGACCGGCTTATTCTCCGCTTTATCCCAGCCGGGAAAGCCGCCAAGGGCCTCCAGCAACGCCCTTCGGCTGCCCGTATATTCGATGACCGCGCAGCGCGTCCTCTCATGGACGCTGGCCCGCTCCACCTGGGGCAGGGCCTGAATCCAGGATTCCAGTAAATCAGCCTGTTCCAACGTCATCCGGGGCCTGGATAACTGCACGCGCATCCGGCCCCGGCATTCATGTTTGATCTGAAATTTCATTTTATTATGCCTCAGCTGCCTCAGAACCGCCGGCCTCCGCTTCGGCCACCTCCTCCGCCTCAGCACGCCGCTCATTGATCTCCTTGGCGGAGGCCAGGATATCGGCGGCATTTTCCTGTACGGTGACCACCGTCTCCATCACGGAATCCTTCATCCGCAGCGCAGCCGCAGCCGCGTGGGTATAAGCCTTCTTCGCATCCTTGCTGGATAACAGCTTCAGCCCTGCGGAGCCAAACAGAACGCCGCCGGCAAACAGAGCCAGGCATTTGTATGTACTTGTTTTGATCATTATGATACACCTCCTGTTTAACGATGATGATACCCGGTGATCATGGCCATGATCATGCAGATCACAGCTCCCCAGGCCCAGAAACGATGATGCTTCATGCCAAATCTCCTCCTTTTCCAGGTAGCAGCACCTTGTTCAATTAAAAGATTATATCGAATCTAGGGGGATTTTTCGTTTTGTTTCGGACAAAATTGGACGGAAACGGACATTTTTCTCGCTGCCCGCCGGTACTGCGCCGGCGACATCTGATAGCGGGCCTTAAAGGTCACGCTGAACTGGCTGGCGCTGCCGTATCCCACCGCCTCCGCCACCTGCAACACCGTCATCTGTGTCTCGGACAGCAGCTTCGCCGCCTTTATCATCCGCTGCTCTAAAAGATACCGATGAATCGGCTGCCCGTAAATTTGCCGGAAACAGGTCTTCAGCATCGTGCCCGACAGATGAAAGCGGGCTGCCAGCTGCGGAATCGTCAGCGGCTCTTCCAAATGCTCCAGCATATAATCATGGGCGCCCTGGACGGCCTGGAGCTGGGCCGGGTCATAATAACCGGTCTCTTTTCTCTGCCCGTCCGAAGCCTTGCTCCCGTGAATCAGATAGAGCAGCTCCAAGACCTTGATCGCGCAGTAATTTCCCTGCTTTTGCGCCGGGAGCCGGTCCAGCGTATGAAACATGGATCCGCACCACAAAGCGGCGTCGGCCGCCATCCCTCCGTGCCCCTTGGGCGACGGCCCCTCCGCAAGCCCAGGGCAGAGAGCCGTCAGGGCTGCCAGAATATCCCCTATTTTTTCCCATACCAATATTCCCCGAAAATATTCCGGGGAAAAACGGCAAAGAGAGCCGGCGTCCCTGCCGGTGAGGAACAAGACCTGACCGGGGCCCAGAGACACCCTCTGTCCCGCAGCCAGCTTCAGGCTGGCCTCTCCTTCCCGGCAGAACAGAACTTCCACGCTTTCCTCCTCCGGGGTGAGAGAAAACGCCGGCTCCGGCGGCCAGCC
>CALWRE010000087.1 GCA_944383835.1 uncultured Lachnospiraceae bacterium | reverse complement strand
CCATTTTTCGATTACTCATCTATATTTCGTTCTTTGCAACAGCTCTAACTGGAAATTCCCATCACTTTCGATAGAATTTGCACCTCTGACCGTCTATGCGCTTATAATTACTGACCTGTTTCGCAATTACCTATCAATTCATCGATTCTGTCCTGAATAGATTGGCCGAAATTCTTGATCTCTTTATTCCAATGCTTTTTTAGCCCTTCCTGCATCCTTGGATCCATGGTATCCCATTTTTCTATATAACGCTCAGGATAGTCAATCTTCTCTCTATGGGCTGCAATCATTATACCAGATTCAGCCTGATTTTCAACACTTTTTCATCCTTTTTCACCCTGCGGGTTCCAGGGTTGGGCAGGAAATTGTGCTTGACACAGGTCTGTTACCGTGTTATAGTGTGAGAGTCAAAACGCAGAGATGGAGACAGTGTACAGATCACTGGGGTATACAGGGCATCCGCCCTGGAGCAGAGAGAAAATTCACCGGCTGAAAGGTTTTCCGAACAGGGCTGTACAGATTCACTCCGGAGCGGTCTGTGCGAACGGAAAATCCTCAGTAGTGCAGATCGGGGCGTCCCGTTACAGGCGATCAAGTGCTGCCGCGACAGCGGCGGAAGTATGGGTGGTACCACGGAGTATGAAGCTTCGTCCTATTAGAGGACGGAGTTTTTTTTATAAGAACTTCGTTCCTATAAAAAAACGCTCCGCGAGGATCGCACTGCGGCGGAGCGGAGCCTTAAAGGACTAGCTTCGCGTCGCAATTCGGAGGGCTTTCATAAACAATAACAGAAAGCCCTGTCTCAGCGGACAGACAGACTGCGTGCATACACGCAAGGCTGGCAGGCCGCCCCAGACGCTAATAAATGTAATGAGGTGTGTTATGGAAGCAAAAATCAAAGCATTGCGGGAACAGATGGAAGAGGCCCTGGGCCGCGTCCAGTCGAAGGCGGAGCTGGATGCGTTCTGGCAGGCCTACCTGAGCAAAAAGGGCAGCGTCACCGGCCTGATGAAGGAGCTGGGAAATGTGCCGAAGGAAGACCGGCCTGCCGTGGGAAAACTGATCAATGAATTTAAGAACTATGCCGAGCAGAGATACCAGGAAGTCCGTCAGAAGATGGAGGAGAAGGATCTGGAGCTTCGCAACCAGTCCGAGCAGGTGGATATCACGATGCCGGCTAAGAAGCGTCCGGCGGGAACCCTCCATCCCATCACCATCACGAAAAATGAGATGATCGACGTCTTTTCCGGCATGGGCTTTGAGGTTTTTGAGGGGCCGGAGATCGAGGACGACGACCATAATTTCAGCCGGCTGAACGTGCCGAAGAACCATCCGGCCCGCGATATGCAGGATACCTTCTATCTGTCGGAGGATATTGTGCTGCGCACCCATACGAGTCCCGGACAGATCCGTGTGATGGATGCGAAAAAGCCGCCGATTAAGGTTCTGGTTCCCGGCCGCGTATTCCGCAGCGACAGCGACGCCACCCATTCTCCGATGTTTTATCAGATGGAGGGGCTGGTTGTGGATAAGCACATCACCCTCTGCGATCTGCAGGGAATGCTGGATGAGTTTGTGAAGAAGATTTTCGGGGACAGCGTAAAGACCCGGCTTCGCCCCAGCTATTTTCCTTTTACGGAGCCCAGCGTGGAGGTTGACGTCAGCTGCTTTGCCTGCGGCGGAGAGGGCTGCTCTCTGTGCAAGGGAACCGGCTGGATTGAGGTGCTGGGCGGGGGCATCGTCCATCACAAGGTATTGGAAAACTGCGGCGTTGACCCGAACGTCTACTCTGGGCTCGCCTTTGGCATCGGCATTGAGCGCATCGCCATGCTGAAATACGGCATCAACAATATTGGCCTGTTTTATGAGAACGATCTGCGTTTCTTAAAGCAGTTCCAGAATTAAGGAGGGACGGACGATCATGAAAGTACCATTCAGTTGGCTGAAAGAATATGTGGATATTGACGTGACGGCCCAGGAGCTGGAACAAAAGCTCTTTGGCTGCGGTTTTGAGGTGGAAGAGCGGATCGACATCGGAAAGGATATCACCGGCGTTGTCGTGGGTCTGGTGAAGGAGTGCGAGCCGATTCCCGACACCCATCTGTCGGTCTGCCAGGTAGACGCAGGAACCGGCGAGATCCTGCAGATCTGCTGCGGGGCGGACAATGTCCGTGCCGGGAAAAAATATCCGGTGGCCCTCCCTGGGGCGACCGTCCTGGAGACGGCGCGGGATCACAAGACCGTGACCGGAGTGGCAAAGATCAAAAAAGGCAAGCTGCGCGGCTATGAGAGCAACGGCATGCTCTGCAGCGGCACGGAACTGGGCTTAAACGACGATCTTTATCCCGGCAGCGATTACTTCGGGCTTCTGGAACTGCCGGACGACGCGCCGGTGGGGGAGGATATCAAGCCCCTGGTCGGTCTGGACGATACGATTTTTGACATTTCCATTACGGCGAACCGGGCGGACTGCCAGTCGGTGCTGGGCATTGCCCGCGAGGTGGCCGCCGTCCTCGATAAGCCGCTTAAAATGCCTGCGACGGACTACGTGCAGAGCGATTACGTTTATCCGGATCTGGATATCACCGTGGAGGCTCCCGATTTGTGCCCCCGCTATCTGGGACATGGGGTGCATAATATTACCTTCGGGAAATCCCCCCAGTGGATGCGGCGTTACCTGGCGCTCTGCGGCCTGCGCAGCATCAGCAACGTGGTGGATATTACCAACTTCGTAATGCTGGAGATCGGCCAGCCGATGCACGCCTTTGACATGTCCACTCTGCGGGACTGCCGGATTATCGTCCGCCGCGCCCGGGAGGGGGAGAAGATCGTCACCCTGGATGGGAAGGAATTCACCCTGAATCCCAACAACCTGGTGATCTGCGACGGGGAGGGGCCGGTGGCCCTGGCCGGAATCATGGGCGGATTAAACAGCGAGATCACCGAGCACACGACCCAGCTCCTTTTTGAGTCGGCAAAGTTTGTCCGGGACAATGTGCGCAAGACCTCCCGCGCTCTGGGACAGAGCACGGATTCTTCCAGCCATTATGAGAAGGGAATCTCCGAATACACCTGCGAATTGGGCATGGCCCGCGCCCTGCATTTGATTCAGGAGCTTGGCTGCGGCGAGGTGACGGCCAGCGCCTTTGACGTAAGCGCAGGGGCTCCCCGCGAGGGCAAGCGCTTTACCGCCACGGTGAGCGGCATCAATAGGATTCTGGGGATTGAGGTCCCGGCGGATACCATTGTGGATATCCTGACCCGTCTGCATTTTACGGTAGAGCGCGATGGGGATCAGCTGAACGTAACGGCCCCCCGCTACCGCGAGGATATCGAGATCGGAGAGCCGGATCTGGCGGAGGAGGTTATCCGGGAGTACGGCTATGACCATATCGTCCCTACCTTCTTAAAGGACGCCACAGTCACCAACGGAGGTCTGAATGCCGACGAACAGCGGCGGGCAAAGCTGAAACGCACGATGTGCGGCCAGGGATACAATGAGATTTCCACCCTCGCCTTTTATTCCGACGCGGACCTGGACGCCCTGCATATCGCCGCGGATGCGCCGGAGCGTAATGTGATCCGCCTGCTGAATCCGATCACGGCGAACCTGACGATTATGCGTCCCCTGCTTGCCCCTTCTCTGCTGAACACCATCGTGGAGAATTTGAAGCGCGGCAATAACGACGGCCGTATTTTTGAACTGTCCAATATCTATGTGCCCAAGCAGCAGCCCATCACGGAGCTGCCCGACGAGATCCTGCATTTGGGCTTTGCCGCCTTTGGCGATGAAGAGGATTTCTTCACTGTGAAAGGTACGGTGGAAATGCTGGGCGAGATGTTCGGCATGGAGATCGAGTATGAACGGGCCGAGGACGTCCCTTACCTCCATCCCGGCATTGCCGCCTATATCCTTTGCGGGGGAGAGAGAGTCGGCGTCTTTGGAAAGCTGGCCAACAGCATTGTAAATGAGTTGAAGCTGCCTAAGGACAGCAAGGCAAACCATAATATCTTCCTGGGAGAAATAGACTATCCTGCCTTGGTCCGCCATATGGCGTCCGGCATCACCTACCGGCCGATTCCGAAGTTCCCGGCGGCGGTCCGCGACCTGGCTCTCGTCGTGGAGGAAGGAATGGAATGCGGCGCGCTTACGGCAGAGATTAAAAGGGCCTGCAAATATGCGGACAGCGTGGAATTGTTCGATATCTACCGCGGCGAGCAGGTGGGAGAGGGCAAAAAGAGCATGGCCTTCAAGATTACCTTCGTTCCCCAGGAGAAAGCCTTTGCGCCCAAGGATATCGACAGCTTTATGAAGAAAATCCAGAGCAATCTGAAATACAAACTGAATGCTGATATGCGCTGAAGCTTCCGAAATTTTTAAGAATTGGACACAGATTCTTCAGAAATACGTGATATAGTTGTAAGTAAATATACGACAGGGAGCAATGCAGATATGAGGAACTTTATGAGCAACCTGAGAAATAGGTTTGCCCGCTTTATGTACGGACGCTATGGCTTGGATCAGATGGGACGTTTCCTGACGGGAGCGGTAATGGTTTGCCTGGTGATTTCCCTTATTTTCGGCGCAAGGGGAATCGGAACCATTCTGTACTGGATCGCGCTTGTCCTGCTGATTTGGTCTTATTTCCGCATGTTTTCCAAAAATGTAAGCAAGCGCTATCAGGAAAATGTCCGTTTTTTGGCCCTGAAGAGAAAAATCACCGGCCCCATTGCGAAGAGATGGGCGCATTTGAAACAGAGAAAAACCCATGTGTTTTTTAAATGCCCGTCCTGCGGACAAAAGATGAGGACATTGAAGGGCCAGGGGGAAAAACATATTACCTGCCCGAAATGCCATACGCAGTTCACGAAGAAAACATGAGGCATACCTTTCCCAGTGTTGTAAAAAGACGCGAAGACTGCCCGGAAATCTGTCGGTCGTACAGATTTCCGGGCAGTCTTTCTGCTCATCCCTTTCTGCTTATCCCTTTATACTCCCCCCTTTCTGCTTATCCGTTTATATAAGAGGAGGACTGGAACCTGAATTTATCTCCCCGGACAATAGTATGGTGCGGATTGACAGTGGGGCAAATATTTATTACAATGATGCCAGGGTCAAACGACTGAAGACTATGGTTGAGATAAAGGAGAACGCGGATGGCGGAACAGATGGAGCTGGAGAGAGAAAAACAAGATAAAGAAAAAATTTCAGTTATGTTCGGTTCGGCCCTCCAGTCCCTGTGCGTGGTTCTTTGCGCCCAGGCGTTTATGAGCGGGAGTGTCTTTGCGCCGGAGGAGATGGTCACCGGCTGGATTTCTGCCGGGGACGTCCTGCTGTCCGCCGTTATTTGGGCCGGCTGTTTCCTGCTTGGCATTCGCTTTGCGGCGGTCCGGAAATGGCTTCTGAGCGCGGTTCTGCTTATCCTTCTCGTTGTAACGGCAGTAAGCGGCGGGGGCCTGGGGCTCTCGGCAGCCCTGCTCTTTTTGGCCTATATCGCCCTGCCGGAGGAGATAAAAAGGCGGGGAGAACGGGGAGAAGGAGCGGGAAGAGCGGAGAGGACAGAGGGAGCAGGACGAGCGTTTTCCCGCCGGGAGGAGCAAAGGCGGAAGGATTGGAGTCGCCGGAAACTATTTCTTGTATCGGGCATAGGAGCGGTGGCCTTTTTGCTGGCAGCCGGCGGGATTACGGCCTTTCGCTACCTGGAATTTCGGGCTCCCGGCTTTGATTTCGGGATTTTTACCCAGATGTTTGAGCAGATGCGTACCACCGGCCTGCCTCTCACGACCTGCGAACGGGGGAGGCTCCTGTCTCATTTTGCCGTCCACTTTTCGCCGGCCTTATATTTTCTGCTGCCCGTTTACGCCTTATTTCCCCATCCGCTGACGTTGGTCTGCCTGCAGGTGCTGGGGCTTGCGGTGAGTGTCCTGCCTTTGGGAGGTCTCTGCCGCGCCTTCGGCCTTTCCCGGAGGACGACGGGCTGGATGGTCCTGGCTTTTCTGGCCTATCCGGCTCTGGCCGGCGGCTGTTTTTATGACTTCCATGAGAACTTTCTGCTGACGCCCTTCCTTCTGACCTTCTTATATCTGGCCCATACCGGCCGGCTGAAGGGAGCGGCTGCGGCTGCCTTATGCGTGCTGATGGTAAAGGAGGACGCGGCCATCTATCTGCTGTGCGCCTCGGCTTATCTGGCCATAAGGCCGGGAATCGGGAAGCGCGAGCGTTTGTTTTTCGCGGGGTTGGCCGGCTTTGCCCTGCTCTATTTTTTCGCTGCGGTGGCTTATGTGTCGAGCCAGGGGCTGGGGACCCTGGCGACCGTCCACTACAGCCAGTATGAAACCGGCGAGGGCGGCTTTGGAAACCTGGTGCTCAATATCCTGCAGAATCCCCTCCATGTGCTCTGGGTGGCGTTCCAGCAGGAAAAATGGCTGTATCTGATGCAGATGTTCCTCCCTCTTTTGTTCCTGCCGCTAATCGGGCTTAAGAAGGAGCAGCTGATCCTCCTTGCCCCAATGCTTTTGTTCAACTTAATGACGGATTATTCTTACCAGTATAACATTGATTTCCAATATCAGTTCGGCACCCTGGTCTTTCTGTTTTACCTTACCATCCAGGCGACGGCGGGCTTTGGCAGGGAGCGGGTTCGGCTCCTCCTGTGTGGCTCCATGGCGGCTCTTTCCCTGCTGCTTGCGGTATCCTTTCACGGCGATCGGGCAAACTATCTGGAGCAGTGGCTCCATAACCGGGAAAGCTATGGAAAGATGGAAGAGATCCTGAGAGAGGTCCGGGCGGAGACGGAAGGAAGCGGGCAGACGGTGGCGGCCTCTACGATGCTTCTGGCCCATCTGTGGACGGTGGAGGAGCTGTATGATACGGACCAGCGGGACGCTGCGGACCAGGTTGTGCTGGATCTGCGCTATCAGGAGAATAGGGAGCTGGCCGAGGAATACCAGGCGGAGGGTTATCGGGTGCGCTGGGAGCTGCCAGGGCTTATCCTCTGGCTGTCCGGCCCGGCGGCGGAAGGGAATGGTGGATGAAAATGACAGGGATTCGTCTTTCCTGGACAGGGCTTTTAAAGGCTGCCGTTTTACTGGCTGCCGCTACGGTAGGCGGACTGGCCTTTCAGCAGCTGGGCCTGGCGTCGGCCAATATTCTGATGATTTATATCCTGTGCGTCCAGCTGATTGCCTTGTGGAGCGGAGGCTGGCTGTATGCGGCCCTCTCTTCCTTTGCGGGGATGATTCTGTACAATTATTTTTTTACGGAGCCGAGGTTCACCCTGCGCGTCTACGACCCGGATTATCCGATGACCTTTATCGTCATGGTGGCGGTCAGCTTTATTACCACGGCCCTGACCCTGCGGATCAAGAACCAGGCGGCGGAGGCGGATGAGAGGGCTTACCGGACCGGCGTGCTTTTGGAGACGAGCGAAAAGCTGCAGAAGGTGGAACGGACGGGAGAGATTCTGCGCACGGCGGCGGAGCAGCTCTACAAGCTGTCCGGCTGTCCGGCGGCGGTGTACGAGCCGGATGGGCAGGGAGGGCTGCGTCTTACCCGCATCTATCCGGAGTCGGCGGGGGAGAGGGCGGTGCCGGAGCAGCTGGAGGATCTGCGGGCCCTGTACTGGGTGTGGGAGAACAACCGCTGCGCCGGCCGTTCGACGAAGCGTTTCCCGGAGGCGGACGCCCTTTACCTGGCCATAGGGGGAAGGGAGCATGCCCTGGCGGTAATCGGCCTGTCGCTTTCGGAGAAAATTTCGGAGAAAAGAGGAAAGGGACCGGTGGAGCGGAATCTCCTTTTGGCGGTGGCGGACCAATGCGGGCTGGCGCTGGAGAAGGAGAAGCTGAACCGGGAAAAGCAGGAGGCGGAGGTACAGGCCCAGAAGGAGAGCCTGCGGGCGAATCTTTTGCGCAGCATTTCCCATGACCTGCGGACTCCTTTAACCAGTATCTCCGGCAATGCTGGCATCCTGTTGGAGAGCGCAGCCTCTTTGGGCGAAAAGCAGAAGGAAACCCTCTATAAAAATATTAAGGAGGATGCGGGCTGGCTGATCAGCCTGGTGGAAAACCTTCTGTCCATCACCCGTATGGAGGAAGGGGCCCTGACCCTTCACCTGGAGACGGAACTGGTGGAGGATGTAATCCAGGAGGCGGTAAAGCATCTGGACAGCCGGGCAAAGGAGAGGGAGATCTCCTGGGAGACGGAGGAGGAGCTGCTTCTGGCCCGGATGGACGCCCGCCTGATTGTGCAGGTATTGGTCAATATCCTGAACAATGCGGTGCGGTATACGCCGCCCGGCTCCCATATCCGGCTGCGGGTGGGAAGAGAGGGGAAGAGGATCCTATGGGAGATTGCCGACGATGGGCCGGGAATCGCCCCGGAGGATCAGGAAAAGATTTTCGAGATATTTTATACGGGCGGAAACGTCGGCAGCGACGGGCGCAGGGGCTTAGGCCTGGGGCTGGCCCTGTGCAGGGCCATCGTCATGGCCCACGGCGGGCAAATCGGCGTCCGCCCCGCCAGTCCCCATGGCGCTGTTTTCTGGTTCACATTACAATCTGCGGAGGTGCAATACAATGGATAAGACGAAAATTCTGGTGGTGGAGGACGATTTTCCGATACGGAACCTGATCTGCATGACGCTGGAAACACAGGGATATCAGCATCTGGAGGCCCGGACCGGGGAGGAGGCCGTGCGCTTGGCGGCGTCCGACAAGCCGAAGGTAATGCTTCTGGATCTGGGGCTTCCGGATATGGACGGGGTGGAGATTATAAAGAGGGTGCGAACCTGGTCTTCGATGCCGATTATTGTAATCAGCGCCCGCAGCGAGGATGCGGACAAGGTGGAGGCCCTGGACGCAGGGGCGGACGATTACCTGACCAAGCCTTTCAGTGTCGAGGAGTTTTTGGCGCGGCTGCGGGTAGCCCTGCGCCGGGTGCGTTCCCTGGAGGAATACCAGCAGGATGAGAACAGCCGTTATATGAACGGGGCCCTTACCATCAATTATGCGGCGGCCTGCGTTTACGTGAACGATAAGCCCGTCCATTTAACGCCCATTGAATATAAGCTTCTTTGCCTTCTGGCCCGCAATACCGGAAAGGTCCTGACGCACAATTATATCCTGAAAGAAATCTGGGGCAGCACCCTGGCGTCGGATACCCCGTCGCTGCGGGTGTTCATGGCGGCCCTGCGCAAAAAAATCGAGCCGGTGCCTTCGCAGCCGCGCTATATCCAGACCCATATTGGCGTAGGATACCGGATGATGCGGGTGGAGCAGGAATAGGCGAGGAGCGGGGAGGAGCTAGGCGAGGAGTTTCGCAAAAATGGTTGAAATGGGGGGAAAAGTATGGTATGATATCCCTGTTTGACCATAGGAGGTGTGAAAATGGCAGCCCTGAAAATTGTGATAACGGTATTGTTTATTCTGATATCCGTAATACTGGTTGGCATTGTGCTGGTGCAGGACGGAGAGTCCGGCGGTCTGACCGGCGCGGTCAGCGGCGGAGGAGAGACATTTTGGAGCAAGAACAAGGGACGTTCTGCGGAAGGCAAGATTGAAAAGGTGACGAAATATCTGGTGATTGCCTTCATGGTACTGTCCCTGGTTTTGAATCTTCCGATCTTCGGCTGACAAGGAACTGCGACAGGGCTCATCGTTTTGCCAAAGAAGCGGCATGCCGCTTTGACAAAGCGATGGGCCCTTTCATTTAAGAAAACGGAGGGACGGCCCCGGCGGCCGGGAAGGGTAAAATGGGAAAAAAAGAAGGAATCAAGCTGATTGCCAACAATAAAAAGGCATATCACGATTATTTTATCGAGGACACCTATGAGGCAGGCATAAGCCTTGCCGGGACGGAGGTAAAATCCCTGCGGATGGGGAAATGCAGCCTGAAGGAATCCTTTATCCGTATTGAACGGGGAGAGCTTTTCGTTTATAATATGCATATAAGCCCTTATGAGAAGGGCAATATTTTTAATAAGGATCCGCTCCGGGTGCGAAAGCTTCTGCTGCATCGCTATGAGATTAACAAGATTTCGGCGCGGGTGGATCAGAAGGGCTATACGCTGGTGCCCTTGCGGGTGTATTTCAAGGACAGCCTAGTCAAGGTGGAAGTGGGCCTTGCCCGCGGCAAAAAGCTTTACGACAAGAGAGAGACGATTGCGAGGAAAGACCAGCAGAGAGAGGCGGAGAGGGAGTTTCGCGCTAAAATTTAATCGAGAAGGCTGAAGGGGACAGCTTTGGGGAGGAGCGACAGCATGAGACTTGGGGGCTTGGAGGCCAGAGGCAGCAATATGATCTGCGCGGTGGGAACGCCGGAAGGGCAGATCCTTCATCAGGTTACGATACCGACCAGAGGGCCGCAGGAGACGACGGCGGACATTATCGCCTATTTTGCAGACAAAGAGATAGAAGCCCTGGGGGTGGCCAGCTTCGGCCCGGTGGATGTGCGCAAGGGCTCGCCCACCTACGGCTATATCCTGGATACGCCCAAGGAGGCCTGGCAGCGCTTTGATCTGCTGGGGACGCTGAAAGGGGCCCTGCATGTTCCGGCAGAGCTTGACACGGATATGAACGGGGCCTGCCTGGGGGAGCTTACCTTCGGGGCGGCCAAGGGGCTGGACAGCGTGCTCTATGTCAGCATCGGCACCGGTATCGGAGCCGGCATTGCGGTGGACGGCCATCTTCTCCACGGGATGCTCCATCCGGAGGCGGGGCATATGCTGCTGCGCCGCCATCCCAGGGACGGCTATGAGGGGAACTGCCCTTTTCACGGCACCTGTTTTGAGGGGATGGCGTCAGGGCCGGCCATTGCTGACCGCTGGGGCCGTCCGGCGGAGAAGCTGCAGGACGACGCGAAGGTCTGGGACATGGAGAGCCATTATATTGCCCAGGCGCTGGTAAATTTGATCCTGGTCCTGTCGCCGCGGATTATTATTCTGGGCGGAGGCGTGATGAAAAACGAACAGCTTTTCCCGATGATCCGCACCCAGGTGAGAAAGATCCTGAACGATTATCTGGATACCAAGGAGCTGGCGGATATGGAGGGCTACATCGTTCCGGCGAGCCTCCAGGGAAACCAGGGCATCCTGGGCGCTTTGGAGCTTGCGAGGCGGGCCCTGGCCGACGAGGGCGGCGAGGCCGCCGGCGGGCCGCCCCATCTTCGGCGGTGAAAGGAATGCCGGAGAAAACAAATCGAACGCTCATAAATCAAACGCACAAAATCGAACATACGTTTGAAAAACGCTTGCGTTTTTCCTGCGGCTGTGCTATGATAATAACGAACATACGTTCGACATTATTCGGGAAGTACGGCAGGGGCAAAGGGAGAGGGACCTTTGCCCTGCGGGAAAAACGGAGGCGTTTTTGATGCGCGTTGCGGCGGAGCTGTCTTTAAAAGAAAAGCTGGAGATTCTGTCCGATGCGGCTAAGTATGACGTGGCCTGCACTTCCAGCGGCGTCGACCGGCAGGGAGGGCCGGGGGCTCTGGGAAATGCCGCAGCCTGCGGAATCTGCCAC
>CALWRE010000086.1 GCA_944383835.1 uncultured Lachnospiraceae bacterium | reverse complement strand
CGCCAGAATATCGATGAAAGTGCGGAGGACCAGATCCGGGATGTACTGCGCCATCCGTCCGGCAAAGAAGCAGACCGCCACGGCCAGCGCCGGAAGGACAGGGAAGGCTGCAAGAAATCCTGCTAATCCCGCTCTCTGCCGGCCTGCTGAAGCTTCGGGCTTTCCAAGCAGGCAGCCAAGGAGCAGACCCATGACAAGCAAGGCCAGACTGTCCGCCAGCGGATAAGTAGTCCGATCCAGGGCTGCCACTTGGGGCAGGGGTTCCAAAAGATAAACAATCCACACCGCGCAGCAGGAAAGGCCGTATTTCAGCCCCTGCAAAATCCGGTTCCCGCCGCCCAAACGGTTCCGGATCAGCAGAAACAGGGAGGCAATCAGGGAGTAAGCGAATACTCCATAGATTGTGAAGGCCAAAGGCATGGTTCCGTTTTGCGCGAAAACGCTGGGAGCCAGAACGGTCTGCTCGCCGGCCGGGATGGACAGCTGCCCGATGATGCGGACAATGGTGGCGGCAAGGCCGACCAGAAAAATTTTCAGAATCGTTTTAGCCGCGCTACTCATACCGTTTCCCCCTGTATTTCCTGCATGATCGGTTCCAACGCGTCAAAATCCGTAAAATCCACCTGCTTCCCATAGGTTTCTATCAGCGCCCGGTTCTCCGCCGTCTGCTTTTCAAGGGGCGTTCTGCGCAGAGATTGATACAGCAGAGCCATCATCGTCCGATGGCCAAAGGAAAGCTTTTGATAGTCGATTGCGCCCCGCAGATGGAAGATTTTCGCCTCATCAAACAACTCGGGAAACTGTCTTTGCAGAGACGAGCGGATATTAACCCGATTTTCTTCCTCGTCCGGGTCGGCCAGCCCCACGGTGACGAGAATCAGCTTCGTCCCATCGCGCAGGGAAAAACCGCGCAGCGTTTTTGCCAGACCCAGGACCCCGCCGGCATACAGGCCGCCCAGATAGACAATGGTTTTCATGCCTGCAAGTTCCGATACCTGTTTATAGCTTACGGCGGGAATCCCCGTCTGCTCCGACAGTTTTTGCGCATAGCGGCGGGCGCTGCCGTATTGGCTGCCGTAGACAATGATGCGTTCCATATCTATCCTCCACCTATCCTCCTGTCAATTAACTATCTATGCCATTTATCCCTTTTCAAAAGGGTAAAGAGAATGCGGCCGTGAAAGAGTGAGGCCAAAACCATAAATATATCCGCAATGGGGACGAACAGAAAAGAAGGAATCATAACCCGCGTAAACTGGTCGGCCGCTGTCCGCCCCCTGCGAATGGCCGACGAAAGGCGGGCCATGCAAAACAGCACGCCGCTGTTTAGAAAAAGCCATGTAAATATCTGAATGGTAAGGGAACTCTGCAGTTCGGCCGAAACAACGCCGCTGTCCCAAAAAGACAAGGCCATCTGCAGCAGGATCATTCCAACCAGGACAGGATAGACAATCCCTAATACCTGGAGCATTACCCCGCCGCCGATTCCCACTCCGCCGCCCCAGATGATTCCTGTCCTTTCGCACCAGGCCTGAAGCATGCGCAGGGCGGGACGATTTTGTCTGCCCTCGACAAAACCGTTATTGGAAAGCGCGTACAAGCGGAACCGGCAAGAGCGACTTTTACAGTATTTCTCCGCCTGCAGGAGAAATTCCACCACATGGGAGGGAAGGCCATCCACATACAGAGGTGCGGAAAGGCACACTGCATCCGTCTCCGGAAGCAGTTTCAGCACCCGTCTAAAATCCTGCCGGCCGCTGAGGGATATTGTTTTTTTCCGGACGCCCGGAAGGAACAGCCGCAGCAGGCGGGAGAAGAAACGGGAGGCCCCTCCTTTTTTCTTGGGGCTGGCATTCACAATCAGAAGCTTCATAATCCGGCCTCCTTTAACTGTTCGCTGTTCTCGAAAAAAGACACCTCCGCTTTTTCGTAGTCCAGATTCAGGCGGTTGCGCTCTGCCAGTTCCCTGGCCGTCTCCCGTTCAAATTCCGTGCATTCCCCGTAAAAGCAGACGCGCAGCAATTTCCGGCGCGGGTAGCGGCTGAGGTGGTGGGTTTGCCCGCCCCGCCAGGTAAAAAACGGGAGAGAATTTCCAATCCCGCGGTCCAGGATGGCTTTGACGGGGCTGCTGTAGCCGCCGTAACAGCAGCGGCTGACGATGACCAGCGGATCGCTCTGGCCAATGAGAGCCCCCATGTGCTGCCAGGAATCCTTTATGATGCAGAAACCGGCATTCTTCAGCCAGCATTTAAAACAGCCGCGGCAGGGAACATACGGGTTACCCACATGGATAACGACCAAATTCGGATCCGCTTTTTCCGGAACAAAGGCTGTCCCTTCGTCAAGGTCGTGGATGATCACCTTCATCGGCCGGCCTCTCCTTTCCCTCAAACACGCATATATTCGTCAAATAATGCTGGGGCCAAAAGATGTTTTTACCCCAACATCATTGTACCGCAGCGGCATAAAGCGAGTATCCGCTTTACGTTAAATCCATGTAAAATGTATGCGCTGCTTTCAGATATATCTCCCGGTTCTGCTCTCCGGTGCGCGGCGAATCTCCTCCGGCGTCCCGGCCGCGACGATCCGGCCTCCTTCCTCGCCTCCGCCCGGCCCCATAGCGATGATGTAGTCGGCGTTTCGGATCACATCCAGATCGTGCTCGATGACAAGAACCGTGGCCCCGTTTTCGATCAAGGTCGGAAAAACGTCCAGCAGAGTCCTCACATCCAGCGGATGCAGGCCGATGGTGGGCTCGTCGAATACAAAGACGGAATCGGATTGGGGCCGTCCCATCTCGCTGGCCAGCTTCAGCCGCTGGGCCTCGCCGCCGGAAAGACTGGGCGTTTCCTCGCCCAGGGTCAGATATCCCAGCCCCAGGCTCTTTAACACCTGGAGCCTCTGGCGCACCAGCTTCATATCGGCGCAGGCCTCTATGGCCGTATTGATATCCATTTCCATCAGCTCCGGCAGAGAATAGGCCTTCTTCTGGTGATTTTCGTATCGAATCTGATAGGCCGTCTTGTCATAGCGGGAGCCGCGGCACTGCGGGCAGGGAATGTCCACATCCGACAGAAACTGCACATCCAAGCTGATGACGCCGGTGCCGTCGCAGACCGGGCAGCGCAGCCTTCCGGTATTGTAGGAGAAATCGCCGGCCTTATAGCCCAGCCGCTTTGCATCTCCGGTCCGGGCAAAGATTTTGCGCAGCTCGTCGTGGACATTGGCATAGGTAGCCACGGTGGAGCGGACATTGATGCCGATGGGAGTGGCGTCGATCAGCTTTACCTGCTCCACTCCCTCCGCCTGCACCGCCCGCACGTGCTCCGGCAGCTTCCTTCCGGCAATCCTTGCCTCCAGCCCTGGAATCAGGCTCTCCAGAATCAAAGTCGTCTTTCCCGAACCGGATACGCCGGTGACCACCGTGAGCCGCCCCTTGGGGATATCGACCTCCAGCGGCTTCACCGTGTGGATCGCTCCGGTGGACAGGTGAATCCTTCCCCTGTCGAACAAACGGCCGACCTCTATCTCCTGCCGGCTGCGGCTCCCCTTTTCCTCCCGCAGGAAGGGGCCGATTCGGGAGGCGGGATTCCCACTGATCTCCGGTATTGTCCCCTGGGCGATCACCCGGCCGCCGTCCGCCCCTGCTTCCGGCCCCATCTCGATGAGCCAGTCCGCCTGGGCGAGGATCTGCGTATCGTGATCCACTAAAACCACAGAATTCCCATCGGCGACCAGATCCTCCATCACGCCGATCAAGCCCACAATATTAGAAGGATGCAGGCCGATGGAGGGCTCGTCCAGCACATAGAGGACGCCGGTGGTGCGGTTGCGCACCGCACGGGCCAGCTGCATCCGCTGGCGTTCCCCGGTGGAGAGGGTGGAGGCGGCCCGGTCTATGGCCAGATAACCCAGACCCAGGTCGAGAAGCCTCCTCGCCGTATCCTGGAAGGCCTCGCAGATGTTCTCCGCCATCGGGCGCATTTCCTCCGGCAGGGAGGCCGGCACGCCGGCCACCCACCCGGCAAGCTCCGACAAGGTCATCCGGCAGGCCTCATGGAGGCCAATCCCCCGCAGCCGGGGCGCCCTGGCCGCCTCCGACAGGCGGGAGCCGCCGCAGTCCGGGCAGACGTCCTGCTTCAGGAACTTCTCCACCCGCTTCATCCCCTTCTCGTCCTTTACCTTGGACAGGGCGTTTTCCACGGTGTAGACCGCATTAAAATAAGTAAAATCCAGCTCGGCGGCCTGATCGGTGTTTTTGGCGTGATAGAGGATATGCTTCTTTTCGGCAGGACCGTTGAAGACGATATCCTTTTCCCTGTCCGTCAGCTGACAGAAGGGAACGTCGGTGCGCACTCCCATCTCCCGGCAGACGTCGGTCATCAGCGACCACATCAGGGAATTCCACGGGGCCACGGCTCCCTCGTCGATGGTCAGGGACTCATCCGGCACCAGGGTAGAGCGATCCACCGTCCGCACAATCCCCGTCCCGTCGCAGGTGCGGCAGGCCCCCTGGCTATTGAAGGCCAGCTCCTCCGCCGACGGGGCATAAAACCTGGCTCCGCACTGGGGGCAGACCAGTTCCTGTCCGGCCGCCACCGCCAGTGTCGGCTCCAGGTAATGACCGTTCGGACAGCGATGGCTTGCCAGACGGGAAAACATCAGCCGCAGGCTGTTTAACAGCTCCGTCCCCGTGCCGAAGGTGCTGCGGATCCCCGGCACGCCGGGCCGCTGATGCAAGGCCAGGGCCGCCGGCACATACAAGACCTCGTCCACCGAGGCCCTGGCCGCCTGGGTCATTCTCCTCCTCGTATAGGTGGAAAGAGATTCCAGATAGCGCCTGGAGCCCTCCGCATAGAGGACGCCCAGAGCCAAGGACGATTTGCCGGAGCCGGAGACTCCGGCAATGCCGACAATTTGGTTTAACGGCACGTCCACGTCGATATTTTTCAGATTATGCACCCGCGCCCCGCGGATCTTGATTGCGTCGATCATCTTCTCTCCTGCTCCTCTTCTTCCTCATAGCGTTGCTTTTTCACATCTGCTATTATCTGCTATTCATTATAAAGCATCCGATTCATAAGAACAAGCCGCACGAAAGCGATTCGCCTCGTGCGGCAGTCCTATTTCTACAAATATTTAATTGCTTCCTCTTTATTTTCTTACGGTGAGGAGGATATCGCCCGGAGCCACGGCGCCGTTTCCGACAGGCTCTACGGCGGCAAAGTCGCCCGTGTTGGTAACGGCCAGGATTACGCAGGACGGATGTCCCGCAGCCGCGATTTTAGCAAGATCCATCGTAAGGAGAAGATCCCCTTTATGTACCTTCTGCCCCACCTTGCATTTGGCCGTGAAACCGTCGCCGTTCATCTCAACCGTGTCCACGCCCACGTGGATCAGAAGCTCCATCCCAGCCGCTTTCAAACCCACGGCATGGAGGGAGTCGACCAGGGCAGTGACTGTGGCGTCAACGGGGGAATAGACCTCTCCCCTCTCCGGGTCCACGCCGATGCAGGTTCCCAAAATCCCTTCGGAAAACAGCTGGTCGGGGATGTCCTCCTGCCTCACAACGGTCCCCCTTGCAGGGGCAGAGAGATCGACGGGGAAGGCCGCCGGCTCCGGGTTTGTTTTTCCCTTCCATCTATCGAATAAACCCATGCTGAATGCTCCTTTCCATTTCATGCTCCCGCCGTCATGCTTATTTCACTTCTTCCGGCTTAATCCAAACCATCGCGATTACAAAGGCGACTACAAAACCGATAGCGGCGGAAATAATCGCATTAACCAGGTTCATGGAATTGTTTAAATCAATAAACACAGGCAGAGTAGGAAGGCCCGGCGCACCCTTTGCAAAGCGAACCACATGCGTCAATCCTGCATAGAGACCGCCCAGACCGCCTCCTATAACGGTCGCGATGAGGGATTTTTTATTCCGGGAAGTAAAACCATAGAGGGCAGGTTCCGTGATCCCGCACAGTGCCGTTACGCCGGCGGAGAAAGCCAGAGGCTTTACCTTCTCATCCTTCGATTTCAGGGACAGGGCAATGGTTGCGGCCCCCTGGGCAATATTGCTGGGGAGATTGCCAACGCCAAGGATCGAGCTGTAGCCCATCTGGGCAATCTGCATCGTTTCCAGTGTGCCGACAGCCCTGTGCATGCCCACGAATACCAGGAAGGGAGTCGTAGCGCCGATCACAGTGGGAACCAGCCAAGGAACTACCGTTTCCAATGCACCGACAGCATTCATCAGTACATCGCCCAGCACAGCCCCGATCGGGCCCAGGATCAGCAGACCCACAGGGAAGGTAATAAGCAGGGTCAGCATGGGCTCCAGGATGGCCTTTACCACCTTAGGCGAAATCTTTCGGGCAAACCTCTCCACATAGCTCATAAACCAAACCGTCAAAATCGTGGGGAACACGGTGGAGGAATAGTTATAGAGCACCACCGGAATGCCAAAGAAGGTCACCGGCTCTCCGGCGTCTACCATTCCGGTATAAGTGGGGTGAACAAACATAGCGCAGATCGCCGCCGCAATGAACTTGTTGCAGTTAAAATAGGTAGCTGCGGTCACACCCAGCGCAATGGGCAGGAAATAAAAGATGGTGTCGGACACATAGTTGATGATGATGTACTCCGTCGTGGAATTGGTCACCAGATTCAGCGCCACCAGCACTGCCAGAATCGCCTTCAGCAGACCGGCCGCAGTAAACGCAGGAACCAGGGGCGTAAACATACTGCTGCAGGCGTCGAAAAACTTGCCGACCAAAGCCTTTGCCGACCACTTTTTCTTCTTGTCCTGGGCCGTGTATTCATCATCGGGAACCGTGCCTCCCGCTTTCCCGGCGTCTACCATCTTGCTTACCACGCCGTATAATTCGGGGGCGTCGCTTCCGACAACGATCTGGGTCTGGGTACCCACCTGCATGACCTTCATCACGCCGGTAATGTTCATCAGGGCAGCCTCATCCACCTTGCTCTGATCTGCCAGGGTCAGGCGCAGGCGCGTGGCGCAGTGCGAGACGGACTTGATATTCTGTGCTCCGCCCACATACTTGATGCAAAGTTCCGCTAATTCCTTCATACTACTATTCTCTCCTCTCATAAACTTTTAGGACTTGCTTTTATCTCCAGGGACGAGTTTCGCTCTCATTCCCATTGGCCGGATTCAATGATCCAAGTACACCCTGTACTCGTAATCGGGGACCACGCAGGCGTCAAACCATGCGTTGATTCGCCTTATATCCTCATAGGGCATCAGGCTCTGGGGACGATTTCCCACACGGTAAAAACAGGGGAACAGCATCTCCACCACAGAGAAGGGTTTTCCTTCCATCTGGTTTTTTAACGCTTTTCCTACCAGACGCCGCAGCTGCGCCACCTCGGCCGGCGTTCTCACGCCTGCGCGGGCAAGCAAGGACGCGTTTCCCTGTTTTGCCAGCTCCTCCAAGTGGTGACACCCGCCGGTCTTCAGGCCATCCATGGTCTCGTTGGGCTCAAACCAGTTTAAAGTCTTTATGATCGTGACCTTTTCTTCTTTCAGCGCCCCCAGCCATTTCACATTTTGGGCGGTTGAACCGGCCTTGCTGCTGGCGCAGATCAGAATTACGATTTTCTCCGGATGCTCCCTTTTATAGCGCAGCCCGTCCTCGTAAAACTCGCTGCCGTCATAGTCATGCGTCTCCACTTCCAAATAAATATTGGATCCCTTTTTTTCAAAAATCACCGTATCCTGCCGGATGCCCAGCCGCACGATTTCATCGGCAAGCACTTTAGACAGCGTACCCAGATAGCAGCCGGCGTGAGGCGGGACTTTATCTTTCCGGATCAGATCATAGCCGGAAACGGCGGGGGAACGGTCCGCCCGGATCGCCCCGGCGGTACACATCAGCTCGCAGGTTCCGCAGTCCACACAGGCATCCGGGCCGGACAGTTCCACATAACGAACCCCTCTGCCGTTTATCTGTTCTCCATCGGTGAGCTTCAGCAGGTTCCTCGGACAGGCGGCCAGACAATTCCCGCAGCCTGTGCACTGGTCAATATCAATCTTTGCTGCCATGTGGTTTGCCTCCTTTTTTCAAAAGCTGACAGAGATGAAGCCGCAAAAAGCTTCTTTCATAGCCCGTAACCTCTTCTCCGTATTTCTCCTCTACCATCTCCACTATCCTGCTCAGACAATCTTCCACCGCATCTCTCAGGTCTTGTTCGATGAAGAACGTAATGGGCTCATCATCCTTGAGCTGGTCGTGATTGAGATACCGCACGGAAAAGAACTTCAGATGCGTGATGAAACGTGAAAAGTGGACTCCTTCTGTAAGAAACTGATCCGCGTACTTCTCTTTGACCAATTCCGAGATGTCCTTCACGATCCGCATCACCGCGTTGACCTTAGGGATATCCCCGCCGCCGGCCTGGATCAGATGAATCCCGATGAAGCCGCATTCGTCCTCCGGCAATTCGATGTTGAGCGTCACATTGATGTATTCCAGCGCCCACTCGGCGACCTTGAACTCGTCCGGATAGAGAATCCGCATTTCTTCCAGCATCCCGAAGTTTAAGAGCAGTCCCTCCCGGTATCTCTCCACCGCGCTGTTGATGTGGTCGAAGAGCGTAAGGTAGATGCCCTTGTCCAGCTCCCGCTTCATCTTCTTGTTGGCATAGCGCACGATCACGTTCGTCATCTCAAAATACTCTTCCGGGATGCTTTGAAACAGTTCCAGAAGTTCCTGCGTGATGGGAGAACTCTGGCTGAATAGTTTGTCTGCCTGGGCAGGATCAATCTCATCCCCTACTCTGCGTCCAAAGGAAATTCCCCTTCCGATCAGGACCACTTCTTCCCGCCGTTCATT
This sequence comes from uncultured Lachnospiraceae bacterium, assembly GCA_944383835.1. GTDB lineage: Bacteria > Bacillota > Clostridia > Lachnospirales > Lachnospiraceae > RGIG7193. The sequence goes on along the minus strand of CALWRE010000086.1, from coordinate 51 downwards.
GACCGCCACCAATGCACTGTTGTTCAAGATGTTCAAAATCCGCATTTATAC
>CALWRE010000085.1 GCA_944383835.1 uncultured Lachnospiraceae bacterium | reverse complement strand
CTGACCGCCCCCGACTGCGGCTCGGTGGTCGCCGGAACCGGCGTCCATATCGGCTACTACGACCAGGAATACCAGGTCCTCCATATGGAAAAGACCCTGTTCGAGGAAATCCTGGACGAGCATCCCTCGATGACCAACACCGAGATCCGCAGCCTCCTAGCCGCCTTCCTGTTTACCGGCGACGACGTGTTTAAAAAGATTTCCGATTTGAGCGGCGGCGAGCGGGGCCGCGTCTCCTTAGCCAAGCTGATGCTCTCCCAGGCCAATTTCCTGATCCTCGACGAGCCCACCAACCATCTGGATATGGTTTCCAAAGAGGTCCTGGAAAAGGCCCTGACCCAGTACACCGGCACGGTCCTTTACGTCTCCCACGACCGCTATTTCATCAATAAGACGGCCACCCGGATCTTGGATCTGGAAAACGGCCAGTTTGTCAACTATATCGGCAATTACGACTACTATCTGGAAAAGCGGGCCGAGGCGGCCGAGAGCACAAAGGAAGCCGCCGTCCGTCCGGAAAGCGCCGTCAAGCAGGACTGGAAGGCCCAGAAGGAACAGCAGGCCAAGGAGCGCAAGCGTCGAAACGACCTGGCAAAATGCGAGGACGAGATCAGCCGGCTGGAGGAAGAAATCGCCGCCCTCGATGAGGAGATGGCCAAGCCCGAGGTGGCGACCAGCCCTTCGGCCCTTTTGGATCTCAGCCGCGAACAGCAAAAAAAGAAGGAGCGCCTGGACTCCCTCTATGAATTATGGGAAGAGCTGGAGAGCGGGGAATGATCCCCGCCAACCAGCTTTTCCTTCTCAGCCTTTGTCAGCCGCTTCAGCTCCCACTCCCGGCGCATCGCTTCCTGCTTCGTAGGATAAGTCTCAAAATAGACCAGTTTTACCGGCAGCCGCGACCTGGTATAACGGCCGCCCTGGCCGCTTTGATGCGTCTTTACTCTTTTATCCAGATCGTTGGTCCAGCCCGTGTACAGAGAGCCGTCGCGGCAGCGCAGCATATATACATAATTTTCTTCCATTTTCGTCTTCTCAATCTTTGCCATTCGCTGCCGCCTCTCCGTCTACTCTATCTCTGGTCCGGCGTCTTCTCTCCCAGGGCCTCGCAGGCCTTTTCAATCATCGCAAGCAGCTCGTCATCGGCCAGCACCGTCACCCGGCCGTCCTCATATTCCCGATCCACCCAATCCTTTAAAAGATGAACCAGGGAAGAATTCTTATCGTATTTCTTTCCTTCCGGCAGCCGATAATAGGCATTGATCCACACGGCGATTCCCGCCAGGCCGGAGGTGTTGGAAACAGAGACCAGGGGAGGCCTGTTCAGGAATTTTCCCGTATCGAAAATATTGTAAATCTCCTCATTCTTCATCAGGCCGTCGGCATGGATCCCCGCGCGGGTCACATTGAAATTCCGTCCGACGAAGGGAGTCTGCTCTGGAATATGGTATCCCAGTTCCTTTTCATAATACTCGGCCAGCTCCGTGATCACCGTCGTATCCATCCCGTCCAACGTCCCCTTCAGCTGCGCATACTCAAAAACCATCGCCTCCAGCGGCGTGTTCCCGGTGCGTTCCCCAATGCCGAAGAGAGAGCAGTTAATGCCGCAGCAGCCGTAAAGCCAGGCCGTAGTGGAGTTGGACACAGCCTTATAGAAATCATTGTGCCCATGCCACTCAATCTGTTCCGAGGGCACCCCGGCATGGGTATAAAGACCATAGATAATTCCCTGTACTGATCGAGGAAGAACGCTGCCGGCGTAATTGACGCCAAAGCCCATTGTATCGCAGGCACGGATCTTGATCGGAATCCCGTACTCCTGCTGCAGCTTCATCAGTTCCAGGCAGAAGGGAATCACAAAGCCGAAAATATCCGACCGGGTGATATCCTCCAGATGGCAGCGGGGACGCACGCCGGTCTCCAGGCAGTCCCTGACAATCCGCAGATAGTGTTCCATGGCCTCGCGGCGGTTCATCTTCATCTTATAGAAAATATGATAGTCCGAGCAGCTGACCAGAATCCCCGTCTCCTTCAGCCCGATATCCTTTACCAGCTGAAAATCCGCTTTGCTGGCCCGTATCCAGGAGGTTACCTCCGGAAATTCATATCCTCTTTCCATGCACTTATACAGGGCGTCCCTGTCCTTTTTGCTGTACAGGAAAAACTCGCTCTGGCGGATCAGCCCCTTCGGCCCGCCCAGACGGTGCAGATAATCATAGATTGTCACAATCTGCTCCGGCGTATACGGAGCCCTGGACTGCTGGCCATCCCGGAACGTGGTATCGGTGATCCAGATTTCCTTTGGCATATGATGGGGAACAACCCGGTCATTGAAAGCGATCTTAGGAACCTCCTCATAAGGAAAGAGGTTGCGGAAGGTGTTGGGCTTATCCACATCCACCAGATGATAAATGTGCTCCTCCAGCTCCAACAGGTTTGTCTGGTTGTTTACTACTACAGGTCGATTATCCATGGTCATTCCCCCTTGCGTATTTTATCCGTCAGTTGCTTTTCGTAAATTTTATCGCTGAGGTAAAAAACTGTCAATGTGTGATAGTTCCAAAAAAACAAGATTTTTTCTCGTTTTTTCCAACATTTATCACGAATTACCGCTGTATCACTCTATCGAAGCAGCCTTTCATAGTCCAAAATTCCCCATCCCTGCTTCGACTCCGGCATATCCACCTTCACACAGCTCTCCCGCAGTTTCAGCTTTACCTGTACATTGGTCATAGCCGGATATTTCTCCAGCAGACAGGCAATAGCCCCCGCCGCGGCCGGCGTCGCCATCGAAGTTCCGCTCTTTATCGTATAGGGCGGGTCGGAAGCGCGGAGCATTCGATTGCAGGAGATAATCTCACAGCCGGGAGCCACCAGATCCGGCTTGCAGATGCAGGCCGCCGTCGGTCCCCTGCCCGAGTAATCCCGCATGCGGTTCCCGTCAATATGGGTTTCCCTGTCGTCGTCGCTGCAGCCCACCGTGATCAGCTTGCGGCTGATGCCGGGAGTGGCGATGGTCATCGGGGCCGGGCCATTGTTGCCGGCGGCGGCCACCACCACCATCCCGGCGTCCCACAGTTTTTCCACCCCCCGCACCAGCTCCGAATCCTCCTCCATCCCCTCCTCATCGAAGGCCCCCATCGATATATTCACCACCCGGATTCCCAGCCGCTCCCGGTTTCCCAGCAGATAGTCTACCCCGGCCAGCACGTTTTTCACCGTCCCGTTTCCTCTGAAGTCCAGCACCTTTACCACGATCAGATGGGCTCCCGGCGCCATCCCCCGGTGACGGCCCTTCGACATCCTGCCGTCTCCGGCAGCAATCCCCAGTATATGCGTACCATGGCCGTTATCGTCATAGCACCTTTTTCTTCCCCGTACTATATCCTGAAATGCCGCCACCCGATCCCGAAAATCGGGGTGCAGAAAAGCTCCCGTATCCATTACAGCCAGTCCGATTCCTTTCCCTGTATACCGTCTTTCCTCCATATCTTTTTCCTGAGAAAATTTCAGTATTATAGTATGAGAAGGGACAGGGAAAGGCCCCCGGAACTTCCGCTTATCCGCGAAAAATTCCGAGGGCCGTTGCGAATCTTTTTATTTATGCCAGACGCTCAAATATCCTTTTTTAATCCGTCAGAAGGCCGATCTCCCTCAGATAGGATTCTGCCACGTCGTCTACGGATTCCCCGTTTACATCCACCCGATAGGTCAGCTCGCTCATCGTCTCATCGGAGAAAATGCCGCCCAGTTCATTGAGCACATCCCGCAGTTCCGGGCAGGTTTCCGCGAACTTGTCAAAGAGGTCGCTGCGCACCAGAAGGGCCCCGTTGTACTCCGGGAAGAAATGCAGGTCGTCCTCCAGGAGCCGTAAGTTCGCCTGGGTGTTCAGTCCATCGGTGGCATAAACCACGGTAGCCTGGAAATTCCCGCTCTGGATGGCGGAGTATTTCAGATTCAGATCCACGGAGATAGCGTCCTTAAACTGGAAACCATAGGCCTCCACATAGGGGCCGTATTTGGCGGAGCCCTCCTCGTCAAAGAACTCATGCTCGGCTCCGAACACGATATTGCTTGAAACGGCAGCCAAATCCGAGGTGTTCTGCAGGTTATAGGTCTCCTGAACTTCGGCCGTCACTGCCATCACATAGGTGTTGTTAAGGCCCAGCTTGTCAAGCAGTTCGCAGCCGTTCTGCTCCTGCACCTGTTCGTTGGCATAGTCATAGACGGTGCTGCCCTCCGGCACTTCGGAAGGGTCTATGTGCAGAAGGGTGGTGAGAACCGTTCCGTCATAGGACATGAACATATCGGCATTGTCGGCAATCAATTCCTGGAAACTGTTGGGGGCCGTCATTTCATCCTTCAGTTCCACATTGACATCGGTTCGATCCTCCAATAGCAGCATAGCGGCCCGGATCACGATCTTCCCCTCCGAAATGCGGGAATCGATGATGCGCAGGGTGGGCGCGTCGCTGTCTTTGCTGCTGCATCCGGAGAGGGAGACGCCAAGCAGGGCAAGGGCCATAAGCAGCACAAATAATTTCTTCTTCATCGTTTGGTTCCTCCTTCTATTAAAATTTATGTGAACCGGGACAGCCTTGGCCGTCCCCGGTCTCTTTCCGCACCGTCATTCCCGCCGCCTCATTCCTGCGGCATCTGCAAGCCGATCCGCCGGTACAGCCGTTTCTCAATCAGGCCCATGATCCCGTCGATCAGCAGGGCCATCGCCATCAGGGCGGCGGTGCCAAAGAGAATCTGCCTCATGCTGCTGACTCGGATTCCCTGATAAATAACCGTTCCCAATCCGCCGCCGCCCACAAAGGTGCCAAAGACAGCCACGCTGATGCTGGTCACCGCGGCAATCCGTATTCCGGTGAAGATCAGCGGAAAGGCCAGGGGCAGATCCACGTGGAAAAGCTGGTAGAGCCGGGTCATGCCCATTCCCCTGGCAGCCTCCTTTACGGCGGGGGAGACCCCGTTTAAGCCGCTGTTGGTGTTGCGGACAATGGGCAGCAGGCTGTAGAGGATGATGCCGATGATAACGGTCCTCCTGTTTCCTCCCATAAAGACCATGATAATTCCCAGGGTGGCTAAAGAGGGGATGGTCTGCATCACGTCCACAATCGTCAAAATAGGTTTGCTCAGCTTCGGATACAGATACGAAACGACACCGAGGACGACGCCGATCACAATAATGAAGCCGAGAGCAGTCATAACCAAAGTAAAGTGTTCCCATACACGGTCCCAGGGCATTTATATCTCTCCTTCCTGTGCGTTTAGCTGACTTTGCTGCGTACTTTGCTCCGGCTCGCGCATTCCGCGGGGCGTAAGCTTCTTTTGGATCTTATCGAGAAGGGCTCCCAGCCCGATAGCCATCAGGGCCGCAGGGATTGCGCCCATCAGAATCAGCCGGTTGTCATTGGTGCCGACTCCCCGGTAGATGAACTCGCCCAGGCCTCCCTGACCGATCATCGCCGCCAGAACCGTCCAGCTGACCAGATAAATCGTCGTCATGCGGATTCCGACGAAGATCGAGGGCATCGCCAGCGGAAACTCCACCGAAAAAAGCATCTGCCACTGGCTCATGCCGCAGCCTCTGGCCGCCTCTCTGTATTTATCGTCCACATGCAGGATCCCGGAGTAAGCGTTTTTTAGCACAGGGAAGATAGCGTAGATCGAAAGGGCGATGATTACGGTTCGGGGCCGCATCCCCGTATAGAGGAAAAGAATTCCGATGAATACGATGCCGGGAATCGTCTGCAGGACGGACAGAACCGGCATGATAAAACGGGAGATCTTCGGAATCCGGGTCAGAAGGACGGCCAGAACCAGGGCGATAACCGTCCCAATGGAGACGCATAGGATCACATACCCCAGATGGACGAAGATTGCCCGCAGAAGATCCAGGGCGTAGGTATCCATAAAATGCTGCAATGTCATGATTAACCCTCCCCCCAGAGTGCGCTGGCCATAGCCTTGGACATGCTGGATTTGGTGACGATGCCGGCCAGCTTTTTATCAGGTGTTACCACAACCACGTAATCCGCCTTCATATCCATCAAAAGGCGGAAGGCTTCTTTCGCGTGCTGTCCGGTCTCCACGCAGGGAACGTCCGTCCGGATCAGGGGGCATATTGTCTCTCCGGCCACGCCGCGGTCCTTAATATCTTCGATGGCCACAATGCCGAGGTAGGTTCTGTCGTCGTCCACCACAATCAGGGAATTGACCTCCCTCTGGCTCATCAGCTCCACGCATTCCAGGGTTCTGCGCTGGGGGGAGATCGTGGCAACCCTGTGCCGCATGATATCGCTGCAGGTCAGTTCGTCCTCCATATGCACCCGCTGGACATGCTTGCCCATGAACTCCCGTATAATATCGTCGGCCGGGGAACGAAGCATTTCTTCCGGGGATGCGGCCTGAAGGATTTTTCCGTCGCACATGAACACAATGCGGTCCGCCAGCTTGATGGCCTCATTCATGTCATGGGTGACAAAGATAACCGTCTTGTTCAAACGTTTCTGGAGGTCTTTTATTTCATCCTGGAGGGAATCCCTGGTAATCGGATCCAAGGCCCCGAAGGGCTCGTCCATCAGCACAATCGGAGGCTCGGCGGCCAGGGCCCGCAGCACGCCGATTCTCTGCTGCTGTCCGCCGGACAGCTCATTGGGATACTTGTGCGCATAGGTATCGTAATCCATATCCACCAGGGCTAAAAGCTCCTTTGCCCGCTCCCGGCGGCGCTCCTTATCCCATTTCAGCATGCGCGGCACCACCGTGATATTCTGCTCCACGGTCATATTGGGGAAAAGGCCGATCTGCTGAATTACATAGCCGATATTGCGCCGCAGAAGCTCAGGCTCCTGTTCCTTTATGCTCTTTCCGTTGATCAAGATATCGCCGCTGTCCATGGGAATCAGCCGGTTCAGCATTTTCAGCGTAGTGGTCTTCCCGCAGCCGGACGGCCCGATCAGGATGACAAACTCCCCTTCCTGTATCGTCAGATTGATTCCCTTTACAACAGGCTTTCCTCCATAGCTCTTTACAACGTCTCTGTATTCAATCATAGAAGCCCTCCCTTGTTTTATATTTTATATTCTGTCTCTGGCATTTCCGGATCGATAAAGCTTTAGCGCCGGACGCCAGGCGAGAAACCACAGATTTTGACTTTGGGATTTTGATGACAGCAGCAGAATCGCTAATATTATCAGAATACCAGCCTGAGCCGGCATAAAAAGAAGAATACCGTCTGAATTCAAAATTCACGGCAGCACAATTGTTGGTTTCTGCAAATTTTTTAATTGTCAAAAGCAACGTTATATGTCTAATATAATAGCACAAAATAAAAAGCCTGTCAAAGTAACATAAAAAGCGCGGAATTTAGGCATAAAGACAGCTGGACATCCTGCTGCCAATCAGCCTGGCAGGATACCCAGCCTTTAAAATATCCGTCGCTTCCTGACTCTCAATCCTCCACTCCCAAAGCTTTCTTCTCCGCCTGCGTCAGCGGACGCCAGCTGCCGGCGGGCAGATCTTCATCCAGCCGCAGCGGCCCCATGGTAAGCCGCTTCAGGGCGAGAACCCGCGAGCCGACGGCCTCGGCCATCCTCTTGATCTGATGATAGCGCCCCTCGCAGATGGTGATCTCCGTCTGGGCCTGGAGCCCGTTTTCCCGTACAAACAGGCGGGCCGGCAGGGTGAGCTTTTCATCCCCGATATCCACGCCGACGGCAAAGGCCTCGATCATCT
>CALWRE010000084.1 GCA_944383835.1 uncultured Lachnospiraceae bacterium | reverse complement strand
TCGCAGGGAAGGAAGGAAAGGTTGCTGCTGATCCGGATCCCCGGCCCCTCCTCCCTTCTCAGCGTAACCCGGTCATGGAGGCGGACCGTCTGCATAATCATCCTTACCTCATGGTAGCCGTCCTCACGTTTTCCAATGACATCGATTCCCAGGTTAATCTTTCCGTGTGCTCTTATCTGTATCTGTGTATCTTTTCCCATGGGCTCAGCCTTTCTGCCTTACCAGCGAAAGAAACGTATCAATATCCTCCCCGATCCTAGCAAGGCTTCTGTCCCAAAATTCCGTCTGTGTCAGGTCGATGCCGGCCGTCTTCGCCACATCCTCCACGCTGGCCGTCGCCGTGGCCCGCAGAAGAGCTCGATATTTCGGCACGAAGGACTCTCCTTCCTCCTGATACTGGGCATAGAGGCCCAGGGCAAAGAGGGCGCCAAAGGCGTAAGGGAAATTATAGAAATTCAGCGAGGCCGAATAATAATGGCTCTTGCACACCCACATGTAAGGATGCAGATACTGGGGATCCAGGCCGTCCCCGTAGGACTTTTTCTGGGCGTCCAGCATCAGCTCGTTCAGTCTGGCCGGGAACAGGAACGAGTCCTTCCGGCGCTCCACCACCTCGGACTCAAACAGATAACGAGAGTAAATATCGCAGATGCTCTGCGTCAGGTCCGACAGGCGGCTGTCCAAAAGGGCGAGTTTCTCTTTCTCCCCCGCATCTGCAATGGCAGCGCTCATGATCACCGTCTCGTTGAAGGTAGAAGCCGTCTCAGCCACCGGCATCGGATAATCCATATTGAGGAGGCGGTTGCCCTCCAGGCAGCGGTTGTGGTAGGCATGCCCCAGCTCATGGGCCAGGGTCACCACATCTCCCAGCTTGCCGCCAAAATTCGTCAGGATGAAACTCTGGCGGCCAAGGGGATAGCCGGCGCAGAATGCCCCTCCCTCCTTACCGGGGCGGGGGTAGAAATCAATCCAGGCATGATCGAAGGCCTCCTCCATCATATCTGCCATATCCGGCGCAAAGGGACGGAAATGGGACACCAGATACTCCTTCGCCTCCTCCAGCGTAAAGGTCTTCTCCCCTTCGCCCATGGGGGCAAAAAGGTCATACCAGGGAAGGCCGTCCGAATGGCCCAGGACCTCCGCCTTAGCCCGCAGATACTGGCGGAAACGGGGCAGGAAACGCTGCACCGAATCCATCAGCGCATCCAGGGTTTCCCGGCTCATCCGGGACTGGAACAGCGTCATATCGAGAACCGAATCAAAGCGGCGCAGCTGCGCCTCCGTATTGGCCTGGCTCTTTATATTGTTGAGGGCGAAGGCCACCGCGCCTTCCACCTTCGGATAAGCTGCCAGTTCCGCCTCGTAGGCGGCCTTGCGGACCGCTTCATCCCCGTCATAGGCCAGGTTGCGGATATGGGAGAGATTGGTCTTTTCCCCCTGCCAGTCCACCTCCACCGTGCTGGTCAGATAACTCTGGAGATTGCCCCAGGCCTGACCGGCGGATACATCCATCCTGGCCATCACATCTTCCGCCTCAGCGGAGAGCAGATGGGCCGCCTCCTCCTTCGCCCGCTGCAGCTGATAGCGATATTGGCTCAAAAACGTGTCGGACTCGATGAGGGCCGGCAGCTCCTCAATAGAGGCAACGAAGCGCTTGGCAGCCGCCTGGTCCTTCTTAACCGTCCCCAGGGCATCCATAATCCGGGCCAGCCCATTGGCCGCCTGCTCGTCGGTGCTGCAGGCTGACTGCTTCAGGCTCAGGAAAAGCTCGAGGCGCAGAACAAAGGCCGTAAGCTCCTCCTCCGCTTTCAGAAGCCCCGTCAGCTGCTCCTTCGCATCTCCCTCTCCCAGGGATGAAACCACCCTCCTGTACGCACCGATCTGATCCGGCAGACTCTCCATGTCCCGGACAAAATCCGGATCGTCGTATCCCTTATACAAAACATCCAAAGACCATTCCTGATTCATTTTCATCCTCCTGCATATGTTCTGTCGCGTATATTCTGTTTCACATGTATCGCACATACCTACTATTGACTATCATACCATACTTTATGTACCGATACCAGAGTCAAAAGAGGCCCAGCTTTACGAAAGCATGGTACAGGCCGTCCTCATCCACGTCTCCGGTGACGAAATCCGCCGCAGCCTTCACCTCGTCCCCTCCGTTTTCCATCGCCACGCCCACGGCGCAGGCCTCAAACATCGGAATATCCACCTTGGCGTCGCCTATGGCAATGGCGTCCTCTCGGTCCGCCCCCAGATAGCGCAGCAGCTTTCGCACTCCGTTTCCCTTGGTAATGCCGGCAAGTCCCACGTCGCCAAAAAGAGCCGTCTCCCCGGCTCCGCCCCAGGTGCCGTTGGCCATGTCTGCAAATTCCTCTTTCGCATCAAGAAAATCCTGATATGTATGCAGCACGTAGCTGATCTTATTTACATCGTCCCGATACGGCTCAGCCCCGTAAATCATCTCCGGGAACACAGACTGCACCGTCAGGTTTTCCGCATCGCTTTTGCCCTTCCGGCGGCTGTATTCCCGGATCGCCGGCAGGGTCCCCACGGCAAAATTTCGGCTGGCAAAAAGGCCGGCATTACACTCTAAGTAAAACTCCAGCCCGCGGCCGTAGAGCCAGTCCACAATGCGGCGGCACTGCTCCAGCGAAAGATGCTGCCAGTCCACCACTTTTCCCTGATCCTCCAGATAGCTGCCGTTGCCGCCGATCATCCCGTCAAAGCCGATGTCCCACAGCTCCGGATATACCTCCGCCCGGCTCCGTCCCGTGCAGATATAGATCCGATGCCCGGCGGCCCTCGCCTGACGCACCGCCCGAACGGCCGACTCCGGCACCTGGCCTTTGTAATTTACCAGCGTCCCATCTACATCAAGAAAAATGATTTTCTGCATTTCTTTCTCCTCCTGCTATCATACTATGGAAATTTTAACATCTGCACTGGGCTTTTTCAATAAAAGATTCGGAAATCGGTTGACAAATCCGACAGAAACCATATAATTTAAGTGTGCAGACAAAGGGGTCTCCGCTTTCGCGGAGACCCTTTCTTTGTCTCATAAAGATTCTTCCCTCATATCATTACCATTGGGAAATGGGGCTGCCGGACCGGCAGTCCCATTTTCTGCCCTTTTGCCTACTATCCCTTTGCCCAATATCCGGCAGTTCCGGAAAGACTGCAATTTATTTTGCAGTCTTTAATGGAAAAAATAAGAAAGTCTGGAGAAAAGTTTCATCTGAAGCCCGCAGGGTTGATGCCGGACGGCGAAGCCGCTACAATGGCATCATAACAAATCAGGAAGGAAGGTAGCGAGATGAAAAAGTCTCAAAAGACATTCCCGGAAAACTTTTTATGGGGCGGAGCGATTGCTGCCAATCAGGCGGAAGGGGCATACCTGGAAGATGGAAAGGGCCTGGATATCTCCTGCGGGTTTGCGCACGGGATTAAGCACGAGTACGATGCGGTCCTGGATCCGAATAAGTATTATCCCACCCATGAGGCGATTGATTTTTACCATCGGTATAAAGAGGACCTGGCTTTGATGGAGGAAATGCATTTCAAAGCCTTCCGCACGTCGATCAACTGGTCCCGGATCTATCCCAACGGCGACGATGAAGAACCCAACGAGGCCGGGCTTCGCTTTTACGACGATCTGTTTGACGAGATGCGCAAACGGGGCATGGAGCCGGTCGTGACCCTCAGCCATTATGAGACGCCGGTCCATCTGGTGGAGAAGTACGGGAGCTGGAGAAACCGGAAACTGATCGATTTCTTCCTTCGGTACTGCGAGACCGTATTTAAGCGGTACAGAGGGAAGGTGAAATATTGGCTGACCTTCAACGAACTGAACAATATGCGGCGGATGCCCGGCGGAGCCGGAGGCATCTTCTTTGAGGAGGGGGAAAACCGGCAGCAGGTCATCTACCAGGCAAGCCATCACATGTTTGTGGCCCACAGCCTGGCGGTAAAGCTCTGCCATGAAATCTGCCCGGATGCGAAAATCGGCTGCATGCTTTCGCTGAGCAATACCTATCCCCACAGCTGCGATCCCCGCGACGTCTTTGAGACGATGGAGCTCCGGCGGCGTTCCCTCTTCTACGGAGACGTGATGATCCGGGGGAAATATCCGTCCTATATCGTGCGCGTATGGGAGGAGGAAGGCGTAGATGTGCATATGGAGCCGGGAGACGAAGAACTGATCCGCAACTATACCTCCGATTACCTAGGCTTTAGCTATTACCGGACTTCCACTCATGAATACGGCCAGCCTTTTTATGGGGATACCGGCGGCGACCAGGGAACGCCAAACCCCTATCTGGAGAGCACTCCCTGGGGATGGCAGATCGATCCGCTGGGCCTTCGCTATACGCTAAACGAGCTGTACGACCGGTATCAGATCCCGTTGTTTGTGGTGGAGAACGGCCTAGGCCAGGTGGATGAGATCGCGGAGGACGGAAAAATCCACGACGATTACAGGATCGATTACGTGCGGCGGCATATCCAGGCGATGAAGGAGGCTGTGCGGGACGGCGTGGAAATTATGGGCTATACCTATTGGGGACCCATCGACATCGTATCGGCCGGAACCGGCGAGATGAAAAAACGCTACGGCTTTATCTATGTGGACCGGGATAACGAAGGAAAAGGAACCCTTGCCCGCATGAAAAAGGATTCCTTTGAATGGTATAAAAAGGTTCTGGCTTCCAATGGAGAAGACCTGGATTAAAAGCCTCTGCCCATACGCCCCTATTCATAGGAGTCGGACGGAATATTGGAATTATAAAAATAACTTCGCTCGATTTTCCGCTGGGAAAACCGGGTGAGGTTATTTTTATTCTCCTCGTAATCCAGCGCGAAAATCTGCCCATAGAGACAGTCCAGAAGGTAGAGCATGGCTGTCCTGGAGACAAAGGAACCCATCTTGAAACGGCTCTCCGTACTGGTAACGCGCAGGGTTGCCGAGGCAAAATTCTCATACGGCCAGGCTTTCTCGGCGGCCGTCACCAGGATATAGGGAATTTTGGCGCTCATCAGCTCGTCCACGATATAGTTGACCTGGCGGCTGTTGCAGTAATGGGAGATGAGCAGGGCGCTCTGGCGGATCCGGCTGCCAGCCCGCAGGCACCTGGCCTCCTGAAAACCGTTCAGGGTTTCCAGAGTCGAATCGATGCCGATCCGAATCAGCTTATAGTGAAAGTCTTCCGCCAGGATCAGCGACTCTCCGCGGCCATAGATATGGACCACGTCGCTGCGGGACAGGATCAGGGCGGCCCTGCGCAGAGCCGTGTAATTCAGATTGCTGAAGGTGGTCTGAAGCGTCTGGGTGGAAAGCTTCAGAAAAGTCTCCGCAATTTCCCGGCCGTCGTCATCGGGCGAGATGGGAATATCCACATGGATTTCCTTATCGTTCAGCGCGAAAGAGCTCAAGCTTTCGGCCAGACGGATCTTAAAATCGGAAAATCCCTTCGCGCCCAGCTTTTTGCAGAACCGGATCACAGACGCCTGGGATACGTAGCACTGCTCGCTGAATTCATCCAGGGAAAGGTTTACAATGTGCCGGGGATTTTCCTCGACAAAGGCGGCGATCTGCTTCTCCGAATCCGTGAGTTTTTTCTTTCCAAAAATTTGTTCAATAATCATAAGCTGCACACCCCTTTCCTAGAGAAATTATATCGGAGACAGGCATTTTTTGCAATTTAATTTGCAGAAACAGACAAAAAAAGATGGATTCGATGAAGAAAAAATGCAAGTTCCGCCAAAGCGATTGTGAAAGCGGGAGAAAGCGGATATAGTGAAACCATCAAAAGGAATTCCTGCTATGAAATAACAAGAGATAAGGAGAGGTATAACACATGGACTATGCAAAAGCGGCTCCGGAAATACTGCGGCTGTGCGGAGGCAGCGCGAATATCAGCAGTGTAACCCACTGCGCGACCAGACTCAGGTTTTACGTATTGGATAAGCAGAAGGTAGACGTGGAACAGGTAAAAAAGGTAGAAGGCGTGCTGGGAACGGTTTACTCTGGGGATGAACTGCAGATCGTGCTTGGGAAAAACCTGATTCCCGTGTATGAGCAGGTTTTAAAGCTGTATGAGGCAGAAAAGGGTTATGCCGCAGGGCAGGAGGCGGCGCAGGCCGGTTCGCAGCCGTCCGCTCCCCAGGAAAAAGCCAAGGGAAAGAAGAAAATTGCGGAGCTTGGAGGGAAGCTGATCGGCTTTGTCTCTGCAGCCGTGACGCCGATGATTCCGGGACTGGTAGGCGGCGGTATCTTAAAGACCCTTCTCCTTCTGGTCACCCTTGTATGGCCTGCCTTTGAGGAGATGTCCACCTACAGCCTGTTGAGCATGGTGGCAAACGTGCCTTTCTATTTCATGCCGGTATTCGTAGCCTACGGGGCGGCAAAGAAACTGAATGCAACGCCGATCTTTTCCATGGTGGTGACGGCCGCTCTCGTATACCCGGATTTTGTGGAGGCCATTGCCAGCGAGGCGGGCGCAACCATGCTGGGATTCCCGGTAATGGACGTAACCTATACCAGCACCCTGCTCCCGGCCCTGCTGATCTCGGTCTGCGCCTACTATGTGGAAAAGCTTTTGGTTAAGATCATCCCCGGCATCATACGGCCCCTCCTGCTGGGCGTAGGCACCATGTCGATCACCTTTGCCCTGGGCATCACGGTGCTTGGGCCTCTGGGGGATTTTATCGGTTCCTATGTGGTGAACATCTTCCTGTGGTCCGGCGAGAACCTGGGCCCTGTGACGGTGGGAATCCTGGCAGGCTGCATGCCGTTCCTGGTAATGACCGGAACGCATCACGCGGTTACCCCTTTCATGGTACAGGCGATTTCCGATCCGGGCTACGATGTGCTGTTCCGGCCGGCTTACCTGCTTCATAACATGGCGGAAGGCGGCGCGTGCCTGGGCGTGGCTCTCCGCGCAAAAAACAAAGCCCTTAAGGCTGAGTGCTTCAGCCTTGCCGTGGGCTGCATCGTAGCGGGCGTGACGGAACCGGCGATCTACGGCGTCAACCTTCCGCTGCGGAAACCAATCATCGGAGTCGTGGCGGGAGCCGCCTCCGGCGGCGTAGTCGCGGGCGTTCTGGGCGCGACGGCATACGTCTACGGCTATTCCACGATCCTAGCCATCCCGATTTTTCAGCAGACGATCATAGCCATCGTGATCGCGATTGCGGTGGCAATCATCGTCGCGGCGGCGGTAACCTTCGTACTCGGCTTTGACGAGACGCAGATCAACCGCTGACGGCTGCGGCCCTGCGGGGATGCGCACGATGGAAGCAATGCGGAAACAGTCATTCAGAGAGGGAGAAGAACGGTCTGCAAAGGCTGTTCTTCTCCCTCTTTTTACAGCTGCTATCTCACTCCCGCGCCGGCAGCGCCAGGGACGCCAGCTGCTCCAGCACGTTTCCTCCTCCGTTTAGGGAGATGGAACCGACCCGATCGCAGATGCGCTCCAGGTACTCCAGCTCCTTCAGGCGGTACAGGACCTGATTCTCCTCCATCAGCTTGGCCGTATTCAGCAGGCTGCGGGTGGAGGCGACCTCCTCCCTTCGCATGATCACATTGGCCTGGGCCTTTTTCTCGGCTACCAGGACGGTGTTCATGATATCCCGGATCTCGCCGGGCAGGATGATGTCCTTGATCCCCGCTCCCAGAATCTCTACGCAGTACTCCTGCTGCACGGCGGCCAGGCCGTCGGCCAGGAAGCGGCCGATCTCCTCCTTGCGGGCCAGAAGCTCATCCAGTCGGAAACCGCCGATATACTCCCTTGCCAGCAGCTGGACGCGGCTGTACAGGAGATTTCCCACATTGTCGGTCTTCTGCGTCAGAGCCAGCGGGTCGGTGATCCGGTAGCTGCACAGGATATTGAGCCGCACGCCCACCTTGTCGGCCGTCAAAATCTCCTGGCCGGAAATCTCCAGCTGCTGTACCTTCAGGCTGCACAGCTTCATGGAAATCTCATGGGCATAGCACCAATAGTAGTAGGTTCCGCAGGAAAGCTGCCGCTCGAAGCGGCCGTCTATGTACAGAAGGCCCGTCTCCCCCTCGCCCACGGTCAGCTTTCTGTACAGACGGCCGGACAGCAGCGGGCGGTAGATGGAAGGCAGCTCCGCCTCCGTCATCTCCGTTCCCGTCACCTGCACCGTCCGGATCTCGTTTTTCTCAAACACATTCCAGTACAAGACCTCTCCCGGCAGGAGAACGCCCTGGCAGACCCCGTCCGCCAGATGCAGGCCGATGCAGCCGTCGGGAATCAAGACCTGGAGCACCCGGCTTTTAAACGCCTCCTGCTCCATCAG
>CALWRE010000083.1 GCA_944383835.1 uncultured Lachnospiraceae bacterium | reverse complement strand
CACGCAGGTCTTTACCAGGAGGAAAACGCCCAGGGCCACCAGAATCAGGCAGAGATCCAGGCCGATGATCGGCAGCATCCCTTCCTCGTCCAGAGCGGCTGCGATAAAGAGAGGGATGATGCTGACGATGCACAGGGCTACGCCGACGATCAGGGCCATGTTGTGGGAGGGCTCGTATTTTTCCTTCAGCTTTTTTACAATGCCGTCCACACCGTAGGAAAGTTCAATGGGATCCTTCTCCATATAATCGTAGGGCTCCAGCCGCCTGCCAAAAAAGATAAACAGAGAAACGGCGATGGCAACCAGTACAAATATAAGGGGAAGTCCCACGCCGACGCCGACGGACTCGGGTATGGCGTAGCCGCCCTCATGGTCGGACAGGCCGCTTAAAAAGATCAGGACCGTGGGAGATAGGATGCACAGGGATACGCCCAGGGCGATCTTGCCTGCCACAGCGCGTGCGGTGTCCAGATAGGTACGGGCCTCCTCCAGGGATACGGTATGCACCGGTTCGTCGTCGGAAGTATCGCCGGCGTCTTCCTCCTGTGCCTCCGGCTCCATGGAGTCTTTCAGCAGATAATCGGTGCTGACGCCAAAAATTTTACTGAGGCGGATAATTTTATCCAGGTCAGGGATGGAGGCTGCGCTCTCCCATTTGGATACGGACTGTCTGGATACGCCCAGTTGACTGGCCAGCTCCTCCTGGGACCAACCATTCTTTTTTCTCAAATCAATAATCTTGTCTGCCAATATCATGTGCCTTTCCTCCTGTGGCTATGCATTTATTATGAAAATCAACTGCTTTTTGCAAAACCGGTTCTGCTTGCTGCAAGCGTGTTCATTATAGCAGAGTCCCTGGTTTACAGCCACCAAGAGCGCTTGGAAATCTGTCAACTGGCAGTTGCGAAGCCAAAAATAAGAACATATGTTCGCTTTCCCTATAAAATTAGAATATCACAGTCTGGGGGTAAAGTCCAGTGCTTGAAGTGAAATTTTGGGAGAATTTTTGAGGGTGTGATTTTCGGATGATAAATAATGGGAGCTGCGGCCCGGCGCGAGAAGATAAACAATCCCGGTCTCTGCCAGGCAGAGCGGATTAGAGCCTGAGGCAGAGACCGGGACAGAAAGCGATATGCAGGAATGGTTATTATACGTTTATATCGGAAAAGGCGGCAGCTATGCGTTCAAAAGCTTCCTTTACAATGCTGCGGGGGAAGGGAATGCAGAAGCGCTGGACCGCGTTGGTGACGGTGGGGTCATAGCTCTTGCCGTCTCCTGCGCGGACGGCCGCCCGGATGAAGATTCGGTGGTGGATTTCCTGGGGATCCAGGCCGCAGGCGCTAAAGTCAATCCACAGAATATAGGTGCCCTCCGGCTTATAGCATTTTACCCAGGGCATTTTTTCGTGCAGGAAACTTATTACCCAATCTATGTTTCCGTCGATATAGTCGTTGACCTGCTCCAGCCATTCGTCCCCCTCGTTGTATCCGGCTTCGATGGCGGCGATGCCGAAAGGTGTAGGGGACTGCATGCCGTTGATCCGGTCGAAGCGGCTGCGCAGGAAAGCATCGGGAATAATAGCGAAGGCTCCGTGCAGGCCGGCGCAGTTAAAGGTTTTGTTAATGCCGCCAAAGGAAATAATATTGCTGTGGTCGGAGGCAGCGTTGAAAATACTGGTAAATTCCACCCCTTTCCTGCGGATATCCGCGTGTATTTCATCGCAGATCAGAAGAACGTTATGCCTTCTGGTGATTTCACACACGCGTTCTAATTCTTCCTTCTTCCATACCCGTCCGACCGGATTGGCCGGGCTGCAGAGAATCATGACCCGGTTATTGGGGTCGGAACACTTTTTCTCCAGATCGTTAAAATCCATCGTATAGTAGCCTTTGCCGTCGCTTAGCAAATGGTTGTCCACGATTGTCCTGTGGCAGCGGTTTTCCACGGTGCCGGTGAAATTGCTGTAGACAGGGCGCTGTATGATTACGCCGTCGCCCACGTTGGTGAAGGCTTCGAGCACGTTGGCGATTCCATCCATTACTTTTCCTACATATTTGATGGAGGACGGCTCGATAAAGGTATCATACTTATCCTTCCACCAACGGCAGATTGCCTTTATCATTCCAGGGGCAGCCAGGGCGCTGGTATAGGCATACAGGTTGAAGTCCGCCACTCGGTGCATAGCGTCGATAATGGGCTGGGGGCAGACAAAATCCATATCTGCCAACGACATGGGAATGCAGTTATCCGGGGTGTCCGGCCAAAAGATTTTGGTCACGTCGTATTTGAAACTGTAAGTGTTGCTGCGGTCGATTACTTTGTCAAAATCATAGGTCATAGCAAGTTCTCCTTCTGTAATGTATGGGGCCGGTTTGTTATCCGCAAACCTCTGTGAATACGCGCAAGGCGTTTCGATACATGATTTTTTCTGTTTCTTCCTGTGAAAAACCGCCTTTCATCAGCGCTTGGGCGACTTGCTGGAGGCCGGAGGCGTCTTCAAATTCAAACCTATTTGATACGCCGTCAAAATCGCTGCCTAAAGCTAGGCAGTCTATGCCCCCGATGTTCGCCATGTATTTTGCCTGCTTTACAATATCGTCAAGATATAAAATTTCCCGGTTTCCCGTGGCAAATTCCGAACAGAAATTGATGCCGATCACACCACCGTGGCGGGCAATTTCGCGGATCATTTCATCGGTTAGATTGCGCCGGTGATGATGCAGGCCGTCGACGCAGGAATGTGAG
>CALWRE010000082.1 GCA_944383835.1 uncultured Lachnospiraceae bacterium | reverse complement strand
TCGCCGCCCATGAAGATCGGCAGGGTCAGGAAAGAGCAGGAGGCCGTGGCGTAGGCGCGGATATCAAAGACGCCGATGAAAATGCCGGTGATGGCCGAAGCGATGATCGTGGAGATCAGCGGTTTTTTCAGACGGATCAGGCAGCCGTAGAGGGCAGGCTCCGTCACGGAGAGCATGGCCGTAATGCCGGTGGAGATACCGGTCTGCTTGTTCTCCGCCTTCTTTGCCTTGAAGCCGACAGCCAGGGCGGAACCGGCGATGGCCAGGTTTGCAGCCAGAGCCTTGGAGAAGAGCAGGGAGGAGCCCACAGTGGTGATCTCATTGACAATGAGAGGGGTGATGATCGTGTGCATGCCCACCATAACCAGCAGAGGATGCAGGGCGGACAGGATAGCCATGCTCAGGCCACCGAAGCTGGTAACCCAGACGCAGAAGTTGGCCAGGGCCGTGCCGACCAGGGTGCCGATGGGACCCAGGACAAGCAGGGTCAGCGGGAACATCACCATGGACAGGATGAAGGGGCGGACGATGGACTTGATGGCATTGGGGGAATATTTCACCACAACCTTGTCAAGCAGGGACATCACCGGCACCATCATCAGGGCAGGGACGATATTGGAGGTGTAGGTTACTCTGGTCAGGGAGATGCCGAAAATGGACAGTCCCTCCACGCCGGAGATCGTGCCGGAGCACAGGGCCAGCATGATGAAGGCGGCCACGTATTCATTGGTTTTCAGCCTTCTGGCGCCGGCATAGGCCACCATCACCGGCAGATAGGTGTAGGCTGCATTGGCCAGGGCATTGAGCAGCACATAGGTGGGAGATTCTGTGGTCAGTACATTGAAGTTGGAAAGCAGGGCCAGAATAGCGCTGATCAGACCGGAGCCGATCAGGACCGGCAGGGTGGGGGTGATGCAGCCGGAAATAAAGGCAAAAGCTTTATTGATCACATTTTCCTTCTTGTCCAGGTTTTCGTTGACCGGAGCCGCCGCCCCGGTGCTGGACAGAAGGGGAGCCATCTCGTTGTAGAGCTGTTCCACGGCAGGGCCGATGATGATCTGGTACTGTCCGCCCTTATCTACGACGCCCTGTATGCCGTCCAGGGCTTTCAGTTCCTCTTCCTTGACCTTGGAATGATCCCGCAGGACCAGACGCAGACGGGTCATGCAGTGGGTATGGGTCTCAATGTTTTCCGCTCCGCCGACCAGTTCGATGATCTTGGGGGCTGTCTCTTTGTAATTCATGTGGTATCCCTCCTGAATTTTTATTGATTTATTCTCATTCGCTGGCTTTTAACAGCCTGGCGATATGAATCGTAAGATAGGTGTACTCGGACTCCTCCACTTTGATGTGGTATTGGGCCTCCAACTTGCCGATGATCTGTTTGGTACACTCATAAGCCTTCTTATATTGATAGCGGACCAAACGGGAAATCTCATCCTCCCCTTCGTCCCAGAAGGTGTTTTTGATCATCCGCTTGGCGAAAAACTGCAGGTGCGTGATGAAGCGAACGAAATCAGCGCTCTCCCGGTCTAACTGGATGCCGAAATGCTCCTCCACGGTATTTACTGCAATTTCGATGATGGCGGTGGCCTTGTAGCCGTCCTGGGGATCCAAGTCCAGCTCGGCGTTGATGATATGCAGGGCGATATAATTGGCCTCCTCCTCAGCGATGAGCAGGCCGAAGGCGCTGATCATCATGTCGGCCACATCCAGGCCGATCTTATATTCCTCCCGGTACAGATAGCGTATATTCCAGAGCAGGCTCCCTTCCAGGCGGATGCCCTGCTTATACCGCTCCAGGGTCGTGTAAAGATGGTCGACCAGAGGCAGCAGAAGGTGGCGCTTGTCAATGCTTTTGGAGCAGCAGGCAGCGATATAGTCCGCCACACGCAGGCCGAAGGAGATCACTTCGTAGGGAATTTCCCCCACCATCAGCATGAAATGGTCTTTTTCGTCCTGATCCTTTAAGGTGAAGATTTTTTCAATCTTGGAAGTGTCCAGTTCTTCCCCCTTCTGGCCGCGAAAGCCGATGCCTTTCCCGACGATTACGATCTCGTTTCCCTGTTCATCCTCTGAAAATACGATATTGTTGTTGATTACCTGTTTAATCTGCATGATCCTGTGCGCCTCCGGTACTGCAAAGGTTTGGCTGGCGGTCTGAGAGAGTCATTCGCATAAATAGTAAAAAAATGTAAGTCGAACAAATAAAAAAATACCCGCCACAAAAAAGAACGCCTTTTTGTATGCGGGTATTGCTCTTTCGATGACAAGCCCTTTGTGTTTTTTATCCTATCATGAATTTTTAAGAAATGCAAGAGAAATTTTAGAATTTATTCGGAAATGCTCACTTTTAGATGGTGGCGGCCGATGCTCATAAATGGTAGAATAAAGATATCTTCTAACGATATCTTTTTATAAAATTTTTCTTTCATCTGTACATCCTTTTTATATGTTCGTGTCATATATTCATATCAATACTTTGCACTTTTTGCAACCTTCATGCTACTATTTTCCCTTGAAAAAACTATCCGATTCCAATATACTAATAAGGAGGAAACCTATGGGTCAAAAGGACATTGCTGAAAAACAGCTGGAGGCCTATAACGATGTATTTGCCGATATTGTAAATGCCCTGCTTTTTTCTGGACAGAGGCTGGTGCGGGAAGAACAGCTCACAGACGGGCCTACCGGCAGCAGCTACAAGGAGAGGAGCAGGCTGCGCTGGCAGGACCGGGACGTGACGAAGTACTGGCAGGAGGCGGGGATCCGCCTTGCGTTCCTGGGTATCGAGAATCAGACGAAAGCGGACGCAGATATGGTGATCCGCTCCCTGTGCTATGACGCGGCCAGTTACCGGGCCCAGGTGCGGGAGAAGATTCCCAACGGGCGAAAACATCCGGTGATTTCCCTGGTGCTGTATTTTGGAGACAGTCGTTGGGGCAGCCCTGTTTCTTTGAGCGAAACCCTGGCGTTACAGGAAGAACTGCGGCCTTATTTGAATGATTATCGGATTCATCTGTTTGAAGTAGCGTTCCTTTCGGATGAGCAGATCGAGAGGTTCCACAGTGACTTTCGCGCAGTGGCGGAATATTACCGCAGCGTGCGGACGGAAGAAGCTTTTTCACCGCACAGGATTAAGCATGTGGAGGAAGTACTGCAGCTTTTTGCTGTGCTTACAAAGGATCCGAGATATCTGGACATTTTGGCGGAAGACTGGTTAAAGCAGGAAGGAGGCGTTACCATGTGTGAATTACTGGATCGCTATATTAAGGTTGGTGAAGAAAAAGGAGAAATACTGGGAGCTATTTCCGCTTATCGCCGGATGAACACGTCCGAGAGCAAGATAGTGGAGGAATTGATGACGGTATTCCATTTGTCGGAGGATGAGGCAAAAGCTTATTTAAAGGATAAGTAAACAAAAACAAACCTACTGGGTAAAAGCCCTATTCATTAACTACATGAACCACTGTGAAAGGCAGGCCAGGCCGGAAATGCTCCGGGGCCTGTCTTTTTTCCCCGCTTTATAAGGGACTGAAAGTTTACCAGGATAGCTCCAGGAAACCGCCTGTAAGCACGGCCAGACTATTGATGATAACACCTACGGGCATAATAGATTTTCCCCCTTTTCTCGAATGTTGCAAGAGAAAAATGCCGAAAAATGGTGTTTTTCGTAGAATACTCACTTTTTGCTGGTGGCGGCTGACGTTCATAGATGGTAGAATAAAGACATCTTCTAACGATATCTTTTTATAAGATTTTTCTTTCATCTGTACATCCTTTTTATACGTTCGTATCATATATTCATATCAATATTTTGCGCTTTTTGTGACTTCCACGTTACTATTTTCCCTTGAAAAAATCATTCGATTCCAATATACTAATAAGGAGGAAACCTATGGGTCAAAAGGACATTGCTGAAAAACAGCTGGAGGCCTATAACGATGTGTTTGCCGATATTGTAAATGCCTTGCTTTTTTCCGGACAGAGGCTGGTGCGGGAAGAACAGCTTACAGACGGGCCCACCGGCAGCAGCTACAAGGAGAGGAGCAGGCTGCGCTGGCAGGACCGGGACGTGACGAAGTACTGGCAGGAGGCGGGGATCCGCCTTGCGTTCTTGGGTATCGAGAATCAGACGAAAACGGACGCAGATATGGTAATCCGCTCCCTGTGCTATGACGCGGCCAGTTACCGGGCCCAGGTGCGGGAGAAGATTCCCAACGGGCGAAAACATCCGGTGATTTTCCTGGTGCTGTATTTTGGAGACAGTCCTTGGGGGAGTCCGGTCTCTCTGAGCGAAACGCTGGCATTACAGGAAGAACTGCGGCCGTATTTGAATGATTATCGGATCCACCTGTTTGAAGTAGCGTTCCTTTCGGATGAGCAGATCGAGAGGTTCCACAGTGACTTTCGCGCGGTGGCGGAATATTTCCGCAGCGTGCGGACGGGAGAAGCTTTTTCACCGCACAGGATTAAGCATGTGGAGGAAGTACTGTAGCTTTTTGCAGCGCTTACAAAGGATCCGAGATATCTGGACGTTTTGTCGGAAGACTGTTTAAGACAGGAAGGAGGCGTTACCATGTGTGAACTGCTGGATCGCTATATTAAAGTCGGGGAGGAGAAAGGCCTAAAAGAAGGCCTGGAAGAAGGTCTGGAAAAGGGAGAAATACTGGGAGCTATTTCCGCTTATCGCCGGATGAACACGTCCGAAAGCAAGATAGTGGAGGAACTGATAACGGTATTCCATCTGTCAGAGGATGAGGCAAAAGCTTATTTAAAGGATAAGTAAACAGGAACAAACCTATTGGGTAAAATCCCTATTCATTAACTAGATGAACCGTTATGCAAGGCAGGCCAGGCCGGAAATGCTCCGGGGCCTGTCTTTTTTCGCCGCTTTACAAGGGCCTGAAATCTTGCTATGATGGTATAATAGAAATCAACTGCAAAGAAAACGGGCAGGAGGAAGAAAAATGGCAGAAAAAATCCGCGGCCATCGGATCACGGCGGTGGAGGCAGGCAGCGCAGCCGATGAGTTGGGTGTGGAGCCTGGGGACCGCCTGATCGCCATCGGCGGCAATGAGATTGAAGATATATTTGACTATCGTTATTATTGTGAGGACAGCTATCTGGAGGTCTTGCTCGAAAAGGCAGACGGGGAAGAATGGCTGCTGGAGATCGATAAGGAGCCGGAGGAGGATCTGGGGCTGACCTTTGAAAACGGGCTGATGGATGAATATCGCTCCTGCCGGAATAAGTGCATTTTCTGTTTTATTGACCAGATGCCGCCGGGGATGCGGGAGACTCTGTATTTTAAGGACGACGATTCCCGCCTTTCCTTTCTGCAGGGCAATTATATCACCCTGACCAACATGAGCGAAAAGGATCTGGAGCGGGTGATCCGCTTTCATCTGGCTCCCATCAACATTTCTGTTCATGCCACGGATCCGGAGCTTCGCTGCCGGATGCTTCACAACCGCTTCGCCGGAAATGTGATGGAGAGGATGCGGAGGCTTTATGAGGCGGGGATTGAGATGAACGGACAGATCGTGCTCTGTCCGGGCATCAATGATGGAGAACAGCTGGACCGGACCATTGCGGATCTGGCCGGTTTCTTACCGTATATGCGCAGCCTTTCCGTGGTTCCGGTGGGCATTACGAAATACAGGGAGGGGCTGTATCCCCTGCGGACCTTTACGGCGGACGAGGCGGCGGCCGTCGTCGATCAGATCGAGGGCTGGCAGCGGAAGATTTACGCAGAGCATGGGCTGCACTTTGTCCAGGCCAGCGATGAATTTTATATTCTGGCCGGACGGCCGATGCCGGAGGAAGAAAGATACGACGGCTATCTCCAGCTGGAAAACGGCGTGGGCATGGTGCGCCTCCTTTTGACGGAGACACAGGAGGCCCTGGCCGGGATGGAGGGGGATGGCAGAGAATATGAGCTGTCTTTGGCTACCGGCGAACTGGCGGCGGGGTATCTGGAGGAGATTCTCTCTCAGATTCATCGCAAGTTTCCCGGCATCAAGGCCCATCTGTACCCGATCCGCAACGACTTTTTCGGAACGACGATCACCGTGGCCGGCCTGGTGACGGGCGGGGATTTGATCCGGCAGCTGGCCGGCAGGACCTTAGGGAGCCGGCTCCTGATCCCGTCGGTGATGTTAAGGAGCGGCGAGAGCGTGTTTCTGGACGATGTGACGGTGGAAGAGGTGGAAAAAGCTTTACAAGTACCGGTGGATATTGTAAAATCAAGCGGACATGACTTGATCGAAAGCATTGTGGAGGCAGGGCAGAATGCCGCCGTCCGAGGACGGGCGGAGGATTACCGGCCTTATGAAATTTGAGGAGTAAAAGATGAGCAAACCCATTGTGGCCGTAGTAGGCCGCCCCAACGTGGGCAAATCTACACTGTTTAACGTGCTGGCGGGAGAGAGGATCTCCATCGTCAAGGATACGCCGGGCGTGACCAGGGACCGCATCTATGCGGACTGTACCTGGCTCGACCATTCCTTTACCTTGGTGGACACGGGGGGAATCGAGCCGGACAGCCGGGATGTGATCCTGTCCCAGATGCGGGAGCAGGCGCAGATCGCCATTGACACGGCGGACGTGATCCTGTTTATGACCGATGTGCGCCAGGGGCTGCAGGACGCCGACTCCAAGGTGGCGGATATGCTGCGCCGCAGCGGCAAGCCGGTGATCCTGGTGGTCAATAAGGTGGACGCCTTTCAGAAGATGATGGCGGACGTCTATGAGTTTTATAATCTGGGCATCGGCGATCCGATTCCCGTATCGGCGGCCTCCCGCTTAGGAATCGGCGATCTTTTGGACGAGGTGGTCGCGCATTTTCCGAAGGAGAGCGCCGGTGCAGCGGAGGACGATCGTCCCCGCATCGCCATTGTCGGCAAGCCCAATGTGGGCAAATCCTCCATTATCAATAAAATGCTGGGAGAAAACCGGGTGATTGTCTCCGATGTGGCCGGCACCACCCGTGACGCCATCGATACTGTGGTGAAGCGCAGCGGAAAGGAATATATCTTCATCGACACGGCGGGCCTTCGCCGCAAGAATAAGATAAAAGAGGAGCTGGAGCGCTACAGCATCATCCGCACCGTGATGGCGGTGGAGAGGGCGGACATAGCCGTCCTGGTGATCGACGCCACCGAGGGGGTCACGGAGCAGGATGCAAAGATCGCCGGCATTGCCCATGAGAGGGGCAAGGGCATCATCATCGCGGTCAATAAGTGGGACGCCGTTCCCGATAAGGACGATAAGAGCGTCAACCGCTTCACCTCCAAGATCCGGGAGTATCTGTCCTTCATCCCTTATGCCCAGATCCTGTTTGTCTCTGCCGAGACCGGGCAGAGGCTGCCGAAGCTGTTCGATTATATCGATGTGGTGCTGGAAAACCAGAATATGCGGGTGGCCACCGGCGTTCTCAACGAGAGTCTCACCGAGGCCGTCGCCATGCAGCAGCCGCCCTCGGACAAGGGCAAGCGCCTGAAGCTCTATTATATGACCCAGGTGGCGGTAAAGCCTCCCACCTTTGTGGTTTTTGTCAACGATAAGGAGCTGATGCATTTTTCCTACACCCGGTATCTGGAAAATCAGATCCGCAATGCCTTTGGCTTCAAGGGAACCTCCCTTAAATTTCTGATTCGGGAAAGGAAGGACAAAAACGCATGATTGGACATCGCTTGCTCTGCCTGGCGGCAGGATATCTCTTCGGCCTGTTTCAGACCGGCTACATTGTGGGAAAGGCCATGCACACGGACATCCGCACCAAGGGAAGCGGCAATTCCGGCACCACCAACGCCCTGCGCGTGCTGGGGCCCAAGGCCGGCGTTATCGTTTTCCTCGGGGATTTCGGCAAATCCTTTATCCTGTGCATGCTGGTCAAATGGATTTACGGCCGGCTGATGCCGGAGGCCGCCCTGATGGTGATGCTCTACGGGGGCTTTGGCGTAATCCTGGGACATAACTATCCTTTTTACCTGCATTTCAAAGGGGGAAAGGGGGTGGCGGCCACCGCCGGCATCCTCTGCGCCTTCTGGGACTGGAGGATCCTGGTGATCTGCATTCTGGCCTTTACCCTGCCGATTGCCCTGACCCGGTACGTCTCCCTGGGCTCCCTGACGGTGGAAACGGTGCTTCTCATTCTCTGGCTGCTGTGGGGGAGGGAGCTGGTTCCCACCCTGTCCGGTCCCTGCTATACCGAGGCAACCGTGATCATGGTCCTCATTGTCCTCCAGGCCTTCTGGAGGCACCGCTCCAACATCGGACGGCTGATTCACGGCAATGAAAATAAGCTGGGAGAGAAAAAGAAGGAGGGCTGACGATGACGGATGTGAGTGTGCTGGGAGCCGGCTCCTTCGGTGTGGCCCTGGCCGTTCTTCTCAGTAAAAATGGACATCGGGTGACGATTCGTTCCACCTCGCCGGAAAAGGCGGAGCGCCTGGGACGGGAGCGGTCGATTCCCACCCTGTCGGAGGTGGCTTTGCCGGAGAGCGTCGAGGTGACGGCCGATCTGGAATATGCCTGCCGGGGCCGGGATCTGATCGTCCTGGCTCCCGCCTCGGTCTATATTCGCTCCCTCTCACGGTCCATGTCCCCCTTTATCGAAAAAGGGCAGCTCTTAGTCAATGTGGCCAAGGGAATCGAGGCGGACAGCCTGAAGCTTCTCAGCGAACAGATCGAGGAGGAGATTCCCCAGGCGGAGGTGGCGGTTCTCTCCGGGCCCAGCCATGCCGAGGAGGTGGGCCGCGGCATTCCCACTACCTGCGTAGTCGGGGCGCACAGCCGGCGGGTGGCGGAGACGGTGCAGAACATATTTATGAGCGATTCCTTCCGCGTCTATACGAATCCGGATATCCGGGGCATTGAGCTGGGCGGGGCCCTGAAAAACGTCATTGCCCTGGCGGCGGGCATCGCCGACGGCCTGGGCTATGGGGATAATACCAAGGCGGCTCTGATCACCCGCGGTATGGCGGAGATGTCCCGTCTGTTTGCGGCTATGGGAGCCAGGACGGAAACGCTCTATGGTCTGGCCGGTATCGGAGATCTGGTGGTTACCTGTGCCAGTATGCACAGCCGCAACCGCCGGGCCGGCATACTGATTGGTCAGGGGCTGTCCATGAAGGAAGCTATGGAAGAGGTTAACATGGTGGTGGAGGGAGTCTACGCAGCCGGAGCGGGAAGAGAGCTGGCCCGCCGCTATGGCGTGACGATGCCTATCATTGAGCAGGTCTGCGAGGTGCTTTTTGCTGGAAAGGCTCCTGCTGAGGCCATGCGGGAGCTGATGCTGCGGGACAGATGCGTGGAAAACCCGAAGCTTTGCTGGGAGGAATGAAAGCTTGGACTATGAGCGGATTTTTCAGGATGTTGTCGAAGATGTGATCAGCAATTACGCAGGTTTTGCGGAGAAAAAGAATCTGCACGATCCGGGTTTTTTTCATACGGCCCTGCAGGCGGCGATCCGCGGCGGCCAGGCGGACGACCGTTTCTTCGCCCAGCTGATGGAGCAATACCTGGCGGTGCTCCAGGACGGAAATCTGTCCTTTGGCCTTTTGGACAGCCGGAATCCCGCCGGGGAGACGGTGGGCTTCGCGGTTCGCAGCACAGGAGGAAAACTCTACGTGACCCGTGCCGAACAGGAGAAAAGGGTCCGGCCGGGGGATCAGCTTGTAACCCTGGGACAGCTCCCGCCGGCGATGTATCGCAGCAGGCTGGGGCGCAATGTCCTGGGCGACGATATGGAAGAGAGGGAGAACTGGGGCCCGGTGGTAAAGCTGGCCCAGACCTGCCTTGTCCGGCATAGGAATGGGATAGATGAAAACCTGACGCTTCGCAGCTATCCGGCCAAAAAGAAGCTGCCGGCCCTGGGCGGAAGAAAAATCGGGACCGATACCCTGTATCTGAATCTGCCCCATTTTGCGCGGAGGGAGGATGTGCTGGGCCTGCTGGAAAGAAAGAAAAAGGCATTGGGACAATGCAGCCTTCTGATCCTGGATCTGCGCCGGTGCGCGGGAGGGGACGAGGAGGCCTTTGTCCCTCTTCTTGATTATGTTTTTCCGGAACCGGTCCTTCTTCGTTCTCTCTATGAGGAGCCGGGGCTGTATACCAATTACACCGAGACAAACTGCCGCCGGAAAGCGCAGATGCTCGCCGCCTGGCTCGATACGGCCGGGGAGGCGGCCCCGGTCCTACAGTCCCTGATGCGGGAGCTGGAAGAAAAAGCGGGCCGCGGCCTTCTATGGGAGCCGGATGAAGATCTGGAGCAGGACGATACGATGGTCGGCGGCCGCGGCCTGTTCCGTAAAATCATTCTGCTGACGGACACAGACTGCGAGTATGCGGGAGAAACCTTCGTCTCCCTGTGCCGCAAATCGCCGCTGGCGATGGTGCTGGGCCGGTCCACCCGAGGGAGCATCGATTACTGCAACCCGGTTTCCGTCCGCTGCGGGGGCCGTTTTGTCTTTACCTATCCGATGAGCAAGACGAAGGCAGCCGCAGAGGGGAGGGGCGTGAGCGGCCGGGGAATCCTGCCGGACGTCTACGTTCCCTGGAGTGAAAAGGAGTGTACCGAAGACCTGCTTTTGCAGCGGGCTCTTGCCGAAGCGGAAAAGGAAAGAGGAGCATAAGTATGTGCATAAGCATGTGTATATGCATGCGTATATGTATGTGCATCAGTATGTGCATCAGGCTGTGAGCATGGAGGAGGGGATGAGGATGGAGAATGAGATAAGAATGGGGGCGGAGAGCGTGATCCGCCCGGAGCTTTTTATTATGGAAATGGAAGCCGCCTCGGATGAGGACGCCCTGGATCAGCTGGCTTCGCTTCTGCACCGTTATGGTTTGGTGCGGAAGAGCTTTGGCGGGGCGGTCAAGGAGCGGGAGAGGCGCTACAGCACGGGGCTGGCCTTTCCTGGGATGGGGATTGCCATTCCCCATGCCGACGCAGAGCATGTGATCGCCCCGGCGGTGGCCGTGGGAATCCTGAAGGAGCCGGTGCAATTCCGGCACATGGGAATGCCGGAGCAGCTGGTGGACGTACAGATGGTCTTTATGCTGGCCCTTCAGGACGAAGAGGAGCAGCCGGAGCAGCTGGCAGGACTCTTGGACGTGTTTCAAGGGGAGGGAAACCTGGGGAAACTGAAGGCCTGCCGCACGAAAGAGGAGGCGGCGGATTGCCTGGCAGAACTTTTGCAGTCAGTCGGGATGCAGTGAACAAAAGAGGGGGAGAGAAGGATGAAAAAAATTTTATTGGTATGCGGATCGGGGATTTATACTTCCAGGGCTCTTAGCCAGAGGGTAAAAAAGGCACTGGACGACAGAGGCTTGGAGGGAACGTATGAGATTACCCTGGGAAAGGCCTCGGATGCAGCAGAGGAGTCCCGCGATTTTGACCTGTGCATCACCACAACGACGCTGGACGGAGAATGCGCCTGCCCCGTGGTGATCGGGGCGAGCTTTCTGCTGGGCAGGGACGTCTGGCAGACCGTCGACCGGATCGTAGAGCTCCTGAACGGGGAGGACGGATCGGAAGATACGGATGGGCCGGAAGATACGGAGGAATAAGAGGGCTGGGAGCCGGGCGGCAGCGCCTGAAGGCGCTGTCCCTCGGCCTTTAGCCTCGCAGGCACTGGATCGCTCCCAATAGAATCAGCGCCAATCCCAGGATTCGGTCGCCGTACCGTTCGCAGAAGGAGACGGCGCCCTGGGGCAGGGCACGCATGGCTGCCTGGCCGGCGGCCAGGGCAAGGAAGGTAAAGACGGCCGCCGAAACCGCAATGGCCGCCTGCTGCCACAGGGGCATGCGGATTCCCCTGGCCGCATAGACAAAGCCTAAGGACAGCGTATCCAGATTGGAAGCCAGAATCAGCGCCAAAGCAGAAAAAAATTCCATGAATTGCTCCTGGTTTGCATCATATCGGTATAGTATAAAGATATACGGAAAGGGCTGCAGAGGTGACGGAATAAATTTTGGCCTCCCCATTGACATCCCTGTGCTTTTTTGTTATTTTAAAGGGCGTGGGCTTTATTATATAAATTCAAATAATGGTTGAATGTATCTACCAACTACCTATAGTTGACTATAATAGGTCTCCCGTCTGCCTGGGAAGGTCTATCCGATGGTTTCCTGGGAGTCGGTAGTTTTTTATTTTAAAGGCTGCGGCGGGGGAGCCGGGCCTGGGAATATAGGTGAGCAAGGAGGAAAATCAATGGACAAATACGACGTGATCATTGTGGGAGCCGGCCCGGCCGGTATTTTTACCGCCCTGGAGATGCTTCGCCGGGGCAGCGAAAAGAAGATTCTGATTGTGGAGAAGGGCAAGGCCATCGAGAATCGGCGCTGCCCGAAGAGCATTACGCAGAAATGCGTAAACTGCAAGCCCTACTGCCATATTACCACCGGCTTTTCCGGGGCCGGAGCCTTTTCCGACGGCAAGCTGTCCTTGAGCCATGAGGTGGGCGGCGAGCTGCCGGAGCTGATCGGGGAGGAATATGCCCAGGAGCTGATCGACTATACCGACAAGATCTATCTGGAATTCGGGGCCGATCCCAAGGTGGAGGGAGCGGCGGAGACCGATAAGATCAAGGAAATCCGCAAGCGGGCTATCCAGGCAGGTCTGAAGCTGGTGGACTGCCCGATCCGTCACCTGGGCACGGAAAAGGCGCAGGAGATTTATCTTTCCATTGAAAATTACCTGCGGGACCGGGGCGTGGAAATTCTCTTTGAGCACAACTGCACCGACCTGCTTATAGAGGACGGCAGATGCCTGGGCGTTTGCGTATGCAGGGCCGGCAGGGAAGAGGAGAAGAGCGAAATCCATGCCAAGCATACGGTGGTCGCCACAGGACGGCGCGGGGCGGATTGGCTGGAGACCCTCTGCGAGGAGCACGGCATCGCCCACCAGCCCGGAACGGTGGACATCGGCGTGCGGGTGGAGGTGCGCAATGAGATCATGGAGGATGTGAACAATGTTCTCTATGAGTCCAAGCTCATCGGATACCCGCAGCCTTTCAAGAATAAGGTGCGCACCTTTTGCCAGAATCCCGGCGGCTTCGTCAGCCAGGAAAATTACGATAACGATCTGGCGGTGGTCAACGGCCATTCCTATAAAGAAAAGAAGTCCAACAATACCAACCTGGCCATCCTCTGTTCCCATAACTTTACGGAACCCTTCAATCAGCCGATTGCCTATGCCCAGAAGGTGGGAGAGCTGACCAATATGCTGGGGGCCGGCCATATCCTGGTGCAGCGCTTCGGGGATATCCTGGATGGGAAGAGGACCTGGCAGAAGGAGCTGAATCGCTCCAATGTACGGCCGACCCTGCCCGATGCGGTGGCCGGGGATATCACGGCGGCCATGCCCTACCGGGCCATGGTCAATATCATCGGCTTCATCCAGGCGGTGGAGCATGTGGTTCCCGGCTTTGCCAGCCCGGAGACCCTGCTGTATTCTCCGGAACTGAAATTTTACAGCAACCGGGTTAAAATGGATCCGAACTTTACGACCAATATCGCTGGGCTTCACTGCCTGGGAGATTCCAGCGGCTGGACCAGAGGATTGATGATGGCGTCGGTAATGGGCGTGCGGATGGGACAGCTTCTGGCTTGAGGCAGACGAGAGGAGAAGGGCAGTGGGGAAGCCAGCGAAAAAACCAGTGAAAAAACCGGGAGAAGGAGCAGGCGGCAGGCCGCCGGTATTCGCCGTCTGCGGCGTGAAAAATTCCGGCAAGACCACGCTGATTGCCGGCATCATCCGGGAACTGACGGCAAAGGGATACCGGGTGGCGACGATCAAGCACGACGGGCACAGCTTCACCCCTGATGTGCCGGGGACGGACACCGATATCCACCGCCGGGCCGGGGCCTTTGGCACGGCGGTTTTTGACGGGCATAAGTGGATGGCGGTGAAGGCGGAAGCCGTGGGGGTGGGGGAGCTTAGCTCCCTTTTTCCCGAGGCGGATCTGATTTTGGCGGAGGGCTTCAAGGGAAGCGCCTATCCGAAGATCGAAGTCGTGCGGGCGGCGGTTTCCCAGGGCTGCGTCTCCAATCGCGAAAATCTCCTGGCTGTGGCCACGGACCTGGAAAGGCCGGAAAACCTGCCGGAGGGAGTGCCCTTGATCGGGCTTTCCGACGCACAGGCCGCCGCTGTCCGGATTCTGCGGCAGCTGGAGGAATAACGGATGGGAGGCCGCTGGAAAAGTCAATGGAAAAGTTGATGGAAAAACCGATAGAAAAATCGATGGCAATGCTTCTTTTAATGGGAGGGAAAAGCCGACGGATGGGAAGGGACAAGGCCTTCCTGCCCTGGGGGGACGGCTGTCTCTGGGAGAAGATCGCCGGGGAAATGGAAGCCTGCGGGCCGGTGTATCTGTCGCTGGCCGCCGGTACGCCAGAGGATTTTCCGGGGCGGGAGAGACATAGGAATTACGTCCTTCTCCGGGATGAGGCCGAGGGCATGGGGCCCATGGGCGGCATCTGCTCGGCCTTTGACCAGACGGAAGAAGAGGCTTTTTTCGTCTGTGCCTGCGACCTGCCGCGGATGGACCGCCGTTATATAGAGACCTTGATGGGGCTGTGGAGCAGGCTGCCGGAGAAAGTCGGCTATGAGGGCCTTTTCGTCCGCAGCGGAGAACGGCTCCAGCCGACGGCAGGCATCTACCACCGGCGTCTGGCTGCGGCGCTGGGACGCAGCCTGCGCGAAAAGAAATGCCGGCTGTCGTCCTTTCTGGCGGCATGCCGGCTCTTTTATTTGGAAGAAGAAAAGCTGGGAGACCTTGCGGCCTCCCTGGCCAATATCAATACGCCGGAAGATTATTCGGCCCTGTTAAAGGTGATGAGCTCCGAAGCGTAGGGCA
This sequence comes from uncultured Lachnospiraceae bacterium, assembly GCA_944383835.1. Taxonomy (GTDB): domain Bacteria; phylum Bacillota; class Clostridia; order Lachnospirales; family Lachnospiraceae; genus RGIG7193. The sequence continues at coordinate 8,386 of CALWRE010000082.1, read as the reverse complement.
GGCCTTCGATGGCATGGCAGAAGGTGTGCCACTCCTCCAGCTTATGGTCCTTGCGGGCATGGTAGATATTGATTAGGGTCTCGTAGTTGAGGGAGCAGGTGCGCAGCTGATTGTAGCTGGAGGGAAGGAGCTGGATCATATCGTACCAGAGGGCCTTGTCCTTCGTTTCCATATAATGGAGCCGCACCTGCTCCAGATAGGCGATATAATCGCTGAAATGGGCAAGGGCGTCCGGCGTCATATGGTCATGGCTGAAATCGTCCAGGGCGAAAGGGCGGCTGTGAATCTTATGCATCGTGGAGCAGGAGTTGGCCACGGTGCCCACCTTATAGGTATCGTATTCCTTCCACCAGTACAGGGGGGCGGTCACATCCATCGATACCAGAATCATGCGGACGAATTTGCGGTGGTCGCTGCCGGCCCGGCACAGCCTTTTCGCCAGATCCAGATCCTTTTCCCCCAGCACATAGTTTCCCTTCTCATCGTAATAGCTGTCGCTTAGGCGCCAGCTGTTGAGCGGATTGCGGGCGCCGCGCATGGCGTTTTCCAGATTCATCACTTGTACGCGTTCTATTTTCAGCATATTGTTTCCTCCAGCGTTTTTTTTGTGTCTTCCTTTTTTTATTTGCTTCCTTGTTTTTCTTATGGTAGCATTTCTTTCTGCCGGTGGCAAGATAAAATTTTTCGGTTGGACAAGGTTTTGGTTGAATTCTTCCTGCTCCTGTGGTAAATTATAGGTACAAGAATTTTTACATTCCTTTTACTTTCCAAAACTAATGAGGAGGAAAAAAATGAAAAGAAGACTTTTTGCTTTACTGATGGCGGCAATCCTGGTCTTTTCCCTGGCGGCCTGCTCCGGCGGCAGCGATGCGACTGAGCCTGCTGGTACCGAGGCTGCGGGCGGAACGGAAGCCGCAGAGGGAACCGAGGCCGCAGGCGGCGAGACCACCGGCACGATCAAGGTCGGCATGGTGACTGACGTGGGCGGCATCAACGACCAGTCCTTCAACCAGTCTTCCTGGGAAGGCCTGCAGCGTGCACAGGAAGAGCTGGGCATCGATCCCGTGTATGTTGAGTCCCATCAGGATTCTGAGTATGCGACCAACATCGAGTCCCTGATCGATGCCGACTGTGATCTGATCATCTGCGTAGGCTATATGCTGGCCGATGCGACGAGAGAGGCGGCCGAGATGTATCCGGATCAGAAGTTCGCTATTATCGATGACAACAGCAATGCGGATCTGCCTAATGTGGCCTGCCTGATGTTCGAGCAGGAGCAGGCTTCCTACTTGGTAGGCATCGTAGCCGGCATGATGACCGAGAGCAATACCGTAGGCTTTGTCCTGGGACAGTCCACCGGCCCGATGAACGAGTTCGGCTACGGCTATGTGGATGGTGTTCTTTCCACCAACCCGGATGCTACCGTTCTGCAGTATAATGCCAATGCCTTCGGCGATGCCGGACTGGGTAAGACGGCTGCCAAGGATATGATTACCAATGGCGCAGACGTGATCTACCATGCAGCCGGCGGCACCGGAGCCGGTGTCATCGAGGCCTGCGCTGAGGATGGCGTTTGGGCTATCGGCGTGGACAGCGACCAGAACCATCTGGCTCCTGAAACGGTCGTGACCTCCGCTATGAAGAGAGTGGACAATGCCAGCTATGACATTGCCAAGGCTGTGCTGGAAGGCACCTATACGCCTGGCGAACATGTCTACAGCCTGGAGGACGGCGGCGTGGACATTGCTCCTACCACGACCCTGCTGCCTGACGATGTGCTGGCTGCCGTAGAGACGGCGAAGCAGCAGATCATCGACGGCGAGATCGTAGTGCCTGCTACGCAGGAAGAGTTTGAAGAGAAGTATGGTCCCGATGTATATCAGCTGGATCCGGAAAGTGCAGAGTAAGCGTTCCTTTTGAAAGAGATGTAAAATTCTTAGAGGCCGCCGGGCTATTCCCCGGCGGCCTTTCGATGGGCGTAAAAAACAAACAAAAGCAGATGATTTATCGTGAAAATTTAGTGGAAATTTTCGTCTGCAACAGTTATAATATAGTTGATTAAGTTCATGCAGTCTGCGGAAAATCTGCCTGTTTCCCCTCGGTATATCAGGCGGCCGCGTTTTTACAAGGAAAGATAGAAAGGAGATTGCTGTATGAGACCAATCAGTATGGACAGGGTGGAAACTGTCCGTCAGGAAATTTATAACACAATTACGAGTCTGACGATGACCCATGAGCAGAAGCTTACTGCCCTGGCGAATCACGCAGACTCTTTGATGGAAGTGCTGGATGTGCCGGAGGGTCTGGACGACCTTCTGAATGTTCCCATTGAGAAGAAATGCATCTGCGACCTGAACGAGGGCCATGCCCCGGTCCGCCCCCGCTACATAGTACCGGATTATGCCAAGTTCATGCGCGAGGGCTGCAAGTTCCTCCGTCTGGATCCCCCCAAGGATCTGGCTGAGGCTCTGAATTCCCTGCTGATTTTCTACAAGCATGTGCCCAGCGTTACCAATTATCCGGTGTTCATCGGCAACCTGGATCAGCTGATCGAGCCCTTCTTGGACGGGGTGGATGACGAGACGGCGTTGAAGGCGATCCGGATGTTCCTGATGCATGTGGACCGCACCATCGTGGATTCCTTCTGCCATGCCGATATCGGACCGGTTCCGACCCGCGCCGGCATGCTGATTATGAAGGCGGAGTCGGAGCTGGAGGACGCCACGCCGAACCTTACGATGCGCTACGACCCTGCGGTCACGGACGATGCATTCGCCCTGGCCGGCGTGGACTGCGCCCTGCACTGCGCGAAGCCCAGCTTTGCCAATGATAAGATGTTCCGCTCGGAGCTTGGCGACAATTATGCCATTGCCAGCTGCTATAACGGCCTTCTGATCGGCGGCGGCTCCTTTACCCTGTGCCGCCTGCTGTTAAACCATATCGCAGACCGTGCGGACAGCATCGAGCAGTTTAAGAACGAGACCCTTCCCTATGTGCTGGATATCATGGCCCGCTATATGGACGCCAGAATCAAGTTCATCGTGGAGGAGAGCAATTTCTTCGAGTATAACTTCCTGGCCAAGGAAGGCTTTATCGACAAGGATAAATTCACGGCGATGTACGGCCTGGTGGGCCTGGCCGAGTGCGTCAACACCCTCTTTGAGAAGGAGGGCAAGGAGGGCTGCTTCGGCCACAGCGAGGAGGCGACCCAGCTGGGCGTCGAGATTATGGATATTATCGATACTTTCAATAAGAACCATGTGAATCCTTACTGCAAGGGAACAAACTGCCATTTCCTGCTCCATGCCCAGGTGGGCCTGGCCGACGATATCAAGACCAGCCCCGGTACCCGCATTCCGATCGGCGAGGAGCCGGATGAGCTGATCGATCACCTGCGGGTGCTGGAGAAGTTCCATAAGTACTTCCCTTCGGGAACCGGCGACATCTTCCCGATTGACCTGACGGTGCACAACAATCCGCAGTATGTCCTGGATATTGTGAAGGGCAGCTTCAAGGAGGGCATTCGTTACCTCTCCTTCTACAGAAGCGACAGCGATGTGATCCGCGTCACCGGTTATCTGGTGAAGAGATCCGAGATGGAGAAGCTGGACCGCGGCGAGGCGGTGCTGCAGAACACCACCGGCTTAGGCCTGGGCGCGTCGAAGAACTGCAAGATTCTGGAGCGGAAGGTGCGTTGAGATGGCAACGGAAGCGTTGGTGAATAAAATTATTCCCTTCAGCTCGGTGGACGGTCCGGGTAACCGGACCGCCATCTTCCTGCAAGGCTGTAATTTTGACTGCCTGTACTGCCATAATCCGGAGACCATTAACCTGTGCGTGGGATGCGGGGCCTGTGTGGCGGTATGTCCCGTCCAGGCTCTGGCCTGGGTGGACGAGCTGGAGGACATGAGCCGCGTCCATCACAGCGATGAAGAGTGGCAGAGAAAGCACCGCCTCCGCGGCGGCCATGTGACCTATGATATCAGCAAATGCGTTCTCTGCGACGCCTGCATTAAGACCTGCCCCCACGGCAGTTCTCCGCGGATCCGCCATATGACAGCCGAAGAGGTTATGGCGGCGGTGCGTCGGCAGGTGCCTTATATCCGGGGAATCACCGTTTCAGGCGGAGAATGCACCAGGCAGAGGGACGTTCTGGTGGAGCTTTTTTCCATTGCCGGGAAAGAAGGGCTTAATTGTCTCTTGGACAGCAATGGTACATGGGATTTTTCAAAGGATCCGGAGCTTACGGCCGTGACGGACGGGGTGATGCTGGATATCAAGGCCTATGGGGCCGAGGACCACAGGATGATTACGGGCAGGGAGAATACCCTGGTTCTGGCTAACGCCCGCTATCTGGCGGGAATTGGAAAATTGCCCGAGGTGCGAACGGTGATTGTGCCGGGGCTCTTTAATGGGGAGGAGACGGTGCGCTCTGCGGCGCAGATGCTGCAAGGCTATCTGGACATCGCGCCGATCCGCTATAAACTGATCAAATACCGTCCGATGGGCGTGCGAAAGGAGTACGCCCTGTATCCGACTCCGGACGACGCGTATATGGGCAGGCTGAAGGAGATGGTCGCCGGCATGGGATTTGACGCAGTTGTTGCTTAGAGGAATGAGGCAGCCCGCCTGCCGGGAAACAATAGGAGGAAAATTTATTGGGAAAGGAACGGTCAGTGGACTTAGATACGAAGGTCATTGAGATGAAAAACATCGTCAAAAAATTCGGCGATTTTGTGGCCAATGACCATATCAATCTAACCGTCCATAAAGGAGAAATCCACGCAATTCTGGGGGAGAACGGAGCAGGGAAAAGTACGCTGATGAATGTATTGTACGGCCTGTACCGTCCGACTTCGGGAGAAATTTACGTAAACGGAAAACTGGAGAATATCGACAGTCCCAGCAAGGCGATTCAGTGCGGAATCGGCATGGTTCATCAGCACTTCATGCTGGTGCAGCCTTTCACGGTTACGGAGAACATCGTGCTGGGCATGGAGCCGGTGAAGGGGATCACGCTGGATATGGCCAAGGCCAGGCAGGACGTGGTAGAGATTTCGGAGCGCTACGGAATGGCGGTGGATCCGGACGCCCGCATTGAGGATATCTCCGTAGGCATGCAGCAGAGGGTGGAAATTCTGAAGGTTCTGTACCGCGGCGCACAGACTTTGATTCTGGACGAGCCCACCGCCTCGCTTACCCCCCAGGAAATTACGGAGCTGATCCATATCATGAACAGGCTCACCTCCGACGGCAAGTCGATTATCCTGATCACGCATAAGTTAAAGGAGATCAAGGCTGCCGCCGACTACTGCACGATCATCCGCCTAGGCAAATACATTGATACCGTGAATGTGTCCGATGTGACGGAGCAGGAGCTGGCCAGCATGATGGTGGGGCGAAACGTCACCTTTACGGTGGAGAAAGAGGAGAAGGAACCCGGCGAAGTGGTTCTGGAGGTGAAAGATCTGCACGGCAGGGATTACCGTAAGGTGGAAATCTTGAAGGGTTTAAGCCTCAGTGTGCGTCGAGGAGAAATTTTGGGCATAGCCGGCATCGACGGCAATGGCCAGACTGAGTTGGTGGAGATTATCACCGGTCTTCGTAAGGCGGAGAGCGGTTCCGTTACCGTCAATGGTGAGAATATCTTCAACGCGAAGCCGCGCAAAATCTTTGAAAAGGGAGTGTCCAGCATCCCGGCCGACCGTCAGAAACATGGTCTTGTCCTTGACTTTACGGTGGCAGAAAATATGGTTCTGCAGAATTACCGCAGTCCGGAATTTCAGCACCATGGTTTTTTGAAGAAAGACGCTATCCGCAAATATACGGAGGGTGCCATTAAAAAGTACGATATCCGTCCGGCAGATTCGGCGGAGCGTCCTGCCGGTACTCTTTCCGGCGGTAACCAGCAGAAAGTTATCATCGCCCGTGAGGTGAATAACGATAAGGATCTGCTGATTGCGGTTAATCCCACCAGAGGATTGGACGTGGGTGCGATTGAGTACGTGCATCGCTATATTGTGGAACAGAGAAACAAGGGCAAAGCGGTTTTGCTGGTATCCTTTGAGCTGGATGAGATCATGAGTCTCTCGGATCGGATCGACGTTATTTATGACGGAAGGATCGTGGGTTCCATGGAGGGCAAGGAGGCCGATGAAAACACCCTGGGCCTGATGATGGCAGGAGGTACACACCATGAGTAAAAACAAAAGCATTTTTCAAAGCCATGTATTCCTCACTCTGATCGCCATCGTTGTTGCATTCCTTGTAGGCGCATTGTTCTTAGGGATCATGGGCTACAATCCCATCACGGTATATACGACCTTGATCAGCGGCATTTTCAGCCGTCCCAGATATCTGGCCTATTCGGTGGTTTATGCAACCCCGCTGATCTTCGTCGGTCTGTCGGTTGCCTTTTCTTTCAAGACCGGTGTGTTCAATATCGGCGCGGAGGGACAGTTCGTGGTCGGCAGCATGGCGGCTTGTATTGTCGGTATCTTCGTGGATGCTCCGCCGATTATTCATGTGCCTCTATGTTTCCTGGCGGCTGCCGTTGCAGGAGCCGTATGGGGGAGCATTGTCAGCTTCATGAAGATTAAGTGGGGGATCAACGAGGTCCTGTCCATGATCATGTTTAACTGGATTGCCTTCTATCTGTCGAATTATCTGGTGGAAAATCCGGCGATTCACAGCGACGGTACGGCTGAGGCTACGAAGAATGTGGCCGATTCGGCGCGCATCCTGCTGCCGGAGAGTCTGCGGGCCGTGCTGGCTCCTACATCAAACTATGGGATTCTAATTGCCATTGTTTTTGTGGTCATTGTATATATTATTATTGAAAAAACGACCCTTGGATATGAGATGAAGGCGGTAGGCTATAACAAGAATGCGGCGGAATACGCGGGAATCGGCGTCAACAAGGCGATTCTGACGGCCATGGCCATATCCGGGGCTCTGGCCGGAATGGGAGGAGCCGTTCAGCTTCTGGGAATGGGACAGCGTATCAGCCTGTTTGCCGGACAGGAAGGCTTTGGCTTTGAAGGCATCAGCGTGGCTCTGATCGGCGCATCCAATCCGATTGGCGTTTTCTTCAGCGGCATGTTCTACGGAGCGCTGAAATACGGCGGCAGCAAGCTGAATCTGATACAGGCGCCGTCGGAGATTGTTGATGTAATTACGGGTACGATCGTGTTCTTTATTGCCATCTCTCATGTATTCAAAGTAGTGCGCAGGAAAAAGAAGGAGGTTAGCTGATTATGGATTCGATTATTAATAGCCTGGGGACATTGATCTATGCGACCCTGATCTACACGCCTCCGCTTTTGTTTGCTGCGATGGGCTCTTGTTTTTCGGAGAACAGCGGCGTTGTGAATATCGGAATTGAGGGAATGATGACTATCGGCGCTTTCACCGGGGCAGCGGTGGCCTATCTGACTGGGAATGCCTGGGTTGGCTTCTTTTGCGCTGGCCTGTCGGGCGCCTTCTTCGGCCTGCTCCATGCGTTTGCGACGGTCTCTTTGAATGCCGATCAGACGATTGCCGGTACGGCCATCAACTTTTTGGCGCCGGGCGTCGCTCTGCTGGTATCCAAGGCCCTGTTTAATTCGTCGGATACGCCCTCCCTTTTGGATGCTAAGCTGCCGATGCTGTTCAACGGTGTGTTTGATGGAACGACCGTGTGGTCCCGTTTCTTTAAAAATATTTTCAACACCTATATTACTTCGTTTTTGATGTTTGCTGTGGTAATTCTTGTCTGGTTCGTCTTTTACAAGACCCGCTTTGGCCTGCGTCTGCGGGCGGTGGGCGAGCATCCGCGAGCCTGCGATACCCTGGGCATCAACGTGCAGAGAACCCGCTATATCGCGGTTATCCTTTCGGGTTTCCTGTCTGGTCTGGGCGGAGCCTGCGTGACAATGGCGATTATGAACCAGTTCCGGCCGATCTCCATCGTAGGACAGGGCTTTATCGCCATCGCGGCGGTTATCTTTGGCAAGTTCCGGCCGCAGGGGGCTCTGGTGGCCTGCCTGTTGTTCGGCTTCTGCACCGGCCTGAAGGTGGTAATGGGTTCCAACAATGTGGTTTCGGCCCAACTGATCTCGATGATCCCTTATGTGGTGACCGTGATTGTGCTGATCCTGTTTGTGGGTCGTTCCCGCACCCCTTCCGCCAACGGCAAGCCGTATGTAAAATCCAGATAATGCTTGTAAATCTAGTTAGTGGCAATGTGACCGCCGGCCATCCTCCGGCGGTCAGCCTATATAAAAGGGGCAGCCGCGGGGCTGTCGAGATAAGGAGGTTTTTATTTATGGAAAAAAGAGCAGGAGACAGCGCATTGATCCGCGAGGCGATACAGGCGCGGGAGAATGCCTATACGCCCTATTCCCAT
>CALWRE010000081.1 GCA_944383835.1 uncultured Lachnospiraceae bacterium | reverse complement strand
TGAAAAGCTACCAAAATGACGCACAGGACTGCCTGCTTTGGTACTATCGGGATAAAAGCGGCATTGAAATCGACATGATCCTGGAAAGCGACGGCCAGCTTCATCCGCTGGAAGTCAAGCGTTCTGTGAATCCGGGCAGGGAACTGGCGGGAACCTTTTCGGTGCTGGATAAAAGCTCCGTGCCTCGCACAACCGGGGCGGTGCTCTGCATGCGCCCCGAGCTTTCCGCTGTCAATGCGGAAAATTTTATCGTTCCCATCTGGATGATATAGCTGCTGAATGATAGCAAAAAAATTACAGCAAAAAAACGGTGACATGTGCTGACTGCCTGTGCTAAAATGAAGAAAACAATCGCAGCGAGAGGAGCAACGTTGGAATGAAGGAAAAGGTTTTGCTGTTCCATTTTACGGACGAGGAGGTTCTGGCGCGGATGCAGCTGGCACTGCTGGTCAATAAAGTGGGGGCAAAGAAGATTGAAAAGAAAGATTATTGCCAGCCAGTGGGATATCTGGCTGGCGTTTCCGGTAAAAAACCTGTGGAAGTGGAGTATGATGGACCAGAGCTGGAGGAACCGATGATGATTCTGTGCATGGACAGCCGCCGTATCGACGAGGTTTTGGCGGCCTTTCGCCGAGCCGGCGTGCCCCGTATTCCCTATAAGGCGATGCTGACGCCCACCAACAGCGACTGGACCCCGTTGGAATTATACCAGGAGTTAAAGCGCGAGCACGAGGCGATGCATGGAGGAAAGGAAAAGACAGCAAATGGGAGAGAAGAGTGAGAGCATAGTAAAGCTGGCGGTTTCGGCAGTTGTCCTGGCCGCCATGATTTTGTTTCGGGTGACGGAGCCGGCGGCCGACACAGCGGATATGTTCAGCATGATTGCAGCGGTGCTTGCGGTGAGCGTGGTTTTGTTCCGTTTCCCGTTGGTGATTTATCTGCCGGCGATGGTCTTTTTGGTTCTGGCCGGGGCTGGCTCCATCTATCTGATGTATGACAAGCTGCCCGGCTGGGATCGTTTCGTTCACTATTTCAGCGGTGTGGTTCTGGGAGCGATTGGCTATACAGGGACAAGCTATCTGCTTCGCCGCAGAGGTCTTCCCCAGGACAGGGTGATTCTGCTTCTGGCGGCCTTTGTCTTTACCGGAATGTGCGCCGGGGCCTGGGAGATCGGCGAGTTTTCGGCAGATCAGCTTTTCGGCATGGAGGTGCAGCACGGCAATACCGACACGATGGGCGATATTATCTGCGGATTCTTAGGCGGTTTGACCTTCTGCCTGGGGCTGCTGCTTGTCCAGAGGTCCCGGAAGGGGCATCGCTCCGGAAGATATGCGGAACCGAAGAAGAAAAGCAATGCAAAGAGAAGAAGCAGAAGCAAGACCTGGAGCATGTGGGATTAAGCGGAGCATGCGGAATTGTGTGGAGCATGTGGGACTAAGCAGAGCATGTGGAATTGAGTTGGAATGTACAAAAGAATTAAGAATTTGGATATCGGCCAGATCAGCCGTTCGGGCCAGTGCTTTCGGCTGAATCCGGCAGGCGGCGGGGAGGGCGGCGAAGCTTCCGCCGGAGAATACCGCCTGCTTGCCGCGGACCGGGCTTTGTACCTGCGCCAGAACGGCGAAGAAATCTGGTTTTCCTGTGAGGAAGAAGAATGGGAGAGCTACTGGCGGGCTTACTTTGACTGGGATACCGATTACGGGGCATTCCAGGCGGCGGTGGATCCGGAGGACGCTTATATGACGGCTGCCTGCCGGGCGGGCAGCGGAATCCGTATCCTGCGCCAGCCTTTGTGGGAGACAATCGTCAGCTTTATCATTTCCCAGCAGAATAATATCCCTCGGATTAAGGGCTGCATCGAAGCCGTCTGCGGCCGCTTTGGCGAGGAAAAGACCGATTGCCGCGGCCAGGCCTACCGCACGTTTCCCAACGCGCACAGGCTGGCCGCCCTTTCTTTGGAAGATTTGGCGCCCTGCCGCCTGGGGTATCGGGCCCGCTATATCCTTTCGACGGCACGGATGGCGGCGGAGGGAGAAATCGATCTGGACGCGGTTTCCCGGCTGTCCTATGGGGAGGCAAAGGCGGAGCTGATGCGGCTTACAGGCGTGGGCAATAAGGTGGCGGATTGTATCTGCCTTTTTGCCCTGCACCATATCGAGGCCTTTCCGGTGGACACCCATATCGCGGCCATGCTGCGGGAACATTATCCGCAGGGCTTCCCCTTTGCGCGCTATGAGGGCTTCGCCGGCGTGCTGCAGCAGTATGGATTTTATTATGAAAGTGTTGTACTTTGAGAATCTTTCCGTTTGTTTAAGTGAGAGACCTCCATCGGGAGGAAGAGAGTGCGGCCGCCTTTGCGCGGCTGGAAAGACGGGAGGAAGAAGATGCTTTACAAAGGAGAGATTCTGGAGTACGAACAGGCAAAGGAAATTATTGAGGAGCTGTACCACAAGGGGCACAATATGGCGGACCGCGTAATCGAGCAGGTTTTGGGCGGCCAGCTGGGCCGGGAGGAAAGGGAGGATTTGATTCAGGAAGGGTTCCTGCGGATGATTGTCCATGTGGAGGCGCTGAAGGACAGGAGCCTGGGGGAGCGCCTGTCCTATATGTGCAGCGCGATGCGCAACATCGCCATCGACGAGGGCCGCAGGCTTACCAAAATACGGCGGCTGGGCTGCATAGAGCTGTCGGACAGCCCGGAATATATGCAGGCTCTGTCCCAGGAGCTGACGCCGGAGGAACAGTATCTGGCAAAGGAAGAGACGATGGCGAAATGCGGCAGGCTGCGGGCTGCCCTCGCCCGTCTTTCCCTCAAAGAGCAGGCAGTGCTGACGGCAAAATATATTCTCGGGATGAACGACCGGGAGATTGGGCAGGAGCTTGGAATCGGGAGCCGCAGCGTAAGCGTTTATCTGACGCGGGCCAGGAAGAAAGCGGCCTTATACTATATGCAGGAACCGGAGGGGTAAGCGGCCGGAAACAGGCGCTCCGTCCCCATGCGAAGCTTTATCGGAAAGCTTCGCAGAAAGTTTCTATGTAAAGTTTGCGTTAACTGAATGTAAAATCTTTACTTTGACATTTTCGTGCTTTCGCTGTACAATAATTTTTCTAAAGGTTAGGGGAGAATTGTACGGATGAAAGTGAAATGGACGACGGAGAAAAAAGAAATTTGTGCGCAAGGGGCGAAGAAGCTGTTTCTTTTGCTTATCGTACCCTTTGCCGCATTTTATATGATGCAGTTTATCTTTGGAGGAATGCCCTGGGAATATTCTTTTTCGGTGGCTTTGGGAAACGCCCTGTGCATAGGGGCGCTATATTACGTATTTTGCGCGGCGACGGGCAGGCCGGGACTTTGCGGCCTCATAACGGTGACTCTGGCGGCTGTCTGGGGCGCGGCCAATTACTATGTGGCTTCTTTTCGGGGCAATCCCATCCTTCCCTGGGATTTGACGGCTCTGGGGACGGCGCTTAATGTTTCCGGCAGCTATCATTTTTCCATCACGGGCAGGATGGCTTTTGCCCTGCTTATTCTGGCGGCTCTTACGGCATGGATACTGCGCAGAAGGAAAGAGGGGCGGCTGCGTCTTGGAGGGAAGGGACGCGTGGCCGCTCTTCTTTGCGCCGTTTTTTGCTTCCGGGCGGTTTTTTATTCTGGAAATCTGCAGTCTTTCGGCATTTCCACCGATGTCTGGGACCAGGCGAAGGCGTATCGGGAGAGCGGTATCCTGGGAGCCTTTATCGGCAATCTGGAATTCCTGGATGTGGACGTTCCCACAGGGTATTCCGCCGGCTATGCGGAGGAACTTTTAGCCGCAGCCTCGTCCTCCCGCGAGGGGAATGAGGAAATTTGGCTGTCCCGGTCGGAGGGGACGGCAGAAACAGAGGAGAAGCCTCACATCATCGCCATTATGAATGAATCCTGGGCAGATTTCGAGGCCTTTGGCAATCTGGAGCTCACCCAGGAGGCGATGGGGTATATCCATTCCCTGGATGCGATGCATGGATATGCCTATACTTCCGTATTCGGCGCGGGAACCAGCGCCAGCGAGTTTGAATTCCTGACGGGAAATACGATGGCATTCCTGCCGCCGGGCAGCATTCCCTACCAGCAGTACGTCCTGCACCCGACGCAGTCCCTGGCGTCGATTTTAAAAGAGAACGGCTATACCTGCCTGGCCTTTCATCCGGGGGAGAGAAATTCCTGGCAGAGGGACCAGGCCTATCCCCTGCTGGGCTTTGATTCCTTCAAATGCGGGGCGGATATGGATGTGGAGGCGAAGGAGTCCCACGGCTATATCAACGATCAATCGGATTTCAATCAGATCATCTGGGAGTTTGAAAACAGAGAGCCGGGGGAGAAACTCTTTTTGTTCAATGTCACCATCCAGAGCCACGGCAGCTATACCGACCCGAATTACCCGGCGACGGTTCAGCTGGCCGACGAGCCGGGGCGCTATCCGATGGCAGAGCAGTATCTGTCCCTGGTAAAGGAAACGGACGAGGCTTTCCGGACGCTGATCGAATATTTTGAAAAGCAGGACGAGCCGGTGATCATCCTGATGTTCGGCGATCATCAGCCCTCGCTTGAGCAGGAGTTTCTGGATAAGGCCTACGGTGTGAAGCAGGAAGACATGACGATGGAAGAATATATGGGGAAATTCCGGGTTCCCTTCCTGGTCTGGTCCAATACGGAACTTGCGGCCGAGGATCCGGGGATCATGAGCCTGAATTTCCTGGGCCAGTATCTGCTTTCCTGCGCCGGAATAGACGGAGGGGAATACGGCGATTTCCTGCGGGAATTCCGGCAGGAGATTCCCGCCCTGACATTTTCCGGATATTTTGACGCCGAGGGAAATGCCCACAGCCATCTGGAGACCAATGCGTACGATGAAAAGATAGAAGAATATCAGATTGTCCAGTATCAGGAGATGTTTGGAACGGAATAAATTCGGGGCAGAGTAAATTTGGAGGGGAGTAAATAATTTCTGACTTTTGAACGTGATTATCATTTCAGGAGATGTTGACACATCAACATCTCGGCTGGAGATGATTTTAATTTCGGCATGGAAAACACTTACAGCCAGCAAGACGACTGAAATACAAGACGACAGAAATACAAGACGACTGAAATACAAGATAGCTGGAATACAAGATGGCTTAGATATAAGAAAAAGGTGCAGCCCATTTTACACAGGGACGCACCTTTTTCAATTAAGATATCAGACAAGATATTAAACGTTAAAACGGAACAGGATCACATCGCCGTCCTGCACCACATAATCTTTGCCCTCCAGGCGGACCAGGCCTTTTTCGCGGGCGGCGGCGTAGGAGCCGGCGTCCAGAAGCTCCTGGTAGTTGACGACTTCGGCGCGGATAAAGCCGCGTTCAAAGTCGGAGTGGATTTTGCCGGCGGCCTGGGGAGCCTTCGTCCCCTTCTTGATGGTCCAGGCGCGGGTTTCCTGCTCGCCGGCGGTCAGGAAGCTGGTGAGGCCTAAAAGAGAGTAGCTGGCCTTGATCAGCTTGTCCAGGCCGGATTCCTGGAGCCCCAGGTCTTCCAGAAACATCTGCTTTTCATCGTCGTCCAGCTCGGCGATTTCCGCTTCGATCTCGGCGCAGATTGCGAATACCTCGCAGCCGTTGGCCGCGGCAAATTCCCGCACCTTCTGCACATGGGGGTTGGAGGCGGCGTCGTCGGCCAGATCATCCTCGGAGACATTGGCGGCAAAAATCACAGGTTTCCAGGTCAGGAGGTTCAGGCTCTGCACGAAGGCCAGGTCGTCGGGCTCGTCGAAGGACATGGACTTGGCCAGCTGTCCTTCCTCCAGATGCGCCTTGATCTGCTTTAAAATCTCCAGTTCTTTGGCCAGGCCCTTGTCGTTCATCGCGGAGCGGGTGGTCTTGGAAATTCTTCTCTCCAGCACCTCCAGATCGGCAAAAATCAGCTCCAGGTTAATGGTTTCGATATCGCGCAGGGGATCGATGCTGCCATCCACATGGATAACATTGGGATCCTCGAAGCAGCGTACCACATGGACGATGGCATCCACCTCGCGGATATTGGCAAGGAATTGGTTGCCAAGGCCCTCGCCCTTAGACGCTCCTTTCACCAGGCCGGCGATATCCACAAACTCAATGACGGCCGGGGTGAGCTTGCGGGAGTGATAAAAATCGCCCAGGAGCTTCAGCCGGTGATCCGGCACGGCGACCACGCCCACGTTGGGGTCGATGGTGCAGAAAGGGTAGTTGGCGGATTCCGCTCCCGCCTTGGTCAGGGAATTGAACAGGGTGCTTTTTCCTACGTTGGGAAGTCCCACGATTCCGAGTTTCATATATCTTCACATCTCCTTTGTTTATCCATGCTTTCGGCCTTGCCCGATTCGGTCTGCATATTTCGCAGCAGTCCGATTATATCACAGCAAACCTTTCGCCACAAGAGGGGAATCGCCGGATGCCGGAAGAAAAAAGTTGCCCTGTGCGTAAGAATGGTATATAATGCCCTTTAGGCACTCGGCAGCAGAAGACGGCTGCCCTTTTGATGCAAGGGAGAATGAATATGAAGGAACTAAAGTTTGTCGGCCGCTACGTGGGGCGGCATGGGATCCAGTATGTGCTGGGTATCGCGGCCCTGTTTATTGTGGACTTAATGAACGTATATATTCCGCAGCTTACTGGGGAAATCACCGATGGGCTGGAGGCGCAGACCCTGGGGATGGAGGGGGTGCGAAGCCTGGTCGTCCGGATTTTAATCCTGGGGGCTGTCATAGCGGTAGGGCGTTTCTTCTGGCGCTTTTTTATTTTCGGCGCGTCCCGCTCCATTGAGAAGGAGATGCGAAACGACCTCTTCGCCCATCTGGAAAAGCTTTCTATGCGCTATTATAACGAGCATAAGACCGGGGATCTGATGGCCCATTTTACCAACGACCTGGCGTCGGTGCGGATGTTTCTGGGGCCTACGGTGATCACCGCCTTTGACGCATCGGTGATGCTGATCCTGGTGCTGGCGCAGATGATTCTGTATGTAAATGTGAAGCTTACGCTGGTGGCCGTGCTGCCGTTAATCCTGATTATATTCGGGGATTATTTTTATGGAAAATTCATGCACCGCCGCTTTATCCGCAAGCAGGAGGCATTCTCCGACCTGACGGACCAGGTGCAGGAGGCGGTTTCCGGCATCCGCGTGATCAAGGCCTTTGTCCAGGAGAGAAAAGAGCTGGCGGCCTTTGCCAAAATCAATCGGTTCAACCAGGAGAAAAACCTGAGCGTGGTCCGGCTGCAGGCTTTGTTTCTGCCTCTGCTCGACCTGATCGTCGGGGTCAGCAGCCTTTTAACCCTGCTCTACGGCGGTTACCTGGCGATTGTCGGGGAGATCAGCCTGGGGCAGTTTGTGGCCTTTAACTCCTATATTGCCATGCTGGTCTGGCCGATGATTGCCGCCGGGGACTGCATCACCTATGTGTCCCAGGGCCTGGCCTCCTTAAACCGTATCCAGGTTATTTTCCAGGAACAGCCGGATATTGTGGACGGAAAGGAAGTGCAGAAGGTGGAGGAGCTGGAAGGGGAGATTTCCCTGGATCATCTGACCTTCTCCTATCCGGGGGAGGGGGAGACCCATGTCCCGGCCCTGGAGGATATTACGCTGGAGGTTCCTGTGGGCAGCACCCTGGCAATCCTGGGCCGTACCGGCAGCGGCAAGACGACCCTGGCGAATCTGCTGATGCGTCTCTACGACGCAAAGCCGGGGATGATTCGCATCGATGGGAGGCAGCTGCGGCAGATTCCTCTCCAGGTACTGCGGCGCAACATCGCCTATGTGCCCCAGGATAATTTCCTTTTTTCGGATACCCTGGAAAACAATATTGCCTTTGGCGTGGAAGAAAAGGACGAGGAGGCAGTCCGCCAGGCGGCCAAGGACGCCTGCATCCATGACAATATCATGGATTTCCCCGATGGCTATCAGACCGTGGTGGGCGAGAGGGGCGTGACCCTGTCGGGCGGGCAGAAGCAGCGCAGCTCCATTGCCAGGGCCCTTTTAAAGGACGCTCCGATTTTGATTTTGGACGACGCCCTGTCGGCGGTGGATACGGATACGGAGGAGCAGATTCTGAAAAACTTGCGTGCCAACCGCCGGGGCAAGACGACTTTGATCATTGCCCACCGGATCTCCACGATCCAGCAGGCCGACCATATCCTGGTCCTGGACGAGGGCCGGATGGTGGAATACGGCACCCATGAGGAGCTGATGGCCCTGCATGGCCTGTACCGCAGCATTTATGAGAAACAGCAGCTGGAGAAGCAGCTGAACGAAGCGCAGTGAGGAGGCAGAGGATGAAACGCAGATTATTCCAAACAAAGAGCGATGATTCGGATGAACTGCAGTATGAGGGAAATGCAGTGATCCGCATGATGTCGTATATGAAGCCGTACTGGAAGACGGTGGCCTTTTGCTTTTTCCTGGTGCTTATCATTACGGCGCTGGAGCTGTACCGGCCGATCCTGATCGGCGACGCCATAGACAACTTTATCACCGGGGACTATGAGGCCGGCGAGATGGTGCAGGAGCGCTTTCGGGGGGTATTGTGGGCGGCGGCCCAGTATGTAGGCGTGCTGCTTCTGCTTTTTGTCTGCAACCGCATCCAATATGTGCTTTTGCAGTCCACCGGCCAGAAGATTATCTACGAGATCCGCAATGAACTGTTCGCCCATATGGAGAGCCTGTCGATGCGCTTTTTCGATTTGACGCCGGTGGGGAAGATCGTCACCCGCATCACCAACGATGTGGAGGCCTTAAACGACATGTATTCCAATATCCTGATCCGGCTCTTTAAAAACCTGATGAAGATATTGGGGCTGGCAGTCGTGATGCTGTATCTGAATGTGCAGATGGCCCTTTTGTCCTTTGTGCTGGTTCCGGTGGTGATCCTCCTGACGGTGGTGTTTAAACGGATTTCCCGGAGAACCTACCAGATCACCCGGACGAAGATCACCGCCCTCAATACCTTCCTGTCGGAAAACATCTCCGGCATGAAGGTGATCCAGATTTTTAACCGGGAGAAGGAGAAGAATGCGGAGTTCGCCGGAAAGAGCGAGGAACTGTACCGGGCCAATTACAGGGAGATGATGGTTTTCGCCATCTTCCGGCCCAGTATCTATATGCTGTCGGTGCTGGCCCTGGCCATTGTCCTGCTGGGCGGCGGCGACGGGGTGCTGTCCGGCGCTCTGTCCATCGGCACGCTCTATATTTTCCTTCAATATATTAATACCTTCTTTGAGCCGATTCAGGAGCTGGCGGAGCAGTTTTCAACCCTTCAGTCGGCGGTGGCCTCGGCGGAGAAGATTTTTACCCTCTTAGATGTGAAGCCTGTGGTCAATGACCCGGAGGAGCCGGTGGAGCTTGCCGAGGTCAAGGGGCGGATCGAGTTCAAGCATGTATGGTTTGCCTACGATGGGGAGGACTATATTCTGAAGGACGTGAGCTTTACCATCGAGCCGGGGCAGAAGGTGGCCTTCGTCGGCGCCACCGGCGCGGGCAAATCCTCCATCCTGAACCTGATCGGCCGCTATTACGATATCCAGAAGGGGGAGATTTTGTTAGACGGAGTGGATATCCGTCGGCTGAAAAAGGAGCAGCTGCGCTCCGCCATCGGCCAGGTGCAGCAGGACGTCTTTCTCTTTACCGGGGACATTTCCAGCAATATCCGGCTGCGCAATGAGGATATCAGCGACGAGGCGATAAAGCAGGCGGCCCACGAGGTCAATGCGGACCGTTTCATCGATAAGCTGCCCGGCGGCTATCATGAGAGGGTGTCGGAGAGAGGGGCGACCTTCTCGGCCGGGCAGAGACAGCTATTGTCCTTCGCCCGCACACTGGCCTTTGACCCGGCTATCCTGATTCTCGACGAGGCCACGGCCAATATCGACACCGAGACGGAGCAGTGGATCCAGGACGCCATGGGCAAGCTGATGACCGGCAGGACGACCATCATGGTGGCCCACCGTCTGTCCACCATCCAGCATGCCGATAAGATCATCGTCATGCATAAGGGCCGGATCCGGGAGAGCGGAACCCATCAGGAACTGCTGGAGCAGGACGGAATTTACAAAAAACTCTATAAATTGCAACTTGCCTAAAAAATAATGTAAGAATTGGTAAGAAATAAGGGAGAAGAAAAGTAAAGAATCTGTTGTATCATAAACAAGGGGCCGCGAGGGAGGATGAGAGATCCTGTCACCCGCGACCCTTCGCATATTTCAGAGAAAGGTGGCGATTATGATGGCAACAAAGGGAAAGAGGATGCTTGCTTTTCTGACGGCTGGAATTTTGACGGCGGGGTTGGTCGGCTGCCAGCTGGGAACCGATGAGCCGGCGACGAAAGAACAGCCTTCCGTGCAGAGCGGCGTTTATACAGAGGAAAATTGGGGAGGAGAAGGCCTCCCAGGAGATATGGCGAGGCTGCTTCGCGCAGGGGATAAGGTCTGCGTGGTGGGGAGCCGGACGGAGGACGATGGTTCGATTGCGCTGCAGGCAGCCATAGCCGAAGAGGACGGCACTGTGGCAAAGACCATCGATTATGCGGCGATGGACGGCATATCGTCCATGGCGGTGACAGCTGATTCGCAGGGGAATCTCTATACCCTGGCCAATGAGACGACCCAGAGCGGCGAGCCGGGACCGGCTTTGCTGGTGCAGCTGCGGGCCGATGGGCAGGAGGGATTTCAGACAAGGATAGCGGAGGATACGTCCGTCTACGGGGAAGGACTTTTGTGCACGGCGGACGACAGGATCCTGGTTTTGACCAATGAGGAGCTGCAGGTTTATGACAATACAGGCAGCCGTACCGGGACGATCGGCGGGACGGCCGGGGCCTTAAACCTCTATCAGACGAAGGACGGAAGAATTCTGCTGGAATATGAGGGGGAAAACCATGTGTTAAAGGAGGCGGATCTGCAAAAGGGCGCTCTTTTAGGGGAATGGACCGTGCCGCAGAGCGGAACCCTCTATGACGGCCGGACCTATGACCTGCTGCTGGTGACGGACCAGGGGATCCTGGGCTGGAATTTGGACAGCGAGCCGCAGGAACAGATGAATTTCCTGAATTCGGATTTTCCGAGCCGTTATTTTAACAGCCTGCTGCAGCTGGACGACGGAAGCTTCCTGGGGCTGTACTATGGGGATAACGGCGACGTTCTGGGACATTTTACGGCGGCCGATCCTGCGTCCCTGCAGGAAAAGACCGTGCTGGTGCTGGCAGGCTACGGGGTGGACGGCGATATCATCCGGAGAGTGGCAGAGTTCAACAAGAGCAGCGACCAGTACCGGATCCAGGTGAAAAACTATTATACCGAATACGGAGAGGAAGGGCTGAATAAGCTGAATGCGGAGATCGTGTCGGGTCAGACCCCGGATATCCTGCTGATTGACCCTGCAATGCCGGTGGACAGCTACATTGCCAAGGGCGTTCTGGCGGATCTGAATCCTTTCTTAGACCAGGACGGCGAACTGAAGCGGGAGGATTTCCTGCAGAACATCTTCGAGATCGGCAGCAAGGATGGCAAATGGTACCAGCTGATCCCTGCCTTTTCCGTGCAGGCCCTGGCCGGCAAGGCGTCCGTCGTCGGGGACGGACTGACTCTGGAGAAGATTCAGCAGATAAAGGAGAGCCATTCGGAGCTTCAGGAGATCCTCAGCAATTCTTCCCGCGATGAGGTGCTGACCCTGGGCATGCAGATGATGGGAGGGGAGATCATGGAGCAGGCGGCAGAAGGGAATTCCGCGGCGCTGTCCGCCCTCTTGTCCTTTGCTGCCATGTTCCCGGAGACGCCCCAGTATGTGAACGACGACTCCTATTGGAACAATGCGGCCGGAATGTATCGGGAGGGGAGAACCTTGCTGGCCTCCTTCCCGCTGAATTCCTTCTTTGATTATATTTCCATGGAACAGGGGAATTTCGGCGAGGCCATTTCCATCATCGGTTTCCCTGGCTCCAATAACCGGGGGGTGATAAACGCGGACGTCCGCCTGGCGATCTGCGCCCAGTCTTCGCAGCAGCAGGGGGCCTGGCAGTTCCTGCGGTATTTTCTGACCGATGCGTTCCAGAGCGCCTTGGAGGGCTACTGGCCGGTCAGCCTGTCCCAGCTTTCCGCCCTGGCCGAGAAGGCCACCGAAAAGCCCAGTTATGTGGACGAAAATGGGCAGAAGGTGGAGTATGACATGACCTTTTTCCTGGGCGACCAGGAGCTGATACTCAATCCGCTGACCCTGGAGGAGACGGAACCGGTGAAGGAATATCTCGCTTCGCTGAAGGAGATGGCCTTCCAGAATGAGGAGGCGGTGAATATCGTCAAGGAGGAGGCCGGCGCCTATTTCAGCGGCCAGAAGAGCCTGGACGACACCCTGCAGATCATTGCCAACCGCCTGCGTCTCTATCTGGAGGAGAACAGCTGAAAATAGCAGTTGACAAAACGGGCAGGGCGTGATATCTTTTTATCAGTGAAAATGAAATAGATTCTTCGGGGCAGGGTGAAATTCCCTACCGGCGGTGAGAGTCCGCGACCCGCGATGAGCGGCTGATCCGGTGAAATTCCGGGACCGACAGTATAGTCTGGATGAGAGAAGAATGACAGCCAGGACGGTGTATTCAGGTCTCATATCCCCGTGGATATGGGACCTTTTTATGCGGTATTTCCGATCCGAATAAGGCCGGCAATCTCAGGAAGGATTTAAATCATTGGATCGAATAATCTGAAATTGCAGGAGGATTGCAAGATGAAAAAATGGACTACGCAGAAACTGATTTACACCGGAATGCTGGCAGCTGTGGCCGGGGTGCTGATGTCACTGGAGATATCGGTGCCGATGATGCCGCCTTTTTATAAGGTAGATTTCAGTGACGTTCCCTCCTTTATCGCCCTCTTTACCCTGGGGCCTGCTTCGGCGGTGATGGTGGAGCTCATCAAGATTGTAATCAAGCTGGTTACGGTGGGAACGAATTCGATGTATGTAGGGGAGTTTGCCAATCTGATCGGCATCGCCCTTTTCGTGGCTCCTACCTGGCTGGTATACCGGGCCGGCGGCAAATCGAAAAAGGCGGCGGTGCGGGCCATGGTGGTCAGCGTGCCGATCCGGGTAGCCTTTTCCTGCTGCATCAATGCCTTTATCACCCTGCCGATGTATGCCCTGGCCATGGGCCTGCCTCTCGACCAGGCGATCGTAAGCGTTGCGTCGGTAAATCCCGCCATCCATGATCTGACGACCTTTATCATTCTGGCCACCATTCCCTTCAATCTGCTCACAAACGGCCTGAACTGCCTGGTGGCCTATTTCCTCTACAGCCGCCTGGTGCGGATCAAGGTCTTTGAAAGGGCGGTGGTCTGAGATGATACGCAATTACCGGGAACTGACCAGGCTGGAGATGGAGCAGGTGGATAAGGAGGAGACCATTGTGCTGATTCCTCTGGGAGCTCTGGAGCAGCACGGCAACCAGGCCCCTCTGGGCACCGACGACATTATCGCGGAGGCCATGGTGAAATATATAAAGGAAGAACTGGAAAAGGAGGACGAGGATTTTCCGATGCTGGTTTTTCCGGTGATTCCGGTGGGCTTAAGTACCGAGCATAAAAATTTCTGCGGATCCATCACCTTCCGGCCGGATACCTATTATCACCTGCTCTATGATATCAGCGCCAGCCTGGCCCATCACGGGTTTAAAAAACTGGCCTTCCTGGTCTGCCACGGCGGAAACGCCCCCATTGTCCAGGTGCTGAGCCGGGAGCTTCGCAGCGAGCTGGGAATTTCGCCCTTTATCCTCTCGTCCGGGGCTTTCAGCCATCCCGATGTGAAGGCTACGGTTTCGGAGGGGAATATCTGGGATTTCCACGGAGGGGAGATGGAAACCTCCATGGTAATGGCGGTGGATGAAAGCCTGGTGAAATTGGAGACCGCCGAGGCCGGCATACCGGCAGCCTTTGCCGGCAATAAGGCCCTGCTTCCCTACGGCAGCGTCTCCATCGGCTGGGTCAGCGAGGACTGGAAGACGGCCGAGGGAAAGTCCATCGGCATCGGCGGAGACCCGCGGGGAGCCACGGCCAAGAAGGGCCGCATTATCCTGAGAACCAGCGCCCGCGCCCTGATTCCGGGGCTCCGGGAAATTCGGGATTGGAAAGGCTGAAAATTTTCAAAAACCAATTGACGAATAAAAAATATCTGGTATAATTAGGAGTGTGCTAAATATACCCACAGTTGTTTACGCACAATTATACAACTGGAGGGGAGGTCAGGTGAGTCTATGTCGAACGTAATCGTAAAAGAGAACGAGAGCTTGGATAGCGCACTGCGCAGGTTCAA
>CALWRE010000080.1 GCA_944383835.1 uncultured Lachnospiraceae bacterium | reverse complement strand
AGAGGGGAGAAAAGCAGCTTTCCGCGTATCTTGATTATTTTCAGATGAAAAAAGGCTATATGCTCAGTTTCAATTTCAATAAGAAAAAGGAAACGGGCATAAAGGAGATTGTGCTGGGGGATAAGCTGCTGATCGAGGCGGTTGTGTGACGAAATGCGGCACGCAGGCCTGCTTTTGCCTGGCTGTCCCCGGTTGACAATAGCCGGCTTCGTAGGGTATACTTTACGGGACAAAGCGATTGTTCAGTGAGGTGTGAAATGTTTGCGGATCGTGCAAGAATCTTTATTAAATCAGGAAAGGGCGGCGACGGCCATGTGAGCTTTCGCCGGGAGCTGTATGTGCCCAACGGAGGCCCCGACGGAGGCGACGGGGGCCGGGGCGGCGATATTATCTTTGAAGTGGACGAGGGCCTTAATACCCTGGCGGATTTCCGCCATGTGCGCAAATACGTGGCCGAGAGTGGTGAGGAGGGCGGAAAGCGCCGCTGCCACGGGGCGGACGGCAAGGATCTGGTCATCAAGGTGCCGGAGGGAACCGTGGTCTATGACGACGAGTCCGGCAAGGTGATCACCGATATGTCCGGGGACAACCGCCGGGAGGTCATCCTGAAGGGAGGCCGGGGCGGCTGCGGCAATATGCACTATGCCACGGCCACGATGCAGGTTCCGAAATACGCCCAGCCCGGACAGCCGGCGAAGGAGCTGTGGGTGCGGCTGGAGCTGAAGGTCATCGCCGACGTGGGCCTGGTCGGATTCCCTAACGTGGGGAAATCCACCCTTTTGTCCCGGGTGACCAACGCCAGGCCTAAGATTGCCAACTATCATTTTACGACCCTGAATCCCAATCTGGGCGTGGTGGATCTGGGCGATGGGGCCAGCTTTGTGATTGCCGATATTCCCGGCCTGATCGAAGGGGCCAGCGAGGGCGTGGGTCTGGGCCATGAGTTTCTGCGCCATATTGAGAGAACCAAGGTGATTATCCATATGGTAGATGCGGCCTCTACGGAAGGAAGAGATCCGGTGGAGGATATTCATAAGATCAACGCGGAGCTTGAAGCTTACGACCCGGCGATTCTTACCCGTCCCCAAGTCATTGCGGCCAACAAGATCGACGCCATCTGGCAGGAGGAGGGCGAGGAAGGCCCGGTGGAAAGGCTTCGCAAGGAGTTTGAGCCCCAGGGCATCGCCGTCTATCCCATATCGGCGGTCAGCGGCCAGGGACTGAAGGAGCTTTTGTACCATGTGAATGAGATGCTGAAAGAAGCCGACGATAAGCCGGTGATTTTCGAGAAAGAATTTGATTTGTCTTCTCTGGGCTTTGACCGGAACCTGCCCTACGAGGTGAGTCGTGATGACGACGGGGCTTACCGGGTGGAGGGCCCCCGGATCGAGAAGATGCTGGGCTATACCAACCTGGATTCGGAAAAAGGCTTTGAGTTCTTCCAGCGTTTCTTAAAGGACGCCGGTATCCTGGAAAAGCTGGAGGAGGCAGGCATCGAGGAAGGCGATACGGTGCGGATGTACGGCCTGGAGTTTGACTATTACAAATAAAAGAGACGGGCAGACAATGGACAAAGGCGGCACACAGGCCGCCATGCGGAGACTGCGTCTAAGTGGGATGGGAAAAGGTATGGAAAAAGGCATGGAAAATAGGGAAGAGATCTATGATCTGATTGTGATTGGAAGTGGCCCCGGCGGATATGCCGGGGCCATCAAGGCAAAAAAACTGGGAATGACTGTGGCCGTGGTGGAGAAGGGGGCCCTGGGAGGGGCTTATGTGGGCTGCGGCATTCCTGCCAAGGCCCTTTTGCACAGCGCTCTTTTGTACGAGGAAATGCGGGAGAGCGGGCGCTTTGGCCTGTCCGCAGAGTCGGTCTTCATGGATTTTAAGAGAACGAAGGACTACCGGAAACGGGCGGAGGACGCTTACCGGGAAAAGATTGCCGGCTGGTTTCGTGGACTGGATATCCCGGTCTTTTATGGGACGGCGCAGATAAAAGAGGGCTGCCGGGTAAGAGTGAAGAAGGCGGGAGAGCCGCAGGGGAAAGACCAGCAGAGGGAGCCGGGGAAACTGCAGGAGAAAGACCTGCAGAGAGAAACGGGTGAAAGAGAACTTTGCGGGCGGAGGATCCTGCTTGCCTGCGGCGCCAGGCCGGCTCTTCTGGATGCGCAGATGATGGCCCTGCCGGGGGTGGAGACCAGCGACAGCCTGATGGAGGCCGAGGACTGGGATTTTTCCCGGATTGTCATCATCGGCGGCGGCCTGGTGGGGACGGAGTTTGCCACGGTATTTCATGCTATGGGTATGGATGTGACGATCCTGGAGCGGGCCGATTATCTGCTGCCGGGAATGGATGAGGAGATTGGCCGCTACATGCAAAGAAGCATGGAGGAAAAGGGGATAAAGGTCTATACCGGGGCCGGCAGCAGCCGGGTGGAAATACGGGATGGCTCTCTGTACTGCACCTATCGCTCTAGGGGGAAGGAGAAGGAACTCTGTACCGAGAGGGTGCTGGTAGCTATGGGCCGCCGGGCCCAGCTGGAGGGACTTTTTGCCCCGGAGCTGCGAGATCGTCTGGAGACCAATAATGGGGCTCCGGTAGTGGGCAGTGATTTTCAGACCAGCCTCCCTGGCGTCTATGCGGTAGGGGATATGCTGCAGCGGACCCAGAGAGCCCATACGGCGGCGGCCCAGGCTACTTATCTGGCGGAATCCCTGGCCGGGAGACAGCCGTCCCTGCTTTTGTCCAGCGTTCCGGCCGGGATGTATTTGAATCTTCCGATTATTCCCAGCTGTGTTCATACGAATCCCGAGGCGGCCAGCGTCGGCCTCACCGAGGCCCAGGCCCGTCGCGCCGGCTGTCAGATCCGCTGCGGCGTCTATTCCATGGAGGACAACAGCCAGGCGATTATCACGGAGAGAAGAGGGGGCCTGATTAAGCTGGTCTTTGCCCTGCCGGGCAAAATTCTGATCGGCGCCCAGATCATCTGTCCCAGGGCCACCGATATGATCGGGGAGATGGCCTCGGCCATCGCCAATGGGCTGACGGCCAGGCAGCTGATGTTAGCCATGCGGGCCTATCCCACGTACAGCGAGGGCATCGCCAGGGCGGTGGAAGACAGCGGGTTATTGTAAGTCCTTTTACGGCTCCAGCGAATCGATGATCTCGATGGCCCGGAGGGTGATCTGGGTCAGAAGGTCTACTTTTTTGGCGTAATCCGGGGTGTTGGCCGTAGCCATCCTGCCGTGGCTTTCGTAGAGGCTTTTGCCGGTGAGAAGGATGGTGCCGGCTTTCAGCCCGCCTAAGAGGGAGGAGACCACGAAGAGGGTCGAGCTTTCGTTTTCCAGGGCGAGAACGCCGGCGTCGGTCCACGGGCGGATCCGTTCTTCCCAGCCCTCGTGTGCGCCGGGGCTTTCCATATAGAAGGCGTCGTGACTTCGGACCAGGCCCACATAGGGCTTTACGCCGTATTCCCGGCAGGCCTGCCGCAGGGCGTTTACCACGTCGATATCGGCGATGGCAGGATATTCCAGGGGAATGTATTCCGGCGTCGTTCCCTCGCCCCGGACCGCCCCGGTGCAGATCACGAAGGAGCCCTCGGGGATATCCCGCTGGATATTGCCTCCGGTTCCCATGCGGATCAGGGTCTTTGCGCCGATCTGCTTTAACTCCTCCACGCAGACCGCCACAGCCATTCCGCCCATGCCGGTGGACATGACGGATACGCCGACGTCATTGTAGGCGCCGGTGTAGGCGGGGTTGCCGCGGGATACGGCTTTCAGCTGAGCGTTTTGAAAATGCCCGGCGATCATCTCGCATCGGGCCGGATCTCCCGGCAGAATAATGTGCTTTGCGATGTCGTTTTCATCAAGGCCGATGTGCCACATCTTTCCTTCGTTGTTTTCCAGCCGCGCTGCCTTATACTTCATAAAAATCGTACTCCTTTCTTTCGGCAGATATTTTGCCGCTTTTATTTTTTTACGCCGATGGCAAAGCGGATTACGGCGTCGTTGTAGTAGTCCTTGCAAAAGCCTGTCACCTTGTTTTCGCTGTCCACATAGGCGGAGGTTACCAGGGTATGATGGCTGCCGTCAAAATCGCAGGGGAGATCCATCTGTTTTACCACCTCCACCGGGACAGAGACACATTCGTACTCGGCGACAGCCGTTCGGGCGGTGATCCCGGTTATGATTTTTCTTTCCTGCGCATCACTGTCCGCCGCGCTGCCATCTGCTGCTTCCCCGTCGATCAGGGCGGAGGGAAAATACCAGGTGGAGTAGATGGCGTCCCGTCCGTCCAGCCGGTATACCCGCGCAAAGAGCAGGATATCCTGCCCGGGAGGGGGACAGAGTTTTTCGGTCAGAAAGTCGTCTTCTCCGACGGGGGCGAGGACGGCACGGCTTTTGGACAGTTCCCCTAACAGAGAGATCCTCTCCGGGGGAAAGAGGATCCCCAGCGGCCTTTTTCGGCGATATTTTTCCTGCCGGCTGTCAAAACAAACGTAGCTGCCTTTGCCCTTCTGCGTCCGGATATAGCCGTCCTCATAGAGGAGAGACAGGGCGGTGCGAAGGGAAGTCCGGCCCACGCCCAGCAGGGCAGCCAGCTCATGCTCGCCGGGCAGCTGGTCGCCGAAGGAGAGCCGCCCCTCCCGGATCAACCGCTGGATACGGCGGTAGACTTCGATATAGACAGGGGTATCCCGGTCAAGAGAAGTAATTTTCAGCTGCTTTTTCATTGCGGAATCCGCGAAGATGTTTTTTTCCATTCCTTTCACATCCCATCCATTATATGATGAATTTTTTCATTCAGGCTGCGGATGGCCTTTTCGGCGTGGTACAGGACTTCCTCTTCGTCGATGAAGGTGAAATGGCCGCCGCGCAGGAGGATTTCTCCGTCCAAAAAGACCGTGTCCACCGCTCGTCCGTCGGCCGCGTAGAGGAAATTGCCCAGCTTGTAGTCCGGGTTAAACGTGCAGATATTGTGATCCATGTCCACTAAAAGGAAATCGGCGATATTGCCCTCCTTGATCTCTCCCATTTGTTCATAGCCCAGGGCCTTCATGCCGTGGATCGTCATCATGCGGTACATCACATCGGCGGAAAGGGCGGTGGGATCCAGGGTGCGGCCTTTCTGCAGGTAGGCGGCGAGACGAGCCTCCCGCACCATGTCCCGGTTGGAACTGGAGGCCTCGCCGTCGCAGCCCAGGGTCACGTTGATCCCTCGTTCCAGCATTTCAGCGATCCGCGGGATGCCGTCGCTTATTTTCAGGTTGGTGCTGGGGCAGTGGACGGGACTAGCCCCGGTATCCCGGATTAGATCCAATTCGTAGTCGGACAGCCAGATGCTGTGTGCCAGCAAGGTGTGCGGGCCCAGGATGCCAAGTTCATAGAGGGCTTCGGCCTCCCCGCCCAGACCGTACATCCGCCGCACGTCCTCGGTCTCCTTCCTTCCCTCGCCCAGATGGGTGTGGAAGATGAGTCCCTTATCGTCGGCAAACCGTTTTAACTGCCGCATCATTTCCCCGGAGCAGGCGGGGAGGCCGGCCGGGGCCACAGAGGCGCGCAGTTTTCCGCCGGCCGCCCCGTGGATCTTGGCATAGACGGCCTCCGACCTTTTGAGGGCTTCGTCGATGGAGATCACCGGCGTGGCCTCGTTTTCGGCGATATCGGTGGTGCTGATGCCGACGGTGGCTCGGATCCGGCTGTCCTTCAGGGCCTCTGCCATGGAATCCAGAAGGTGCCAGTCGGCCATCTCATTGATCACCGTCGTGCCGCAGCGCAGGGCGCTTAAAGCGCCCAGGAGGCAGGAATAATAGTTTTCTTCCGGGGAGATCACCGCCTTGATGCGAAACAGCCGCAGCAGCCACTGGGTGATGGGATAATCGTCCAGGGGGCCTTTTAAAAAGGTCTGGCTCAAGTGGCTGTGGCAGTCGGCAAAGGAGGGCAGGGCAAGCATTCCTTTGGCGTCGATCACCTCGGCGTCCGTAGGAGTCTCAATGGAGTCCCCGATCTTTGCAATCCGATTGCCCCGGACGAGAATCTGCGTCCGTTTGATGGTCATGGTATCGAAATCAGCGAGATCACAGTTTTTGATGTGGTAGTTTCCCAATTTATCCACTCTCCTTTCGGAAACATCCTGTCACATGTCACACAAGATAACTGCTTCTATCGTACCATGCGGTTTTCCCGGCGTCAACCGGTTTGTTTACAGCTGCAGGGCCCAGTCGCCGCAGTCGAAGAGGCCGCTGCCGTGATGAAGCTTCCCTTCGGCCTGCAGTTTCCGGAAGGCGTCCCGCATGCGAAGGACGATTTCCGGCCGGATATCCGTCGAATGGTGGGCGGGAAGGATTTTTGCAGCCGGAAGAAGGGAGATCGTCTCCAGGGATTTCAGATAGGCCTGGGGATCTGTCGAGGGAAACCAGGCGGCCAGAGTTCCTTTGTATACCAGGTCGCCGGTGAACAGATAACCGGTTTCTTCCTCCCAGAAGCACATATGACCCGGCGAGTGCCCCGGCGTATGGATCACTTCGATTGTTCTTTCGCCGAGGGAGATTCGTTCCCCACCCTGCAGTATTTTGGCAGGACTGCCCTGAAAAAGCTCATAGCTGTCAATATCAAAATCCGGCGGCAGCTCGCAGCGGTCCGTCACATAGCTTTTGACTGCTTCCAATGGCTGAGGAAACCCGCCGCTCAACCAGTCAAGCTCGGCTTCGTGCGCATAGAAATCGGGGTAATACCGGAGGCCGCCGATGTGATCCCAATGAATATGGGTGGGGATGGCGGTGATGGGATTATCCGTCAATTTTGATACTATCTCGGAAATATTGCAGATGCCCAGCCCGGTATCGATCAGCAGGCTGCGCTCTTTTCCGTTCAAAAGATAGCAGTGGGTCTCCTCCCAGTGGCGGTATTCGCTGATCCTATAGGTGTTTGGGTCAATTTGGTCTAATGTAAACCAGTCATCCATACGAACCCCCTTTGTCTGCAGTAAAACGGCAGTTTCCAAAAAGCATTTTTGTTTGCAATGTTATTTATGATACACGGATTCTCCATGCAAATATAAGCATATCATGGATTCCCGTGAGAGACTATAGAAAATCAGAAAAAAAGCGCAGGGCACAGAGGGGAAAAGTCGGCGGATACCATAAAAAGAGGGAGGGCAACCTGCGGTTGACAAACTGCAAGGCGGTGTTTTCTTGCTGAATTTCCTATTCCCTGCTATGATAGTGACCGCAGAAAGGGGAAAAATTTTGCATATGAAAGAGAGGAATACAGGAAAATGGAATTCGGAGACAGACTGTATCAGCTGCGCAGGAAACAGGGCTTATCCCAGGAGAAACTGGCGGATCTTCTGCAGGTAACCAGGCAGTCGGTCAGTAAATGGGAGTCAGGCCAGGCGATGCCGGAGCTTTCCAAGCTCATTCAGCTGGCTGACCTGTTTCAGGTCACTTTGGATGAATTGGTTCGCGGGGAGGCCGGAGACAAGACTGCAAGGAATGTGAAAAACTCCAGGCCGCGCCGGCAAAATGGAACCTATGAGTATAGGAGCAAGGCCCATATCGGGAGGGTTCCTCTGGTCCATGTGCGGTTTGACGCAGGAGGCTTCGGGGTGGCACGGGGGATTATCGCCATAGGGAATGTGTCTGTGGGAATTGTGAGCGTGGGCGGAATTTCCCTGGGGATCATCAGTCTGGGCGGCCTGTCCGCAGGACTTTTGCTGGCTCTGGGAGGGATAGCCCTGGGAGGCCTGGCTTTCGGCGGGGTGGCCGTGGGGGTGATCGCCGCAGGCGCAGTCAGCATTGCCGTCTACGGCTGGGGATCCACCGTACTGGCAAAGGAGTTGGGCTATGGCCTGTCCGTTTCCGCCAGGGTGGCGGTAGGACGGTCGGTCGCGGGAGAATATACCCTGACGACAGAGCCGGGAACGGAGGCTTCGCAGATCATCGGGTTTTTCCTGGAACACAGCCGCGGTTTCGGGCGGATGCTGGCGGAGTTTCTGGCCGGCTTGCTGCGATAAGCGAAAAGCATGGCTGGCAGGGCGGCCTGTATGAGAGGCAATGCTCCCGAATTGGTTAGGAAACGGTAAGAATAATGTAAGTTCCAAATATGCAGAACCTGTGTTATACTTTAATTGAAAAAGAAGTCTTAGCATACAGAAGTTTTAGTATGCAGAAGTCTTAGCATACCAGTCAGATACGGAGGGAATATGAATTCAGACAGGATGAATCCAATTGAGAAGAAACTGGAAGATTGTGTGGAGAGCATTCGCCGCGTGACCGATTTTAAGCCTTTGGTGGCTCTGGTCTTGGGAAGCGGCCTAGGAGATTACGCCGATACGGACGCAGTGAAGGTGGAATGCCGGATTCCCTATTCCCAGATCGAGGGCTTCCCGGTGTCCACAGTGGCCGGCCATAAGGGGCAGTTTATTTTTGGATATGTAGAGGGCGTGCCTGCGGTCATCATGCAGGGCCGCGTCCATTATTATGAAGGGTACGCGATGAACGATGTGGTTCTTCCCACGCGGCTGATGGGCCGCCTGGGCGCAAAGGTTTTGTTTCTGACCAATGCGGCGGGCGGCGTGAACGAGGGTTTCCATCCCGGCGATTTCATGGTGATCCGGGACCATATCTCCGTCTTTGTGCCTTCGCCTCTGATCGGGCCCAATATCGACAGCCTGGGGCCTCGGTTCGCCGATATGTCGGAGGTTTACGACGTTCCCCTCCGTCAGATCCTGTATCAGGCGGCGGACAGCCTGGGGCTTTCGCTGCAGGAAGGGGTCTACACCCAGCTCACCGGCCCTGCCTATGAGACGCCGGCGGAGATTCGCCTGCTGCAGAAGCTGGGCTGCGACGCCGTGGGAATGAGCACGGTCTGCGAGGCCGTTGCGGCCAATCATATGGGGCTCCGGATTTGCGGGATTTCCTGCATTACTAATATGGCGGCCGGCCTGGGTGCGGCGAAGCTTTCCCATGCCGAGGTGCAGGAGACGGCCGACCGGGTGTCCAGAGATTTTAAGCGGCTGGTGACGGAGGCAATCGGCCGGATCGGCCGCAGCCTGACCGAGGAATAAGGAATGGAACTATTGTGGTTCATGGCGGTTGGCGTCGTGATTCTTTTCATCAATTATCAGGTGAGGCAGAAGCGCCGCCGCGCCCTTTGGATAGAGGATTTAAAGGACGCCTGGGGAAAGGTGCCGGAGCGGGAATACGGGGACGGGGATCTGAGGCAGATTGCCCGCTACTATGAGATGAACCGCGGGGAAGGATATTCGCTGGACGATATTACCTGGAACGATCTGGATTTGGATTCCATCTTTATGCTCCTCAACCATACCGGCTCCTCCGCCGGGGAGGAGGCCTTATACCGTATGCTTCGCACCCCTGTTTGCGATGAAGCCGTCCTGAAGGAGAGGGACAGGCTGGCAAACCTTTTTGCCCAGGACGGGGAGCTGCGGCTGTCCTTAGAGAAAAGCTTTTCCTCCATCGGCAAGAAAGGACGGGAGGCCCTCTGCGACTACATTGCCAGTCTGAGCCGTCAGCCTAGGCGTTCCAATGCGGTCCACTATCTGGGCATGGCCGTTCTGGCCGTAAGCGCCGGGCTGATCGTTTTCCTTCCTACGGTTGGCGTCACGGCCCTGATCGCGGTTCTTGCCTTTCAGATCATTACCTATTATCAGCATAAAGGAAGGGTGGAAACCTATTTTTCCTGCGTGGCCCAGGTGGTGCGCCTGACGGTCTATGGGCGGGAGATCGCCTCTTTAAAAGAAGAAGGGCTGTCGTCCTATCTGGAGCCTTTGCGGGAATCGCTGAAGCAGATGGATCCCATACGGCGCAAATCCCGCCTGATCGTTATGGGGAACGCCATGGGCGGTTCGCCGCTGGATGTTCTGGCGGATTATTTAAAGATGCTTCTGCACATCGACCTGATCGCCTACAACCAGATCGTGGAACTGGCTAAGGAAAGGGAAAAGGCGATCTGGGAGATGGTGGAGGTGCTGGGGCAGCTGGAATGCGGCCTGGCCATCGCCTCCTTCCGGGTCTGTCTGGGATTTTGGGCTCGTCCTGCTTTTGACGGCGGCAGGGACGGCCTGTATCTTACGGGAGAGGAACTGTATCATCCTCTAATCGACCGGCCGGTGGCCAATTCCGTAGACGCCAGGGGCTGCCAGTTGATCACGGGCTCCAATGCGTCGGGGAAGTCCACCTTTTTAAAGACGGTGGCCTTGAATGCAGTCCTGGCCCAGACGGTTTATACGGTGGCCGGGGAGGGATACCGGGCCCCCTTTTATCAGATTTATACCTCGATGGCGCTTAAGGACAATCTGCGCGGCGGGGAGAGCTATTATATGGCGGAAATCCGTTCCCTGAAGCGGATTTTGGACCGAGGAGGGGACGAGCTGCCGGTCCTGTGCTTCGTCGATGAGGTTTTGCGGGGGACGAACACGGTGGAGCGCATCGCCGCCTCCGCCCAGATTTTAAAAAGCATGACGCGGCAGAACATCCTCTGCTTTGCCGCCACTCATGACGGGGAACTGACCTGGCTTCTCGAGGACTGCTATGCAAACAGCCATTTTGAAGAGGAAGTCACGGACGGCGACGTCCTGTTTTCCTACAGGCTGCTGCCGGGGCGGGCCCAGAGCCGCAACGCCTTAAAGCTTCTGGGTCTGATGGGATACGACCGGCAGGTTCTGCAGGAGGCGGAAGAGATGGCGAAGCGTTTCCTGGAAACGGGGAAATGGAGTATGCAGAAATGAAAGTGGATATCTACACCGATGGAGCGGCCAGAGGAAACCCGGACGGGCCGGGAGGCTACGGAGCCGTGATCCAATATGTGGACCCGCGGGGAAACCTTCACGAAAAGGAGCTCTCCGCCGGCTATAAGAAAACGACCAACAACCGTATGGAATTGATGGCGGTGATTGCGGCCCTGGAGGCGCTAAACCGTCCTTGCGAAATTGAACTGTACTCGGATTCCGCCTATGTGGTCAAGGCCTTCACCGAGGGCTGGCTGAAAAACTGGATTGCAAAGGGCTGGAAAAGAGGGAAAAACGACCCGGTGAAGAACCGGGATCTGTGGGAGAGGCTGTTAAAGGCGGCAAAGCCCCACCAGATTCATTTTAATTGGGTTAAGGGTCATGCGGGCCATCCCCAGAACGAACGATGCGACCGTCTGGCCACGTCTGCGGCGGACGGGACGGTGCTTTTGGAGGATCCGGGTGCGCAGGACTGAATTTTCCGGCAGAGGACGGCCGGAAAGAAGACGGGATAACCCTGCCAGGAGAGCGAGGTGTGAGCGGCAATGAAAGAACGGATGCTGAAATTCATAATGATGATTATCGTGGTAGTCGCAGTCGGCGTCGCCTTTACTCTGTTCAATTTCAGGCTGCAGGACAGCGCGGGCCGGCAGGAGGCGGTGGATTTTAGGCGGGAAGAGGCGGCTGCGGCCGGCTCCGGTGCGCCGACACTGGCGAGTGCGGACCGAGAAGCAGCCGGCGCGGAAGAAGCGGAAGAGGGGGCCGCAGTTAATGGGGCGGCAGCAAATGGAGTACTGACAGACGCGGCGGCGACAGAGGCAGCCGCGGCAGAGGCGGAAACGACAGAAGAGAGGGAGAGAACGGAGACGGAGGACTCTCTGTCTTCCTCCGCGCAATATGCCGGGCAGGGAGAAGAGGCCGGGACGGAGGCGGACGGCGAGGATTCGGCCGCTACGGAGGCCGTGCAGGAATCATCGGTCTATCTGGAAATCGTGATTGAGAGCGGGCCGGAGGAAGAGGCGGAGGATTATTACAGCCGTTTGAGCGAGATGAACGACCGCCTGATATCCAATGTGAATGCCGCCGCGGAGAAGACTGCCGCGGACCAGCAGGCGGCGGCCGATGCGGCTCTGACCTTTTGGGACGATGAGCTCAATATAATCTATCAGGCTCTGCGCGACCGGATGCCGGAGGACGAATTTATCGTGCTGCGGGACGAGGAACGGGCCTGGATCCGGCAGCGGGACGAGGCGGCCAGCCAGGCGGCGGTTTCCCAGAACCAGAGCAGCAGCGCCCAGGAGCTGGCCTACACGAAAAGCCTGCTGGAGTGGACGAGAGACAGGGTGTATGAGCTGGCGGAAATGTATTATGGGGAGTAGGAATAGGGAATAGGAACGACAATAGGACTTGTCAAAGTCGGTCTGCCGTGCTAAGATTAAGCGTGAGAAAATCTGCATATCCAGCCGCATGCCGGAGGCAGATGCCAGGGGGCGTCTGTGTCCGGCTGGTTTAATGCGGCGGGACAAGCGGAGATCCATAGATATCTTTGGAGGAAAATATTGTGCAGAAATACGGTGTAAACGAACTGAGAAGAATGTTTCTGGAATTTTTCGAGAGCAAAGGCCATCTGGTGATGAAGAGCTTTTCCCTGGTGCCTCACAATGACAACAGCCTGCTGCTCATCAATTCCGGGATGGCTCCCTTAAAGCCCTACTTTACCGGACAGGAGATTCCGCCCAGGCGCCGGGTGTGTACCTGCCAGAAGTGCATCCGTACCGGGGATATTGAAAATATCGGCAAGACGGCCCGCCACGGCACTTTTTTTGAGATGCTGGGCAATTTCTCCTTCGGCGATTATTTCAAGAAGGAGGCGATCAGCTGGTCCTGGGAGTTTTTGACCGAGGTGATCGGGCTTGACCCGGAGCGGCTGTATCCGTCGGTATACCAGGACGACGATGAGGCCTACGCCCTGTGGAGGGATATGATCGGGATTCCGGAGGAAAAGATTTTCCGCTTTGGCAAGGAGGATAATTTCTGGGAGCATGGTTCCGGTCCCTGCGGCCCCTGCTCGGAGATTTATTATGACCGCGGAGAGAAGTACGGCTGCGGCCGGCCCGGCTGCACGGTGGGCTGCGACTGCGACCGTTATATCGAAGTCTGGAACAACGTATTCTCCCAGTTCGATAACGACGGCCACGGCCATTACAGCGAGTTAAAGCAGAAGAACATCGATACCGGCATGGGCCTGGAGCGCCTGGCTGTGGTGGTGCAGGATGTGGATTCCCTGTTTACCATTGATACCAACAAGACCCTTCTTGACGAGGTCTGCGCCCTGGCCCATACGGAGTACCAGAAGGATCATCAGAAGGATATCTCCCTGCGCATCGTGACGGACCATATCAAATCCTGCACCTTCATGATTTCCGACGGCATTATGCCTTCCAATGAAGGACGGGGCTATGTGCTGCGCCGCCTGCTGCGCCGCGCCGCCCGCCATGGAAGAAAGCTGGGCATCGAGGGAGAGTTCCTGGCTCCTTTAAGCCGCATGGTTATCGCCCTTTCCAAGGACGGCTATCCGGAGCTGGAGGAAAAGAAGGAGATGATCTTCAAGGTTCTTTCCGAGGAAGAGGATAAGTTTAATAAGACCATCGACCAGGGGCTTTCCATCCTGGCAGAGATGGAGGAGCAGATGAAGGCGGAGGGAAAGACGGTTCTCTCCGGCGAGAATACCTTCAAGCTCTACGACACCTATGGGTTCCCGATGGATCTGACCAAGGAAATCCTGGAAGAAAAGGGAATGACGGTGGACGAGGACGGTTTTCACTCCTGCATGGAAGAGCAGAGGCAGAAGGCCAGAAGCGCCCGCAAGACGACCAACTACATGGGAGCGGATGTGACGGTGTATCAGTCCATCGATCCGTCCGTCACTTCCAGGTTTATCGGATATGACCAGCTGGAGGCGGATTCCCGCATTTCGGTGCTCACCACGGCAGACGAATTGGTGGAGGCCCTGGCCGACGGGGATATGGGTACGATCATCACCGACGAGACCCCCTTCTACGCGACCATGGGCGGCCAGAACGGCGATGTCGGCGTGATTTCCACGCAGAACGGCGAATTTGCTGTGGAGGATACCATTCAGCTGCAGGGCGGCAAGACCGGCCATATCGGACGGATGACGAAGGGCATGTTCTCGGTGGGCGAGACGGTTCACCTGGCGGTCAATGCAGAAAACCGCGCCCTCACCTGCAAAAACCACAGCGCCACCCATCTGCTTCACAAGGCCCTGCGGACCGTGCTGGGCACCCATGTGGAGCAGGCAGGCTCCCTGGTGACGGCGGACCGGCTTCGCTTTGACTTCACCCACTTCTCGGCCATGACGCCGGAGGAGATCAAGAAGGCGGAGGATATCGTCAATGAAGAGATCGCTGCCGCCCTGCCGGTTTCCACCGATATCATGAGCCTGGACGAGGCGCGTAAGACCGGAGCGATGGCTCTGTTCGGCGAAAAATACGGGGACGAGGTTCGCGTAGTCAGCATGGGGGATTTCTCCCGCGAGCTCTGCGGCGGCACCCATGTGAAGAATACTTCTGCGATTACCCGGTTTAAGATTCTGTCGGAGGCTGGTATCGCGGCCGGCGTCCGCCGTATCGAGGCTTTGACCGATAAGGGCCTGTTTGATTATTACGATGGCCTGGAGAACGAGCTCAAGGAACTGGCTCACAGCCTGCGAAGCGACGTGGCCGGGCTGCCGGGGCGTGTGCAGACCCTGCAGACGGAGCTGCGCGAGGCCCGATCCGAGGCGGAGAAGCTGAAGAGCCGCCTGGCCAAGGATGCGGCCGGGGATATTCTGAAGGACGCCCGCGAGATCGGCGGCCTGAAGGTGCTGGCGGCACAGGTGGACGGGGTCGATATGAACGGCCTGCGAGGTTTGGGCGACCAGCTGAAGGAGAAGCTGGGCGGCAGCATCGTGGTCCTGGCCTCCGTAACGGACGGTAAGGTCAGCCTGATGGCTACGGCCACCGACGACGCGGTGAAGAAGGGGGCCCATGCGGGCAACCTGATCCGAGAGATCGCTCCTTTGGTCGGAGGCGGCGGAGGCGGACGGCCGAATATGGCTCAGGCCGGCGGAAAGAATCCGGCGGGAATAGCCGCTGCCCTTGAAAAGGTTTGGACGGCGGCGGAGAATCAGCTGCACTAGGGGTATGAGTATGAATGATTTTGCGGAACAGGAAAAGCAGATACGAAGGGAAAAGGCGGAAAGGCAGTATCCGGGTTATCTGGAGCACGCCAGATTTCTAAGACGGCTGGCAGCGGGCTTTATTGCCGCCCGCTATGTGCTGCTGATTCTCCAGGGTATTTTGATGTCGCAGAGCGGGTTTGAGATTAACCTGTATTATCTGTTTGTCGGCGGCATTGCCGGGCTCCTCTGGATTTGGCTGGCGAATGCCCGGAGCTGGAAGTTTGCCATAGTGGGGCTGATTTTTACCGGGATCGGGTTCGCAGGGACTCTCTCTGTGTCAGGAATTTCCACGATCCTCTATTTCTGGCGGATGGAGCTTTATTCCTATGCCTTCGTCCTGCTTTTTGACGCGGCCCGTTTCTTCCTGGATGCGGGATATTATCTTTACTTTATCGTCAGCCGCAAGGCGCATTTTACCGTCCAGCTGAATTACGAGACCGCCCATCCTTCCGCCGCCCCGGTTCTGCTCTGGGGCGAGGACTGGAGGACGGCGGAGCAGACGGTCAAAAACGCAGGAAGGAGCCGCCGGGAGGGAGGAGCGTCGGCTCTCAGCCCCCGCTGGATGCGGGTTATGTCCACGGTCATCACCGTCTCGCAGCTCCTGCTTTTCCTGATTCTGGGGGCGGCGATGGATCTGGGTTTCGGAGCGTTCTTTTTCATCCTGTTCGTCCTGTTCTGCTGCATTTTGCGTACCCTGTCGGTGAACCGGGGCCTCCGGCTTCGGTTTGCCGTCCCCCTTATTATAATCGACGTTCTTTTCCTGGCCTTTCTTATTTATGGCTTCACTGTCGGGGAGGTGCTGGCTGTCCTGCTGGTTCTGTTTTATATTCCTCTGGAGCTGATCTTTTATCTTTGCTGCCTGATCTGGAGAAACCGTATGCGGGCCCGGCAGCAGCCGAGATGACAGGGCATTTCTGCGGCTTTTTCTCGATTTTTTGAATTGTCTGAACAGGGTCTGCAAATAAGAATGTTCACAAAAAGTTTACAGAGTTAATGGAATTGTCATTTGAAATTTTCCTCTTTCCGGCATATAATGAGACCAGGGTCAAAAGGTCAAAGTCCGACGCAAGCTTGCTTGCGGGCGGATTTTTGGCCCCTATATCAAAAAATTGAAGAAGGAGGAAAAGCCATGGAAGATGTTATTTTTAAGATTACGCCGCAGGTGGAGAAGCTCTCTGCCGTTTGTGAGGACAGGGATAAAGTGGCTCCGGAGCTTTATGCCAAGTACCAGGTCATGCGCGGCCTGCGGGACTTAAATGGAAAGGGCGTGCTGGCTGGGCTTACCAATATCTGCGATGTGCATGCCAAGAAGAATGTGAACGGGGAATTGGTTCCCTGCCCTGGGCGGCTGTTTTACCGGGGGTACGATGTGAAGGATCTGACCCAGGGATGCCAGGAGGAAAACCGGTATGGATTTGAAGAGGTGGCTTACCTCCTGCTGATCGGCGAGCTTCCCAACGAGGAGGAGCTGGCGGCGTTTACGGCCGAGCTGGCGGAGAGAAGGACCCTGCCTCAGAATTTTGTCCGGGACGTGATTATGAAGGCTCCCAGCAAGGATATCATGATCAATCTGGCAAAAAGCGTCCTGACCCTTTATTCCTATGACGACGCGGCGGAGGATACGTCGATTCCCAACGTGATGCGTCAGTGTCTGAATCTGATCAGTCAATTCCCGATGTTAGCTGTCTACAGCTATCAGGCTTATTCCCATAGCAATGGCAACAGTCTGTATCTGCATCATCCCCGGCCGGAGCTTTCCACGGCAGAGAATATTCTGGCTATGCTCAGGCCCGACCAGTCCTATACTCCCTTTGAAGCGGCTGTGCTTGACCTGGCCCTGATTCTTCATATGGAACATGGCGGAGGAAATAATTCCACCTTCACAACCCGTGTGGTCACTTCTTCCGGCACCGACACCTACTCGGTGGTAGCCGCCGCCCTGGCCTCCCTGAAAGGCCCCCGCCACGGCGGAGCCAATATCAAGGTGGTCGAGATGTTTGAGGATATGAAGGCGAAGATACACGACTGGAATGACGAGGAAGAGGTGGAGGCTTATCTGCTGCGCATCCTCCATAAGGAAGAGTTTGACCGCAGCGGCTTGATTTACGGCGTAGGCCACGCGGTCTATTCAGTGTCCGATCCCCGTGCGGAAATCTTTAAGGGCTTTGTAAGCCGTTTGGCTGCGGAGAAGGGCAGGAGCGATGAATTCAACCTCTATACTACCGTGGAAAAGCTGGCTCCCCAGGTGATCGGAAGGGAAAGAAAAATTTACAAGGGCGTCAATACCAATGTGGATTTCTACAGCGGCTTCGTCTACAGCATGCTGGATCTGCCGCTGCAGCTGTACACGCCGATGTTCGCCGTGGCCCGTATCGTCGGCTGGAGCGCTCACCGTCTGGAGGAGATTGTAAGCGCGGAGAAGATTATCCGCCCGGCCTACACCAACGTCTGCCCGCGCAGGGAATATGTGAAGATGGCCGACCGGGGCGTACGCGAAAATTAAAGGGTTCTCAGCCGCTTTTTTCATCCATATAGCGGAGGCAGCTGAGCAGGCGGCTGCCCAGTCCCGGAGGTTTTCTGGATATCTCCGGCGACAGGAGCAGCCCCTGGCCTTCGGTATAAAATTCCTGGCTGGCGTCCATGCCGGCCAGCCAGAACGGAGGGCTTTGATAGAGATCAGCCAGCCGGCAAAGCCTCGCGGCCGTAACGCTGCGGATATCCCCGCTCTCGTAGCGGGCCAGGGTCATCTT
The DNA here is from genome assembly GCA_944383835.1 of uncultured Lachnospiraceae bacterium. Lineage (GTDB taxonomy): Bacteria > Bacillota > Clostridia > Lachnospirales > Lachnospiraceae > RGIG7193. The sequence goes on along the minus strand of CALWRE010000080.1, from coordinate 6,793 downwards.
ATTGACGCCGGCCATGGCGGCCGCCTCCGCCAGGGTCAGGCCGGCTCTCTGCCGGGCATGGCGCAGGCGTTCCCCATTCAGAGGGATACGGTATGCATGGGATGCGGGTTTGTCTTTGGTCATTTGAATCCATCCTTTCTGCGTGGAACTGTATTATGTGGAACCGCACTATATTATTTATCTCAGGAGAATCCGCTGCGTGCGGGTTCTTTTTCATTGCGGATTTAGCGGCGATATGGTATGATGGAACGCAAAGCTACCAATGCAAAAACAGACAGGAAGGGGAGACGAGCAGATGCGTTACAAGAGTACCAGAAGTGATCGACAGGCGATACCGGCCAGCCAGGCCATATTGGAGGGAATTGCTCCGGACGGGGGACTTTTTGTCCCGGAGAGCATACCGCCCCTTCCCTGCTCGCCGGAGGAGCTTGCGGCCATGGATTACCGGCAGACAGCCCTTGCGATCATGCAGCCGTATCTTACGGATTTTACGAAAGAGGAGCTGGAGGCCTGTATCGAAGGGGCCTACGATGCGAAATTTGACACCGAGGAGATTGTTCCCCTGGCAAAGGTTGAGGATGCATATTATCTGGAGCTCTTTCACGGCCCCACTATTGCCTTCAAGGATATGGCCCTGTCCATCCTGCCGCATCTGATGACGGCGGCCATGAAAAAGAGCGGAACCGGGAAGGAGACGGTGATTCTGACGGCTACCTCGGGAGATACCGGAAAGGCGGCCCTGGAGGGCTTTGCCGGCGTCCCCGGCACACGGATCATCGTTTTCTATCCGAAGGATGGGGTGAGCGCAATCCAGCGCCAGCAGATGGTCACCCAGCAGGGGGATAATACCTGGGTCGTCGGCGTGGACGGCAATTTTGACGACTGCCAAAGCGGCGTCAAGGCGAATTTTGCCGACCGGGAGCTGGGGCAGAAGATGGAGGGGGCAGGCCTGTCCTTTTCCTCGGCCAATTCCATTAACATCGGCCGTCTGGTTCCGCAGATTGTCTACTACGTCTATGCCTATGCCCGCCTGCTGCGGGAGGGGGAGATTGAGAAGGGGGAGGCGGTCAATATTGTCGTCCCCACCGGCAATTTCGGCAATATCCTGGCGGCTTATTATGCCAGCCGGATGGGGCTGCCGGTCCATCGCCTGCTGTGCGCCTCCAATGAAAACAAGGTTCTCTATGACTTTTTTGCCACCGGCGCTTACGACAGGCGCAGGCCCTTTATCCTGACAGATTCTCCGTCGATGGATATCCTGGTGTCCAGCAACCTGGAACGGCTGATCTACGAGCTGACCGGCTGCGATCCGGATCAGACCAGCCTTTTTATGCAGGAGCTTGGCAGGGACGGAAACTACCGGATCGACGACGCGATGCGAAAGAAGCTGGAGATATTCCGGGGCGGCTTTGCCTCCCAGCAGGAAAGCCGGCAGGAGATAGAGAGAGTGTTTCAAGACTGCGGCTATGTGATGGACACCCATACCGCCGTAGCCTCGGCCGTATACAGGGCTTACCGCCTGGAGACGGGAGACCGGACAAAGACGCTGATCGCTTCCACTGCCAGCCCCTATAAGTTTGCCCCCAGCATTCTCCAGGCCATCGAACCGGGCTGGGAGAGGGAGAAAGACGGGATGGAGGAGCTTGCGTGGGCCTTCGCCTGCACGGAGGAGCTGTCCAGGCTCTCCGGCACAGAGATACCGGAGGCGGTCCGGAAGCTTAAGACCGCTCCGGTCCGCCATAAGCTGTTCTGTGAAACGGGAGAGATGAGGCAGACTGTGGAAGAAATACTGAAGCTGTGACGGAAGCCGTGACGGATTTTAAGGCGGGAGCGGACCCAGGGGCTGCGGCAGGCTCAGCCGCGCAGTCCCTTGATCCGGTCGATCAGATCCTTGGCAAAGAAGGCCTGGACAATATGTCCCACGACAGGACGGGTGGGCCGGTAGAACAGGGGGGCGACCATCGTGACCACGATCTGGGTAACCAGGGTGGCCGCGGAGGCCCCTGTAGCTCCGAGCACAGGGATCAGCAGGGAATTCAAGACCAGATTGACCACAACGCCCCAGACGGGAAAGAGCTCCGAATAACGGTTCAGCCCCTCGCAGACCAGCCAGGTGGAGCGGGCCACCGACAGGTGGGAGAACAGGGTGCTCCAGATTAACAGGTAGAGGCTGGGAAGGCTCGCCATATAGCCCGGCAGGAAGTGGGAGAAGAACCAGGGGCCCAGGAGCATGACGCCTAAGCCGGCGGCAATGCCGATCCAGATAATGATGGAGTACAGGGTCCGCAGCCGTTCCAGATAATTGGTGCCGGTGGCATGGCCCTCCATGATGGCCGGGCGGTAGGAGGTCATGATAGCGTTGGGGATGAATACCCAGACCATGGCGACGCTGTAAGCGGTGGTGTAGATCGCCACCTCGGCGTCGCCGCAGATATTTCCCAGCATAATGCGGTCCATTTCCGAGTAAATCATCGTAATCATCGAGGCCAGGATAAAGTGCTTGCTCTGATGGAAGAGACGGCGGCACCATTCCATCGAGAAGGAAAGCTTCGGCTTCGCTTCTTTATAGAACATATAAACCAGGATGATGCAGATGACCATGGCGTCCAGGGTATAGGAGAAAGCGAAATAAGGATCGCTTTTTTTGGTGGCGATGATATAGATCTTCCAGGCGGCCACAACCACATAGGTGATGGCCTTGGCGATGGAAACGTGCTTGCTTTCCAGTCTGGACTGAAAATAAAAATCGATCAGATCCGACAGCTTAAAAATCAGCTGCAGGGAAACGAGCAGGGCGATCCACTCATAGTGGGGGGCGAAATCCCTCGTGGCCCCAACCAGGAAAAGCATGCAGAAAACGGAGAGGACGCCGGAGGCCAGCCGCATGGCCATCGAGGTTCCCATGATGACGTCCTTTTTCTTCGGGTCGGCGGTCAGCTCCTTGATGACCACGTATTCCAGTCCCAGGGAAGAAAGGGAGAGGAAAACGTTGACGAAGGAGCTGCAGTAGCTGATTGCTCCCAGGGAATCCTGTTCCAGATAATTGGTGGTGGCGATCTGGATGAAGAAGGATACGGCGGCCTGAATCAGCCGCTCGGAAATGATCCAGACGGAATTGTTGACAATGCGGTTTTCCATGCTTTTTTTCTTCATATATGTCGAGTCTCTTTCTTTTTTATTTCAATTTCAAATTTCGATTTTGATGGCCTTGCGGGTGGCTGTGCAATGACTATAGACCATCTTACACCATAAGCGGGAAAATGCAAAAGGTTTTTTAAGAATTTCTGAATAAATTCACATTTAAGTTGACTTTCCGTCCGGCGTCGGCTAGAATGGGGATGGTTAAATTATAAAAATTTGATAAACAAAGGAGTTTTTCATGCAGCCTTTTGTAGGTAGAAAGAGAAGATGGGGCGACAGGAAGGACGGATTTCTCGTCCGGAATATGGATCCCATGAGCAAGGTTGTCCCTTACGTCATGACGACGATGAGCGACAGCTGGGTCTTATTTGAAGATAAAATTGATATTACCCATACCCAGGAGTTTATTCGCGATATGCGGGCGGGCGACTTGCCTGGCCTGACCCTCTACCAGGTAATCTTTGCCGCTGTGGTGCGTATGATTTCCCAGGTTCCCCAGATTAACCGCTTTGAGTGCAACCGGCGCATCTACGCCAGGAATCATATCAAGATGGCCATGGTGGTGAAGAAGGGGATGAACCTGGCTGGTGAGCGGACCACGATCATGCCTTTCTTTGATCCGGAAGACACCCTTAAGGATGTGGTGGACAAGATCAACGCCGAGATGGATAAGATCGACCGGACGGTTTCTTCGGTGGAGGAGGACGAGAACAAGACGGGGTTTGACGCCCTGGAGCTTGCCCTTTCCAGCATACCGAATTTCCTGATGAAGTTTGTCTTCTGGCTGCTTAAGAAGATGGATAAGCTGGGGCTGATTCCCCGCGCCCTGATCGATTTAAGCCCGTTCCATACGACGGCCTTTATCACCAATATGGGTTCCTTTGGCATGGACGCCGTCTATCATCATATCTATGAGTTCGGAACTCTGTCCATCTTTGGAGCCATCGGAAATAAAGAGGTAGTCTATGAGATGCAGAAGGACGGCAGCGTCCGCCGCAGGGTTTATCTGCATATGAAATTTGTGGCCGATGAGAGGATCACCGACGGCTATTCCTACGGTGTCGCCTTCAAGCATATCAAGACCTACATCAGCAAGCCGGAGAAACTTCTAACCCCTCCGGATCAGGTGGTGGAGGATGTAATCGACCGCCCGAAGAAAAAGAAAAAGCAAAAGTAAAAGCAAAACGGCGAGAGCGTTATGCGCCGCTGTCCGGCCCCGTGCATGGACGGCGGCCTTTTCCGTATGAGGAAGGCTTTCTTTAAAAACAGGATTCCCAGCAGGATTTATAGCAGGATTCCTTCTGAAAAGGCTGACAGCCCTGTAAGATTTCGGCCGCAAAGGGTAGATAATAGATGAGAGGATAATAGAGGAGAGGAGGGATGCATATGGACGACCGGCAGATTGTGGAACTTTTCCTAAAGCGTTCCGAGCGGGCCATAGAGAAGTTGGCTGTACGCTACGAGAGACTGCTTTTGTCCATCGCCCGCAATATGCTGGGAAACGAGGAGGATGCGGCAGAATGCGTCAACGATACCTATCTGGGGGTCTGGAACGCCATACCGCCCCATCAGCCGGAAAATCTGACTCCCTTTGTATGCCGGATTGCAAAGAATCTGTCGCTTAAGCGGCTTCGCAGCCAGCGGACGGTAAAGAGAGGCAGCTTTTATGAGGTATCCCTGGAGGAGCTGGGGGAGGGCCTGCATTTGCCCCAGGAACTGACGTCCGGGCCGGAACAGAGGGATGCAGAGGAACTGGGGCAGGAGATAGACCGTTTCCTGGGTGGCTTGGCGCAGGGAGACAGGTTTTTGTTTGTGCGTCGGTATTGGTTTGGGGATTCGGTGACAGAACTGGCGAAGGCAGCGGGCCTGTCGCAGAATCATATCAGTGTGAAGTTGTTTAGGCTCAGGGCGAGACTGAGACGGCATCTGGAAAAGGAGGGATTACTGTGACGAGGGAGGAATATTTGTCTAAGGCCATGGAGAGCATATCGGACGGCTATATTGCAGAGGCCGCTTCGATGCACTACGGGGAAAAAACGGCTGGGAGGGAGAAAAACCGTGTGAAGGCCGGAAGAAGAAAAAGCGTTGTCGCTGCTGCAGCCGCCTGCATCTGCCTGCTCGCTGTCTTGGGAGCGGCCGTAAGCCGTCTGGGCCTTTGGGGAGCAGGGGAGGAACCGACGGGAAGCGGGATTACGGTTTCCGAAGACGGGGTGACGATACCGCCCCTTGCCGTGGAGGAAACAGGGGAAATGCAGGCAGGCAGCATGATTCTCTTTGTTGTCTACGAGGGAGGAATCTATTCCCAATATGAAGAACTGGCCGCTGCCCTCCGGGGCGAATATCTGGGCACCTCGAAGGGCGGGATTGACGAGTGGTCGTCCCCGGATGCTTACGGGGAACTCTCCGGCAGCGCAGCAGGGGAACTGTATGCGGTCAACGGCTATGACCCCTCCTTTATGGTGGGTCTGCAGATGGAGGACGGAAGATGGATGGGATTGATCCGGGATAACGGCATCACGTTAAAATGGGGAAGAGAGCTGTTTGAGGACCGGCTACATCTGACCGGGCGGTACACGCAGGTGCAGTGGCAGTCCAGGGAGGACTGGTATGAAGGCCGGGGAAATGAGCAGACTTTTTCGGATTCCGACAGGGAGGCCCTGGATCGTTTTGTACAGGCCCTCTGCGAGGCAGAGTTTATCCGGCAAGAGGATATTTTGCTGCCGGAAGGGGCGGACAATATCTACGATTCCCTGGAGGTCTGCCATCTGTTTTTTCGGATGGAGGACGGGCTGACCGTCCATCTGCGCTGCTTTGCAGGAGGCTATGTGAGCTTTGCTGGAATTCAGGGCGTCTGCGTCCGGATTCCTGCAGATGTGTTCCAGGCGGTCTGCAGCGCCTTTTCCGGAGAGTAACAGGCGGAAAAATCCCGGAATACCAAAATCCCGGAATACCAGAGGAAACCTGTGTATTCCGGGATTTTTGCTGTTTTATTTCATCGATTTATTTCACTGCTTCATTTTACTCAGGCGCTGCATTTCTCAAACAGCATGTTTCTTAACGGCTGCAGGGCCGTAAGAAGGAGATTGCCCAGAATGCCCACGGCCACAATCTCGCTTATACCGATGGAAAACATCAGATAAGGGATGGTCTCCGGCGCACCGTAAGCATAGCGGAGCACCCAGGGGATAATAAGCGTATTGGATAAGATCGGCGGAACGCAGACCAGCCATTTATGCCGGCGAAGGGCATAGGACAGGACAGCTCCGATCAGCGTCGCCAGCGAGCCGAAGACCGCATCTATAACGGATCCGCCCAGCAGATTGGATAGAAAACAGCCGATGGTAAGACCGGGGATCGCGGCCGGCGTGAAGAAGGGCAGGATCGTCAAGGCTTCTGCAATGCGAAACTGAATGACGCCGTAGGCGATGGACGCAAAGGGCAGGGTCAGAACCACATATAGGGCCGCGATTACCGCGCCGTAGGCAATGAAGGTGACTTTGTTTTGGTTTCTTCTCATTTCAATGTTCTCCTTTAGTTTTGTTTTACGAGTGGAAGGTCTCGAACACTCGATTCATTTTCGCGGAGCCGTGAGCCAGGCGGACGCGCTGGCGTGTCCATCTGGCGAGCGCCGTGAGATCGGATGCCGGAGGCA
>CALWRE010000079.1 GCA_944383835.1 uncultured Lachnospiraceae bacterium | reverse complement strand
CGATATACAACGGGGAGCCCTTACCATCTTTTTAAACATTTCCGGTGGAAAGCGCACACTTATCCTGGCCCTGCATAAACCGGCAGAACCTGCTGATGTTCAATGCGCCAATTTTTAAACCGAAAAGCATTTTTGTTCGAAGCTTTCCGCATACTGGCATATGGTCTACATGGTATTTCCTGCGTAAGATCGAAGGGATTGCTTCCACACCCTTGCGAAAACGGCTCATACTGCGACCGATGAAACGATACGTTGTACTGGCCGGTTTGTTTATTGTAGCTGCAGCTTTTCGGCATATTCCCATTCGGGCATTTGATTACTTTGGTTCCATCTTCGCTGAATTCAAAATCTGCCATGATGTCATCCGTGGCGCGGCCGGTAAGATTCGTACCGATATGCTCAATGTTGTTCTTAGAAGCCTGTTCCTGGTTTTCCTTGCCAGCATATGCGCCATCTGTTACAACCGTTACAGGCCTTTCCTGTTTTCCGAGGGAGTTAACCGCATCCTGCATGAACTGGCTATCGCTATAAGTGTTTTGTTCATACTGATAATCCGTGATGATGCTTCCGGCTTTTCCAACGCTTTCCGTAACATTTGCTGCATAGCCACGGTTCTTTTTCCCCGCTTTTTCACGGTAGGTAGCATCTGGGTCGGCAGGGTTCTGCAGCATAGAAGAATCCATTCCCCCATCTTCTTTTGTGCGCAGCCTAAAGGAACCATCTTCGTTCTCGATGGCCTGCTCTTTAAGGACTCGCAGCAGGAGTTGATAATTACTGGACTCATCATAGTCTGCCCCGCAAAAATCACGGAGTGTGCGGGCATCCGCAAGAACCGTTTCAATCCTGGAAGAAGCCTCTTCACTTCTGCTGTGATAGATTACCCGGTTGCGGTCATCCTTTTCTGTATAATGTACAAGGGATTCCGGAAGTTCGCCGCTGTTTTTGCGGACTTCTTTTGCCAGGTTGGCAACACAGGTGTAGAGCAGTTCCAGGCGGCTCATGCGTTTGATGTTGGATGCAACCATGAGGCTGTCCATCCTCTTCAGAGAGCAATCGATTTTCATGATTTGGGCCATTTCTTCGGAGAGCGACTGGACCGTGTCTTTAATCAAGTCGATGCCTGTTGCTGTTTCGTAAGCATTACATCGTTCGCGGAAGCGGCCAAGTGTCCGGTCGCTTATTGGCTGTTCCAGATAAGAGGTCGTATGGAGAGCATACTGATAACGAATATCAAACATCATGGCCATCATGAGGTCGCTGTCAGACAAGCCAGTAAGTTCTTTCAATAGCAAGGCTCCGACCATGACATTTACTGGTGTATTGGGCCTTGAATCCTTATTGCTGTAAAGGACAGCATAAGGAGCCTCGTCAATCTTTGGGAAAATATATTCCGCAAAATACTTTGCCCATGACTGATCCAGATAGCGTTTTTCACGATCAGAAAGATATCTTTCCGAATCGAACATCGACAGCTGCTGCTCATTAGGACTATTGGGAACAAACATATGGCCAACCTCCAAAACATCTTCTGAACCAAGTTTACCACAAAATATGACAGATGTCTGGGTTTTACAACAATATATTCAGTTTTCAGTTTTCAAGGTACAAGCTTATGTCCAAAAAAGGGCATACCCTTTTGACGCTCTAATCATTATATCATATTATACATTTTGCTGCCAGAATAGGCAGGAGCCACTCGCGGCATAAAAAATGCATTTCACGAAAAATGCCGCCAGCAGCAATTTCCACTGCCCCAGACGGCATTCTCTATAACATGTATTTCTGCTGATAAGAGAGAACTGTATGAGCTCCCTCTCTTCTCTCTTTCCTATCGCAGCACAAACTTCTCAATGACGGCGGCTACCCCGTCTTCATCATTGCTCAGGGTAATATAGTCGGCGGCCTCTTTTACCTCCTGGGTCGCGTTGGCCATCGCCACGCCCAGTCCGGCCGCTTCTATCATGGTCTTATCATTTCCACCGTCGCCGCAGGCCATGGCATTTTCCGTCCCAAAGCCCAGATGGCGGCATAAAATCCGAAGGGCAGCCCCTTTATTGGCCTCCTTGTTGTTAATCTCAATATTGCAGGGGATGGCTGCCGTCACCGCCATATCCGGCAGGGTCTCCCGCAGCTCTTCCATCACGAGGTCATGCTTCTCCTTCTCCCGGATAAACAGAATAATTTTCTGAATATCATGGTGAAGCCCGCGGACGTAGCCGCGCAGATCGTCGACCGGCCTGCGGGTGCTCCGGATAATCCCCGCCACGTCCGCATCCACGTAATCGGTCAGATGATCGTAAAACCTGCGGTCGCTTCTTCCCCAGCCGTCCACGTAGCAGTCGTACATCCCTCCGTACCGCTCGCAGCAGCGTTCTGCATAATCGAAAATTTCCTCAGCCCGATCAAAGGGTATCTCCGCCGTATAAATCGCCTTCTCCTCCTGGGCGTCCCAGAGGCAGCCTCCATTGATGCAAAGCCCATAGCGCACAAAGGGCAGGGTACGCACTGCCTCCGGCATCCCCTCAAAAGCCCGCCCGGTCGAAGGGACAATATGGACTCCCCTTTTTGCCGCCAGGGCCAGGGCCTCCAGCGTCAGCGGCGTCAGCTCCCCACGGGAATTCAGCAAGGTCCCGTCCAAATCCAAAGCAATCAGTTTTATATCCATCCTCACTCTCCTCTTTCTCCCATAAATCGACCCTGGCTTATTACAGCAACGCCCGGACTTCCTCTGCGCTTTCGGCCTGCGCCAGCCGCGCCATCTTTTCCTCGTCCTCAAAAAGCTCCATCAGGGCCTGTATATTTTCCAGATGCTTCTCCTCATCCCTGGACGCCAGCGTAAAAAACAGACGGACGTCCTTTTCCCGGTCCTGCGGTTCAAAGACTACAGGCGCCTTGGTCTTCATAAAGCAGACCGCCGTCCGGTATACGTTCTCCGGATCCGCCGCATGGGGAATCGCGATATCCGGAGCAATCACAATATAAGGCCCGAATTTCTTCACATTTTCCACGATGCTCTCCCCATAGGCAGGCCCCACCGCCCCGGCCTTTACCAAGGGCTCCGCCGCCGCCCGCACAGCATCCTCCCAGCGGTCAAATTTCTCATAAAAGGAGCACAATCCATTCTCGATCAGTTCTTTCAGCATATCAGCATGCCCTCCCTTCCAAACCAGTATAAATCATCCCATTTATACCGTCAACGAAATAATTCACCCTTTCAACCAAAGGACGCTCCGGACTACCATATCGCAGCTCTCGGCAGCTTGCTCGGTTTATGTCTCCGACTTGGGACTACTCTGTGCAAAGAAAGACTTGGCGGCAAATGACGTCCTCTATATGGTTGAGGAGCTGAACGACTTTAAGGGCGGTATGGCTGAGAACTATGTCAATGTGCAGCTCACCATAAACGGATATAAGACATATTATTGGGAGTCCGGGCGTGAAGCTGAGATAGATTTTGTCATTCAGCGTGACGGCCAGCTTATCCCCATTGAAGTAAAATCGGCCGACAACACCAGAGCAAAAAGCTTAAAGGTTTTTGTCAAATATTTCTATAGAGCTTATTTCTCCAACATATCATTTAGCCTCCTTTCTATACTATCCGGAACTTTTCCATCAAATGCTTTTCGTAGGAGTTCTATTGCATTTGTATCAATAGTCAATGAAATCTCATATAGATTATCAAGCATATTCTCTATCCCTATCACTCCTTCCCCATACCCAATTAATTCTTTTGCATCAGATATGACATTTTCTATATATAAATCTTTTTGATAAACGCCTTGCTCATCTTGAACATACGTTTGAGGATTTAACAATCCTATTTGTTTTTCTACATAATCAACAAATACGCTTAATAGCTTACAATCCATTTTAACCTCCCGCTTTAACATAACCAGTAATAATTCCTTCTCCATATGGTTCAACGATAACCTCAATATATAAACCATGGTCTCTCCCTTGTACTTTAAAACGTACTGGATTTCCACTACTAGTTGTAAGCGGAGCATTTAAATCTGGGCCTCCTGCTGTAGTAGGAGCATTAATATATCCAGAACCCGTTGCTTGTTTCCAAGTTGAATTAGGACTATTGGCAACTCTTTCTATAGCATCTATTACTTGGTCATCTGTCCATGTATCCGGGAAAGCACCTTCAGTGTTACCCCTGTTAGGACCATGTCCTGTTCCAGGAGGATCACCTTCCAAAATATGTTCTCGTCTTGAATCACTAACCTCATATTTTTGCCGAGATTCTTCCTCCTGCTCCAGGCCATATCCTCCATTCTGGGCAAAAAGCATCAGATTAGCAAGCGCGCTAGATTCAATAGCCAAGCCAGAGCCAAGGATTGCTCCGTTTTCTATGACTATCCCATTGGTTAGTGCTGCTGTCAGTCCTCCGCCAACTTTTGATGTCACGAACGATGTCCCTAACCCGCTTGCCGCCAAACCTGCCCCGGCATACATTGCGCCTACGGTGGCAGTCACACGCCCTGCTGTAAACGCTAGGCTGTCAGAGTCCATCCCAATAGAAGGGACAACGTATCCATATATCAAAGTATCGTAAGACTCTCTCCAATGCGACTTTTCATAATACGGCGAGTCTGAAAACAGCCATAGCAATGCATTCGCACCAAGGTCAACAATGCTAAGAAGCGTACCGACCGTCATATCCAGGGCCTGCGTAGCTGCTCCGCCTATAAAGTTCCCTGCTGCATTGCCTATCCCAGAAACAACGGACTTCCAGAACGGCTCCGTTTCTTCATAGATCCCCGCCTCTGAACCCTGCATATTACAGTATCCTGCACGGATTTTTTCTGTAATCTCAAGCAGCCGTTCATTTACGGTTGAAGGTTGAGGCAAAAACGTTTTCGGCTTGGACGGCGCTTTCACCGATTCCTCCAGGTAATCAATGAAGTTATCCGGTTTCCCCCGCATCGCCTGATCCAGCTTTGCCGCGCTGGATGCGGCATGCAATCCATACTGCTGGCCAAAGGCAGCTATATCCGGCTTGAAGGATGTTCCGGTACTTCTGCTGCTCCCGCCTCCATCGCTCATCACCGTGTTCATCGGGAGCGGTACATGCCCGCTAGGATCGATGTAGTTATAAGGGCTCCCCAGTCCATAGCTGTAGCGATTTAAAGTCAAAGGCTCGGTGATGTCGCCCAGGTAGCTGTCCTCCGTCAGGAAGGATGCCGTCTCCGTGCTGTAATACCGGGCGCGCAGGTAAATGGCCGAGATATTCGGGTTATAACTCTCGCCGTTGTAGGCGTAGATGTTATTGTACTGTGTCCGGCCAAAGGTCGGCTCTCCGAAGGGGTCATAGCGGTAGGAGGCCCACAGGTAGCCCTCGTCCCCGGTCACGCCGCTGACACTGCCACGCGGGTCGTAGGTGTAGTAGCCGGTCCAGCCGTCATAGCGTTCCACCGTCAGGCGCTCGTTCCCGTAGCTATACGCTGTATCCATTGTACCATTGATGTTCAGTTCCAGCAAGACTTCCGCGTTCTCCTGGTTCACATCGTTGATATACTGAATCAGCTCATAGTCCTTCTCTTTGCCGGTGGTCTTAATAAGGTCGATCAGTTCCTCCTCCAGGGCGCTGACCTCCCCGTCCTCCGGGAACAGGATGCTGCTTATGTTTCCGCCGTTGCCCTGGTTGTCCTTATTGTTCCCGTTTCCGCTGCCGCTGTTTTCCTGCCAGTCGTCGTCGGTGTGCAGGTTGTAATTCAGCTGGAAGATCCGGTTCCCGTCCCCGTCGTAGGCCATGGCTGCCAGCAGGTCGTCGGCATCATAGACGGCCTTCAGGCGGTTTTCCACCGTATATTCGTAGGTGAGCTCCACCTTCTCCTGGCCGGCCCGTCCGTTTTCGCTGATCAGGTTCCCATCCCCGTCATAGGTGTAGGTGACCGTTCCGGTCTTTTTCCCGTCGTAAATCTTCGCGCTCACCAGCTGGTTGGCGGCGTTGTAGGTATAATCGGCGGATTCTGCGGTCTTTCCGCCCACTGTCTTTTCATAAGAGGTGCGGTTGCCCAGCTCGTCATAAGTATATGTATAGACGGCTGTGCCGCTGTTCTCCTCGTTTTCCGCGACGCTCACCAGACGGCCCGCCTCGTCGTATTCCATTGTGCGGACGGTCTCTACGATCTGGTAATTCTGTTTCGCGTCTTTATCGTGCTTGCCGTTATGGCGGTTGCCATGGGGGTACAGGTCGTCGTGGCGGCCGTCCTCATGCTTGCCGTCGTGCTTATCATCATAGACATAGCCGTAGAGGGACTCCGTCGCCGTCTCCCCGGTGATCCGCCCTGCCTCATCATAGGTGTAGCCATAGCGGCTTACCACCCACTCGCATTCGTCGCAGATGTTCTCCATCGTGACAATCTGGTCATGGCCATTGTAGGTCATGTAGGTGGAGATGCCGTTCGGCCGGTGAATCTCTGCGACACGGTTCAGCCCGTCATAGACATAGGTGGTCTCGACTCCGGTCCGGTCGGTAACGGAGGTCAGGTTATCATTCAAATCATAGCCGTAGCGGACGCTCTCCCCATCCGGGTAGACGATAGCTGTCAGGCGGTCGCTCCCATCGTACTCATAGGACACGGTCTCGCCGCTGCCGTCGGTGACGGAGGTGATCCGGCCCAGGCCATCCCAGGTATAGGAGCTCTCCCCGCTTGCATCCATCATCGAAATGCGCTGGCCCAGAGCGTCGTAGCCGTAGAGCACGCCGGGGGCGCTTTCCTCTCCCTGCGCGTCCTCATAAGCCTTCTCGACTAGATTATTCAGCTTGTCGTAGTCATAACGGATGGTATTGCCGCCGCCACTGGTATAGGATGTCAGCCGTCCGGCGATATCATAGGCCATGGTCTCCGTCCGTCCCGCCTCGTCGGTCAGAGACAGGAGATTTCCTTCCAGGTCATAGGTGTAATGGGCCGTCCGCTGCATAGCGTCCGTTACCTGCGTGAGATTGCCCATACTGTCATAGCTGTAGTGGGTCTTGCTGCCGTTCGGGGAAGTGACCTGGGTCAGACGGTCCAGGAGATCGTACTGATACCGGGTAACCTTGCCATCTGTGGCGGTGACCTTCGTCACATTGCCGTGATTGTCATAGCCGTAGCTCTCCGTCAGCCCCATCTTGTCGGTGTAGTCCGTCAGGCGGCTGCCGGCGTCATAGGTATAGCTCTCGGTCTGGCCCAGAGGGTCCAGGGTCCCGGTCAGGCGGCTGTCCTCGTCATAAGAGTAAGTGTAGGTATAGCCCATAGGGTCCGTAAGGCCGGTCAGGTTGTAAATCCCGTCGTAAGCATAGCTTACCGTCCGGCCGCCGGGGCGGGTAATGGACTCGATATTTCCCACCTGGTCGTAGACATATTCGGTGGCCTTGCCCTCCGGGTCAATGGCTGCGGTCAGGCGGTCGGCCAGGTCGTAGGTATAGGCTTCTTCCCGGTCCAGGTTATCGGAGACGGCGGTCAGGTTGTCCCCATCGTCATAAGCATAGGCCTGCTCATAGCCCAGGGGCGTGCGGACGCCGGTCAGACGATGGACCGCATCGTAGCTGTATTCGAAGATCCCGCCGCCCGCCTGGGTCATACGGGTGACATTGCGGTTTGCATCTACCTCGTAGAGGGTGACGCCGCCCAGAGCGTCGGTGATGCTGGTCATTTCATCATGCTGGTCATAGGTGTAGGTGGTGACAGCCCCTCTCGGCGAGATCTCTTCGACGAGGTTCCCCATCACATCATAGCGATATTCTGTGATCAGGCCGTTCCCGTCCTTCATCTTAGTCAGGCGTCCCAGGGCGTCGTAGCGGTACTCTTCCCGGTCTCCTTCGGGATAGGCGACGCCGATCAGGCGGGACAGCTCGTCATACTCATAAGCTGTCGTATCCCCGTTGCCGTCGGTAAGTAAGGTCAGGCGGTTCAATGCGTCATAGGCATAGAGGGTCTGCGTTCCCTCGGCGTCCTGGACGCTTAAGAGATTCCCGCCCGCATCATAGCCGTAGCTTGTGACGGCTCCCATCGGATCGGTAAGGGCCGCCAGCCGGTTTGCCGCATCGTAGGCGTAAGCGGTTACCGCCCCGCCAGGAGCTGTTTCGCTGGTCAGATTGCCAGCCCGGTCATAGGTATAAGTGATTACGGCGCCATCCGCCTGGGCAACAGAAGTCAGGCGGTCCAGGGCGTCGTAGCCGTAGCGGGTCACGGCCCCGTTCGGCGCAGTCTCCTTTACCAGCCGTCCATAATCATCGTACGCATAGCGGGTGTGCCGCCCGATGATATCGGTCTGGCGGATCAGATTCCCGGAGCTGTCGTATTCGTAGGCCGTATCGTTGCCGGCGCTGTCCCAGGTATGGGTCAGGCGTCCCATGCTGTCGTACGTATAAGAGGTGACTACCCCTGCCTCATCGGTCAGCGTGAGCATCTGGCCGGCGGCGTCGTAGGTCATTTCCACCGTATCCCCGTCCGCCAGGGTGATCCGGGTCACGTTCCCGTCTGCGTCATAGGCATAAAGGGTCTCATGGCCCAGGGCGTCGGTCATTTTTACCAACCGGCCCAGGGCGTCATACTCGTAGGCCGTCACGCCCTTTAAGGCGTCGGTCACCTGGGTGGTATTCCCATTGCGGTCATAAGCATAGGCCGTCAGGTTCCCCAGCGCGTCCTCCAGCACGGTAGGGCGGCCGATGGCGTCGTAATAGATCCGGCTTTCGGCTCCCCGTCCGTCTACTACAGCCGTCGCCCGTCCTGCCAGGTCATAACGCACCTGGTTTTCCTCACCCAAGGCGTTCACGGCCTGGGTAAGCCATCCGGCGGCGTCATAGCCGTAACTGGTCGTGTGCTCTTCTTCGTCGGTGACGGACACGGTATTGCCTGCCCCATCGTAGGTATAGGTCTCTGTCCCGCCCAGGGGATCTGTGGCGGTGAGGAGGCGCCCGTTCCCGTCATAGGTATAGGTGTAAACGCGGCTCTCATCATCAGAGACGCGGACGATATTGCCCACCGCATCATAGCTGGTTTCCGTCGTTAGGCCGGAAGGCTGGATGACCTGAACCGCACGCCCCAGGGCGTCATAGGCGTAGGCCAGCTGCGAGCCGTCGGCATAGGTAACGGCGGTGAGCCGACCGCCCCCATCATATGTATAGGAAGTCACATTCCCCAGCGGGTCGGTGACCGTGAGGGGGACACTCCAAACCGGATCATAGACGGCAGTCAGGCTGCTCCCGGCCGGAGAGGTAACCGAGACCAGGTTGTCAAGGCTGTCATAGGCGTAAACCGTCGCCCCTCCCAGGGCATTGGTCTCCTTTACCAGCCTTCCCATGCTGTCATACTCGTAGGCCGTCTCATTCCCTTCGGCGTCGGTCTGGCGGATCAGCTGCCCGGCCGCGTCGTAGGTATAGGCGGTTTCCCCACCGTCTGCCGCCGTCTCCCGTACGGTCCTTCCCAGAGCGTCATAGGCGGTGGACGATACGTTTCCCTCCGGGTCGGTGACAGTCAGCAGCCGTCCCATGGCGTCATAGGTATAATTCCAGGTGTGGCCGCCGGCGGCCGTCCAGGCCGTAACAGAGGCCCCATCATAGGCATAAGTCTGGCTGTTTCCTGCCGCGTCCGTCTCTTTTATGAGCCGTCCCAGGCTGTCGTATTCATAGCGGGTGACATTGCCCAGGGCGTCGGTCACGCTTACCAGGTTCCCCGCCCCGTCGTAGGCCAACTCCGTCCGGTTCCCCAGAGGGTCTGCGAGGGATGTCGTCTGCCCGGCGTCATTGTAGGTATAAGTCCAGGCGGCATTTTCTCTCGTTTCCGAAAGCGTCCGCCCCATGGAATCATAGGTATAAGAAGTGATTACCCCGGCCCGATCGGTGAAAGAGGCCAGATAACCGTTGCCATCATAGGCGTAGACTTCTTCCGTCCCATCCGGGTAGGCAATACGGGTAATCCGCTTCATGGCGTCGTAATAATAGGTGGTCTCATAACCCAGGGCGTCGGTGGCCGTGGTGAAACCATCTCCGTAGGCCAGGGTGACCGTGGCCCCGTTTGCATCGGTCTGGGCCGTTACCCGGTCCATCTCGTCATAGGTGTTTCGTACCACGCAGGTCCCGTTCTCGTCATACCAGGCGGTCATCCGGTGTTTCCCGTCGTATTCATAGCGCCGCACCCCTCCCAGGGCATTGGTGACGCTTGCGAGGTTCCCGTCCCCGTCATAGGCGTAGCTGATCACGCCTCCGTCCGGCAAGGTCACGGAAGATACCCGGTCCTCCTCGTCCATCGTAAGGCCGAAGCTGACGCCGGCCGGCGAGGTGACGCCGGTCAGGCGGTACTCTTCATCGTAGCTGTAGGAAGTCGTATGCCCCTGGGCGTCGGTCACGGAGAGGATATTCCCGTATACGTTGAACCGGCGCAGGGTACCGTCCGCCTCCCGGATCTCCCAGCCCTCCTCCATCTGCGTGAGGGCCAGGCCGTAGCCTGCAGGGGCCTCATATCCGCCGTTTCCGTCCGGCTCAAAGGTAAGGCCGGAACCATCGGAGCGGATATACATCACGGAGGCGTCCTCCAGCATCATCAGCCGCTCGTCAAGCATCGAGCTCCAGCCGATGCCAAAGCTGCTGCGGAAATAGGCCGCACGGGAGTTATAGCTGCGCACGATGCCAAAATCTCCGCCCAGGTCGGGAACAACCGCATCCTCCTGCTCCATGTAGAAATTGCCGGTATTCAGGTTGATCGGCTCATAGCCGAAAACACAGGACTGAGCCCGGCCGTTTAAGAGCATATCCATCTTGATCTGCTCTAAGTCACTGGGCGTGGAATAGGTGTAGGGCTCCGCTGTCTGGGGATTGCGGATAAACAGGATATCCCCGGCCACGGTCAGCTGGTCCGGCAGGTGGTTGTCCTTGCGGATGTCCGCCGCGCGGACGCCGTAGTGACTGGCGATACGGCTGAGGAGGTCGGTTTCCTTGACCTCATAGAGCAGGAAACTGTCGCTCTCCTTCACGGAGCTGACCGCAGTCTCCGTCCCCGGCACATTTTCTCTGGTATCCGGGTCCACTACGATCTCATAGCCGGTCGCTTGGGCGCTGAAGCGGTAGATCGTATCCAGCTGCAAGTCCACGGTGGAGATAAAGCCGGCGCTCTGCCAGTTGCCGGAAGGGGCCTCCCGCTCTGCCTCCGGAATCGCCCCGCCCAGGGTAAAGTCAGGAGCTGTAAGCTCCGTATCCGCCTGGGCGGCGCCCCCGGCCTGCGGCTGTCCGTCCCGGTTTAACGTATAAGCTACCAGGGACTCGGCCTGGGAAAGACCGTAGGCGAGCACACCCACAGCCGCCTTACCGCCGGCATTGCTGCCTACGACGACCGGGTCCACTTCCACCGTCAGATCTTCAATATCCATGCCGATGAGATCGATGGGACCATCCCAGTAAATCTCTATGCGGGGACCCAGGTCCACATAGTCATGGCTGTACAGCTCCTCCGCCGGCATGGCGTATATCATCTGGTCCTCGCTCATGGGCTCATACTCGGATTTCATCATCATGCCCACCTGAGCATAGGTTCCCGAGGCCCAGCCGTTCAGCATATCGGTCACGTCAAATTCCAGGATTTCCCCGGCTCCCACCGTATTCGTGCTGTCGTGGAACAGGCAGTCGATGCCGCCCAACTCCAGCATGTAATTCCAGGTGAGCATGTTGGGGTCCCAGACTGACGTGGGGGAATAAAACCCAATCTCCCCGGTCCCATGGCTGTTGTCCGTGGCCTGGCCGATCTTAAAGGTGGCCTGGGTGATATTCGGCGTCAGCACCGTATCCCAGTCGGTAACAATCACCCAGTAGATGCGGATGTTGCCCCAGCCGTCCCGGTAGCCAATGGGCGCAAAATCCGTTGGCTCCGCATGGTAGTCCGGCCGGTCGGAGGCAATCACATAGCTCCACAGGTGCTTATTGGGCACGGTAAAGGAGGAAGGGTCAATCCGCACCGGGTAGGCCCTCTCCGGCGCAGCCAGCCACCCGGCGTCCGCCGTCACCGTGACATAGGTATGCCCATCCTCCTCGGTAAGCGTGATCTCCACCGCATCGCTCACTGCCCCGGCGGCGTCACTCATGCTGGGGGCGTGGAGGATCATCTTCGGATACTCCTCCCCTTCGGCCATCAGGGAGATGCTCCCTTCGTTCTGCACCGCCGTGAGCCCTCCGGTGCAGAGCTCATAACGGAATGTATTCTGCATGGAAGGGACCAAGAGGATGATATCCTCCTTCAGGCTGTTCCCGATCAGGGTATACTGAACGTCGATGTTTTCATATACGTCGTTATAACGAATGGCATTTCCGGAGACGGCGGACCGGCTGAAATCCCCGTTAAGCGGGATCAATTCCACCGAATAACCGTCCACCGACAGGACGAAGCCCTGTCCGTCCCCCATCGTTTCCGGGAGCATCACATGGGTATCGCCCGCACGGTTTTCCCAGACCGTATCGGTATCCGCCCCATTATCTGCACTGTTTGCCCTGGCTGCCTGCACGGCCATCCGGGCCATGCCCGCCTGCTCCTGCGCCACCAGGGTATTATCCACTTCCTTCACTTCCCCGTCCGCATCCTCGTACAGACCGGGGTAGCCGCCAATGATAGTAACAAATTCATTGTCGCCCACCTCATAGGTACGGATACCGTCCTCAAAGCGCACCAGAGTCCCCTCCGGCTCGTCGGTTTCCAGGGTGTAGTAGGTTTCCGGGGCGCGGAGGGCAGCTTCTCCGTAAATCTCTTTTTCGACATATGCAGGGCCTTAAAAGTCGAACCGGTGCAAATGTTTGAACCTCTGCCAGACCCGGATCATCCTAGCACATCGGGAAAGTGAGATTTACAAAACGAAATTCGGCCCCCGCGCGGAGCCGCATCACCTGCGGCCTCCCAGGCCGTATGCAGATAGTTGCCTCCCGACTCTCGCGCGGAGCCTCCCCTGACCGCAAGCCTCCCGCCGGCCGACTTTCCTGCGTCTTAGAAACACCTGGGCCCCGGCCCTTCCGCGTTGAAACAAAAAAGAAGCATGTCTGAGCGCGGGCGCAGCCTGCGCGAGTTCTTCTTTTTTGTTTCGCTTTTAGCGGAAGGGCCGGGGCCCAACTGGTGTTTCAAGACGAAGGATGCGGAGGCCGTCCGGAGGCTGCGATCATATCCTGCACTTTCATCAGCCTCACCTGCGTACTTCTCTCATTCTCATCCAATTTCATCGTAATATACTTGATCTTCTCCTGGGCGTCGGGAATCATCACATGCTCCAGAGCATTGACGCGGCGCCTGGTCTTTTCGATCTCCGCCGCCATCAGCTGGCAGGCCTTCTCCACCTCGGCCAGCCGCAGCATATCCGGCAGCAGGTCGGACAGGGATTTGACCGCCTGGTCCAAGTCGCCGGAGGTAAAGGCAAAGCCGTAGGAGTAGATGTCTCCCTCGTCGGCGCTGCGGAATTTACAGGAAAAGGCGGGAATATCCACGCTCATCACATTTTTCGTCCCCACCTCCAGGTAGACCTCCTGCTTGGGGGCCAGCAGAGCCGTGTTCAGTATCTGGTCGGAAGAAACGGCCTTGGCCAGGACGAAGTTTTTATTGGCGGCGGCAAGCCCCGCCTCCACCTTTTCGCGCAGGGCCTTGTTCTCCCGCACCAGGTCGAGGAACTGCCGCATCAGCTCATCCCTCTTGTCTTTCAAAAGCTTGTGGCCCCGCATGGCCGTGGTCAGCTTCTTTTTCTGGCGGGACAGCTCCATCCGGGTGGGATTGATCTGGGTTGATGCCATCTCTCATCCCTCCCTTACTTGCCGTAGTACAGATCCAGGTACTTGTCGTCGATCCGCTTGAGCTCGGCCCGCGGCAGCATGGACAGAAGCTTCCAGCCGATATCCAGCGTCTCCTCGATGCTCCGGTCCGTATCGTAGCCCTGGGACACATATTCCTGCTCGAAGGCGTCGGCAAACTGGGCGTAGATCTTATCGATATCCGTCAGGGCCGCTTCGCCTAAGACCACCATCAGCTCCTTGGCCTCCTTGCCGCGGGCATAGGCGGCGAACAGCTGATTCAGGGTATTGGAGTGGTCGGCCCTGGTCTTTCCCTCGCCGATTCCCTTGTCCTTCAGACGGGAAAGGCTGGGCAGAACGTCGATGGGCGGGGTCACTCCCTTGCGGTAGAGGTCGCGGCTTAAGATAATCTGTCCCTCGGTGATGTAGCCGGTCAAATCGGGAATCGGGTGGGTCTTATCATCCTCGGGCATCGTCAGGATGGGAATCATCGTGATCGAGCCCTTCTTCCCCTTCTGTCTTCCGGCCCTCTCGTACATGGAGGCCAGGTCGGTGTACATATAGCCGGGATAACCGCGCCGTCCCGGCACCTCCTTGCGGGCCGCCGAGATTTCGCGCAGGGCGTCGGCATAGTTGGTGATATCGGTCAGGATGACCAGCACGTGCATATCCTTGTCAAAGGCCAGGTACTCGGCGGCCGTCAGGGCCATGCGGGGGGTGGAAATACGCTCCACCGCCGGGTCGTTGGCCAGGTTGACGAACATCACCGTCCGGTCGATGGCCCCGGTGTCCTTAAAGCTCTGAACAAAGAAGTTGGACTCCTCAAAGGTAATGCCCATGGCGGCGAAAACCACCGCGAAGGGCTCCGTGGTTCCGCGCACCTTGGCCTGGCGGGCAATCTGGGCCGCCAGATTCGCATGGGGCAGACCGCTGGCCGAAAAAATCGGCAGCTTCTGACCGCGGACCAGGGTGTTCAAGCCGTCGATGGCCGAAATGCCGGTCTGGATAAACTCCTGGGGATAGCTGCGGGCCGCCGGGTTCATCGGCTGGCCGTTGATATCGCGGCGGGCCTCCGGCAGGATCTCCGGCCCCCCGTCGATAGGACGGCCCAGGCCGTCGAAGACGCGGCCCAGCATATCCTCCGATACGCCCAGCTCCATGGTCCGTCCCAGGAAACGGACCTTGCTGCTCTCTAAGTTGATGCCGGTGGAGCTCTCGAAAAGCTGCACCATGGCGGTATCGCCGTCGATCTCCAGCACACGGCAGCGGCGGGTCTCGCCGTTTGCCAGCTCGATCTCCCCCAGCTCGTCGTAGGTAACGTTTTCCACGCCCTTTACCATCATCAGATGGCCTGCCACTTCCTGTATGGTTCTGTATTCCTTCGGCATCTTATCTGTCCTCCTTTGACGTCAAATCGGCAAGCTCCGAAGAAAGCTCTTCGATCACCTGATCGTAGGCCTCCTCCAGGTTCGTGTCGTGGATATATTTGAAGCGGCCGATCTGCTCGCGGACCGCCAGGCTCACCAGCTTATTCACATCGGCTCCCTGATCCAGGGCCTCTTTGCACTTGTCGTAGTAGGCCAATACCAGCTTCATCATCCGGTACTGCTTCTCCAGAGGGGTATAGGTGTCCACCTCATGGAAGGAGTTCTGATGCAGGAAGTCCTCGCGGATGGAGCGGGCCGCCTCCAGCTTCAGCCGGTCGGGGGCGGACAGGGCGTCCATGCCGACTAGCTGCACGATTTCCTGCAGCTCCGCCTCGTCCTGCAGAAGGCGCATCATCCGGCTGCGGCAGTTCATCCAGTCCTCGTGGACATGGCTGTCAAACCAGGCACCCAGGCTGTCCAGATACAAAGAGTAGCTGGTCAGCCAGTTGATGGCCGGGAAATGTCTCTGGTAGGCCAGGGAGGAATCCAGGCCCCAGAACACCTTGACAATGCGCAGGGTCGCCTGGGATACCGGCTCCGAGATATCGCCGCCGGGCGGGGATACGGCTCCGATAACGGACAGGGCTCCTTCCCTGCCCTCATGCCCTAGAGAAACCACACGGCCGGCCCTCTCGTAGAACTGGGCCAGACGGCTCCCCAGATAAGCGGGATAGCCTTCCTCGCCGGGCATCTCCTGGAGGCGTCCGCTCATCTCGCGCAGGGCCTCGGCCCAGCGGGAGGTGGAATCGGCCATCAGGGCCACCGAATATCCCATATCGCGGAAATACTCGGCGATGGTGATGCCGGTATAGATCGAAGCCTCACGGGCCGCCACCGGCATATCGGAGGTATTGGCAATCAGCACCGTCCGCTCCATCAGGGAATAGCCGGTCTTGGGGTCCTTTAACTCCGGGAATTCGTTCAGCACGTCGGTCATCTCGTTGCCGCGCTCCCCGCAGCCGATATAGACCACAATGTCCGCCTCCGCCCATTTGGCCAGCTGATGCTGGATCACAGTCTTGCCGGAGCCAAAGGGGCCGGGCACGGCCGCCACGCCGCCCTTGGCGATGGGAAACATGGCGTCGATAACCCTCTGGCCGGTAACCAGAGGCATATCCGGAGGCAGCTTCTCCTTATAGGGACGGCCGGAGCGCACCGGCCACTTCTGCATCAGAGTCAGATTCTTTTCGCCGCCCTCCGTCTGCAGGACGGCCACCGTATCCTCCACGGTGTAATCCCCCTCGCTTACGGAGAGGATTGTTCCCTTCATACCCGGCGGAACCATGATCTTGTGGGAGACAATATGGGTCTCCTGCACCGTTCCGATCACGTCCCCGCCTTCCACCTTAGCCCCGGCCGAAAGCGCCGGGACAAAGTGCCAGACGTTTTTTCTCTTCAGGGAAGGCACCTCCACGCCTCTCTTTAAGAGGTTGCTGCCGGTCGCCTCCATAATATCGTCCAGCGGCCGCTGAATGCCGTCGTAAATGCTCCCGATTAACCCCGGCCCCAGCTCCACCGACAGGGGCATGCCGGTGGACTCCACCGGCTCGCCGGGCCCCAGGCCCGCCGTCTCCTCATATACCTGAATGGACGCCTGATCGCCGTGCATCTCGATGATTTCGCCGATGAGACGCTCCTCGGACACGCGCACCACGTCGTACATGTTGGCGTCCCGCATCCCCTCGGCGATGACCAGAGGTCCCGCTACTTTCTTAATGATGCCTTTGCTCATTTTGGTCCACACCTGCCTTTCTCTATATTTTTGCGGGTCCCAAGGGCCAAACTCCTCCTGCAAGCAAGCTTGCGTCGGAGTTTGACCCTTTGACCCTGGTATCATATTATTCCGTACCAAATATAATATCCGAGCCCACCGCCTGCTCCACGGATTTTTTCACCTGGGCGATGCCCGCCCCGGTATTGCCGTAGACGCCGGGAATCAGAATTACCGCCGGCAGCTGCCGCTCCCGATAGAATGCAACCGCCTCGGGAATCTGCGCCGCCAGGGCCTCTGTGATATAGATGATCCCATAGCCTCCCTCGGCCAGCTCTCTCAGCTTCTCCTCGCCCTCGTCGGCGTTCTCCACCGGCTCTGTGTGAAAGCCCACGGCGGCAAAGCCGTAAATACTATCGTAATCTCCTATAACCGCTACCTTATACATACATTTCCCTCAGCCTTTCCCGGATCACCGCATCGGGAAGGCCGCTCTGCTTTCCCGACAGCACCATGCGGACGCACTTGATCTCGTTTTTCCTGGCCAAAATATAGGCGGCCAGGGGGCCTGCAGTGAAGGGATTGACCTTCTGGGGCCGGATATGCTCCATAATCAGGTTATCGCACCACCGCTCAAAGGCCGTGAAGGATTCCTTTAACGCCGCGGCGGCAGGGGCATAATCCGTATTCATCAGATAGTCCGCCACGCTGTCCGTGCCGGAAAGGGCCGCCCGCGCAAGGGCCTCCAGGTCCAGCTCCTCCACCGGGGCCAGGGCTCTCTCGATGAAATCCAGGGACTTGCCCACCTGGCCGCAGCGCACCGCAATCTTGATATCGGCAGCCACCGCCGTCAGCACGGCATATTCCCGAATCACCTCATTGTCCGCCTTTTTCCCGGCCTGGTACATGGCCGTAAGGCCGGCCCGATCCAGGATCATATCGCACAGCTGGCCGTCGCCGGTGCGAAGCAGGGTCTCCCTGGCCTCCTCGGCCGCCCCACGCATCTCTTCCGGCAGGGCGGAAAAATCCTTCTGCTGCGCAGCCCGATACATTTTCTCCGGGTCGATGGTCCCCCCGTCCACAAACACGCGGGAGGGGGCCACCTTGGCCCCGGTACAGGAAAGCTTCACCGCCGCTTTCAGATTGTGATAGTCGTCGGTAATCCGAAAGACGTCGAAAACCGACATATCCTTTACCATCTCGCCGATCAGACTCCAGGTTTTCTTTGTCTCCGCCGCCAGCATATTGTCCACGGTCAGCCGTTCGTCGGGATTCCCCCAGCCCCGGTCCGCCAGAAGGCGCAGGGCCTCGTCGCAGGACCTGGCCGCCAGCAGCTGCTCCATGGCGGCGTTTCCCAGAAGGGAAAGCTCCTTGGCCCGGATCCGGGCCACCGCGTAGGTATAATCTTTGCCCATGGCTCTCCTCCTTTCCAGGCATATCATGCGAACAGAAGGGAGTGGACCTGATCCTGCAGCTTTTCCCTCTGCGCGGCGAACATAGCCTCAAAGGAGCAGTTTTCCTCTATTCCGCCGTAGGCCAGCACGAAACCGCCGTCAATCTCGCAGGTTTCGTCGGAAATCGACAGCTTTCCGCCCCTGGCGGCGGCCGCTTCGCTCACCGTCCGGGCAAAGCCCGCCGGCAGCCTTTCCCTATCCTTCTTATTAAAACGGATTTCGCCGTCTCCCTCATGGGCATAGGTTCCGATCAGCCGGGCAAGCAGGGCAAAATACTCTTCCTCCGGCAGATTCAGTAAGGACGCAAGGGCCTTGTCGATGATCTGGCCGATCACCTCCTGCTTGGCCGCCAGCAGCTGTCTTTTGCGCTCCATCTGGGCGGCGCTGCGGCTCTTTTTCAGGACGTCCTCTCTGACTGCCTGCGCCTGTGCCTGCGCTTCCTCCAAGGTTTCGCGGCAGGTTTTCTCCGCCTGCGTTAGGATTTCCCCCGCCCTCGCCTCGGCCTCGCCCACGATGGCGTCGGCTGAGGCCCTGGCCTCTTCCTCGATTTGCTGAATGATTTTTTCCAGTCCGGTCATCGTCTGCTCACCCCTTCTTACAGGGAGAACACGGCCAGGATGGAGATAAGCAGAGCCAGGATGGCATAGGTCTCAACCATGGCCGGGAACAGCATGGCCTTACCAAACTGATCGGGCTTTTTGGTGACCACGTTGATGGCCGCCACGGAGGTCTGTCCCTGATAGATGGCGGAGATCAGGCCTACGATGGCAATCGGAAGGCAGGCTACGAAATACATCAGGCCGGTGGCCGTGTCCATTGTCTCGGCGCCCCCGCCCAGAAGGCCGGTCTGCACCAGGGTCACGAAGGCGACCAGCAGGCCGTAGATGCCCTGGGTGCCGGGCAGCAGCTGCAGGATCAGCACCTTGCTGAACAGGTCGGGATTTTCCGTGATGGCGCCTGCGCCCGCACGGCCCGCCAGGCCAACGCCGTAGGCCGAGCCGATGCCCGCAAACAGAGCCGCCGATACCGCGCCTAAAAGAGCCAGAAGAAGACCCAGATTACTCATATCCATTTTAATTTTCCTCCTTAAACTTAAAATATTTATTTTTTTCAGCGGAGAAAGGACGAAAGCCTTTTCCACCGCCTTCATAAAATTTTCCGAAGAATTCCACAAACTGCAGACGGTTAGTGTGGACATAAGCGCCCAGCAGGTTGATCGCAATGTTCAGCGTATGGCCCACAAGAAAGATCAGGGTAAAGCCGATGGCGCTGATGATCCCGTCTCCCAGCATCGAGGCCATGGTATTGATAACCGAGGCGATTACGCCGGTGGCAAGCCCCAGGGCCAAAAGCCGGGAGTAGGAAAGGACGTCGGAGAGCCAGCTGGATGCGCCGTAGAGGTCGTAGGCTCCCAGAGCCAGCCGCACCGCTATGTTCTTCTTATCCCTGGCGCTCATCAGGACAATTCCCACAGCCCCGATGATCGCCATCCACTTTGCCAGCTCACTTAGCCAGCCGGGGAAGACAAAGGTCGCTCCCGCCATGGAGGCGAACATCTCGCTGGGCAGAAGCATCAGGATCAGCCCGATGAGGAGCATATACCACAGGACCACGCTGCAGAAGAAATCCATCACCTGTCTGGCTTTCAGCAGCATATAGCCCTTGACGCCCAGGCCGGTGAACAGATGGATGATGCCAAACAGGAAGCTGAACATCAGAAGCTTCATCGGATCGTCCAGGGGCTCAAACCACAGGGCCGGTATCGTCACCGTCCGGTGGAAGAAGGTTTCGGAGATCACCGTCACCGCATCGCCGAAATAGCTGCCGAACATGACGCCCCAGAACGTGGTGGAGATCCCGCAGTACAGAAACATCTGCAGCATCTTCTTGACGCCCGAACCCATATGGGGATATTTTTTCAGGGCAAAGGCGCAGCCGATCACCATGATCAGGCCGTAGGCCGCGTCGCCTAACATCAGCCCGAAGAGGAAATAGTAGAAAAAGGCCATGATCCCGGTGGGATCCACCTCTCCCTTAGCCGGAAGGCCGAAGGATTCGACCACCCCCTCCGTCGGGGCGCTGAATGCATTGTTGTGAAGAAGAACCGGGGCCTCCTCATCCTCCGGCACCTCCGAAAGCTCTGCCTCGCAGACGAATTTTTTCTCCAGATCCGCTTTCAGCGAGGCTCCCGCCTGTTTCGGGATATAGCCTTCCGCGAAAAAGACGTGCTCCGACTGGAGCATTTCGCCCAGAACCTGATATTTTTCCGCCTGCATCGAATGGTAATCCGCGGCGAATTCGATATCCCGCCTGTCTCCCGCCAGAGCCTGCAGTTCCTTTACCGCCGCCTCGGCCGCCTTCTCATGCTCCTCGGCCTCCTTCTCCAGATCCGCCGTATAGGCGGCCGGCGTCTGGTCCGTATGGATCTGCGGCCGGACGAAGCCGTTCATCCGCAGGGCGTCCTCCAGCTGTCCTGCCTCCTCCTTTGCGCAGACGGCGAAAAGACTGGTCTGGTCCTTATCCCGCCCCAGGATCTCGATGGAAAAAGCTTCTAGCTGCGGGGCGGCCTCCGCCACCGCAGCCAGGATATCCTCTTCCTTCCACTGGCCGGGCATGGTCCCCACAAAGGCTGCGGTCCGGCTGGTTCCGGCGTAATTCATCGGCACATCCAGGCCCAGCCAAGGCTTCAGGCTCTCGATCGTCGTCTCCGTGCGGATACGGGCGGCATGCTCCTCCGCGATGGTTCTGTCCAGGCTGAGGACCCGGCGGACCGTTTCATCCGTCCTGGCGCAGCTCTCCTCCCCCTCCCGGTACTGGCTGGCGGTCAGCTCCCTCTTTCCTTCCAGGGAGGACAGAAGCCCTTTTTTCTCCGGCGCGTAGCGGCCTAACACCTGCAGGGCGTCCTGGGCCGCCTGGCTCTTTTTCTCGCTCTCCGCCCGCTCTGCGCCCGTATCTATCTTGCGGAATATCTCGTCCTCTCCCTTTCCGTCCTCGATCTGGACGGTACCCCTTCTCTGCAGTTCCTCCAATATCTTTTTGCGGTCGCTTTTCAATGCACAAATGTGGATTTTCTGCATCTGCAGCACTGCCATTTCATCACCTTCTTTTCCTGTCAGCCGGCGCTTCCCGCAATCTCGGCTATCACCAGCTTCACCGCCTCCTGCTCCTTGCCGGCCGAGAGTACCCGCAGGGCCTCCACATCCTTTGCCCCTTCCGCAGCTGTCTCGGCCGCCTCCTTTTCTCCCTGCATCCTGGCGCTTTCACGCGCAGAGCGGACCAGCTCCGCCGCCTCGGCCTTCGCCTTCTCAATCCTTTCCTGCGCCTGGGCCTTCGCCTGCGCTTCGATATCCGCCGCCTTCCCGCGGGCCTCCCGTATGGTTTCCGCCGCCTGGAGTTCCGCCCGGCGAATCTCGTCCATCATTTCCTTCGCCACTCTCTCACACTCCTTCATCGATCTTGGCTATTCTCTGCTTGTGACGCGGCCCTTCGGAAAAGGGAGTATCCAAAAAAGTGTCCAAAATCTGGCAGGCCAGTCCAGGCCCCACAACCCTGGCCCCCAGGGCCAGAATATTGGCGTCGTTATGCTCCCTGGTGGCTTTGGCGCTGAAGCAGTCGCCGCACAGGGCCGCCCGGATTCCCTTAAAGCGGTTGGCCGCAATGGAAATCCCAATTCCCGTCCCGCAGATCAAAATCCCCTTGTCACACTGGCCGTCCAGGATTGCATGGCAGACCTTCTTCGCGTAATCCGGATAGTCGCAGGATTCCTCGGTGTAGGTGCCGAAATCCTGATATTTCTCCCCTCTCTCGTCCAAATGAGCCATAATCTCCTTCTTCAGGCCGAGAGCGGCGTGGTCGCATCCAATGGCTATCATCCTTCTTCCTCCTTGTCCATTTTATTAAAAAGTTTTTCTGCTGCCATTTTTACTAATATGTCAATATATTCGTAGTATGCCCCATAATCGGCCAATGTACCTCCGTAGGGACTGTTTACATCGGACTTCTGCCCGGCAAATTCTCCCAGGGTATAGACCTCGGCCGGAGCGCCGAACCGCTCGGCCTGGCGCAGCACCTGGTTTTTTTCCTGCTCCGACATGGTCAGAATCAGGGTTCCCTCCGTCACATCCTCTTCGGGCACGAACATTTCCGAATATTCCTTGGACGGCTCCATCTCGTTTCCCTTTAAGATCGCCACAGCCTTGGGATTCAAGGGTTCCGGGAAAAGAACCACCAGCCCTCTGGACGCCACCGTAAGCGGCCGGTCTCCCTTCACCGCGTTCAGTATGGCCTCCGCCATAATGCTGCGGCAGACATTTTCCTTACAGATAAAAAGTACCTTCCTATATGGAATCATCCCTGCATCCTCCCCCTTCCCTGCGCCAGGTCACACATCCAGGATATGATAGCCTGCCGCCTTTTTCAGCCGGTTCATAATCGCTCCCCCCAGCTGTCCGCCTTCAAAGCTCTCGGAATAGATTTCATCCACCCCCGCCGTATCGAAGGAACGCAGCACATCGTAAAGATTGTGGGCGATGGAGGCAGCGTCCGAACGGGAGCCAACGATCACCAGGTCCAGGCCGTCTCCCGCCCCCGAAAGCCTGGCCTCATAGACCGGGCGGCTTTCCTGGGTGCAGATCAGGCCCACTTTTTTTCCATCTTTTAGTCCCCTTTCCGCCAGGGAGCAGATTTTCTCCTGCACGGCTCCCATCTCTCCCCGGACAATGGTCAGCTGAGCCTTCGGCGCATAATGGCGGTACTTCATCCCCGGCGCCTTCGGGTGCGCGTCGGGACTCATCGGCCCTAAGCTTGCCGCATCCACGGTCAGACCGGCGAAAAGGGCCCTTATCATATCTTCCGAAATATATCCAGGCCGCAGCAGGGCAGGCTCCGGGCCAGTCACATCGATGATCGTAGATTCCAGGCCGATTCCCACCTCGCCCCCATCCAGAATCATATCGATGCGCCCATCCATGTCCTCCAGCACATGGGCAGCACGGGTAGGGCTGGGACGGCCCGACAGATTTGCGCTGGGGGCCGCAATGGGTACGCCGGCCGCCCGGATCAGCGCCCGCGCCACCGGATGGGAGGGCATTCGCACCGCCACCGTGGCAAGTCCTCCTGTGGTGCTTTTCGGCACTAAGCTTGATTTCTGAAAGATCAGCGTCATCGGCCCCGGCCAGTATGCCTTCATCAGTATCTGGGCCGCTTCCGGAATCTCGGCCACCAGCGGCCCCAGCTGGGCGAAATCCGCAATATGGGCAATCAGCGGATTGTCAGAAGGACGGCCTTTGGCCGCATAAATCCGACGGGAGGCCTCCGGGTCCAGGGCGTTGCCGCCCAGCCCATAGACTGTCTCCGTAGGAAATGCTACCAAACCGCCGTCCTTTATAATCTTTGCCGCCGCCTCGATTCGCTCCGCCTGCGGCTCCTTCTCATCTACTTTTAAAATTCTTGTTTTCATGATCCAGCATCCATTCCATATTCTTGCCAAGGTTTTCTTTCATTATAATATGAAAAAATTTGCCACGCAAGAGAAATTGATGCAGAAATTGCCCTTATTACGGGCGGCTGCTAAACAGATAGCCACCGTTTTCTTCCAAATAATCCTCCGTATCCCCCCGTCCCATCAGATAATAGGTTCCGTCCAGAGGATTGTAGAAGGTAACGTTATAGTTATCGTAGCCCACCATCAGATCCGCCGTCGTCTCTCCGGTCAGTACAATCACCGGATTTCCTTCGCTGATGAAATACAGCACCTGCTGCAGGGTGCAGCCAGTCAGATCCAGAGCCTTTCCGGGAAGGGCCTCGTCAAGAATCTCCCGGACCGACATTCCCTCCGACAGCATCCGCGACACATCCGCCGTCACTCCCTGCTGGAAAAGCAGGGCCTGGATGCAGGGAACCAGGGTCCTGTTCGCCTGGTCCGTCACGCAGGCGCTGTTGACCGTGATCCGGGCCTGGCTGCTCTGCGCCCCTCTGGCCCAGATCAGGTTCTGCCCCGCATCCACCACGATTCCCATGTCCTCATAGATCGCATTGATGGCGTCGGCCAGATTATAGCAGATATCCGCCAGGTCGCCGAAGGCGTAGGCGTAAAACCGGGGATCGTTCTCCCGCTCCACATGGTAGGAAAGCTCGACCCGGTTGACCGAAGGATCCAAAAGCCTGGCGGGCGTCTGGATGGTCAGCGTCCTCTCCGGATCCGCCGAAGAAGACAAATTGATGGAATATACCTTCCGCTTCAGGTCGCTCTGGCTCTCCGTCAGCACCGACGTCTGGGTCGTTCCATTCTCCTCGTTCTGCAGGAGGACGTCGGTAAATTCACTGAGGGTCTGGCCGGAAGAGGAGAGGTAAGCGCAATTCACCTGAATTCTCCCTGCTCCCGCCTCCACGCTGATGATATGGCCGCCGTCCGGCTCATAGTGGGTCAGAATTTCTCCTTCCTCGCTGACAATCTCCAGGGCGTACATCGGGAACGCCGTCCTTCCGCTGATATCGCTGCGGATATCCGTGTCCCTTGCAATCCCGTAAATGAAATCCGTTCCCATAAAGCCCAGAGGACGCAGGTATTCCCCCTCCGCAGCCTGGATAGTGCGCACTGCCCCGTCCGACAGCCGCATCACCGACAGGGTGGTGCAGGCATTGGGATCATCCCCCTCCTGCCAGGCAATCATGGAATTATCATCGCTGATCACGAAGGAATTCTCCGTCAGGTTATCCACCACCACGACCTGCTCCGTCCCCGCCACGTCGATGGCATAAATGCTGTTGCTCACCATAACGTAAACCAGGCCGGTATCCGAAATATAGCTGAGCTTGCCCATCTCCTGCTTCAAATGAGAATAGGACGACTGGGAAGGAATATAGAACAGCTCCTGAAGGGCTTTCTCGCTGCTGTCGTACCGGTAGAATACAATCGCGACCTCCCCCTCATGGCTGCCGCTGTTCATATAGCCGTAAACCATGAAGGAGACGTCCCCGCTGTCCTGCACTTCAATAATCTGGAAATTATGCTCGTCGTGGAGAATCCGCACGTCCCCCTCCCCGCTGCCGCGGAAGGAGAAAATGCGGACCGCCTCATTCAGCTGGCTGTTATAGCTGTAAAGCTCTCCGCTGGCAGTGAAGGCCGTATATGCGCCGGAGCTGCTGGTCTTTAACTGGGTGCGTCCGTCCTCCACAATGCCCAGATCCACGACCCCGCCGGATATCGTGGTCTCATCCGCCGTAAACCGCTGGTTGGCATGGCGCTCGTAGGCCAGCAGATAGAACCGCAGCTCCGACCAGCGCACCACGAACAATTCCTCCACATCGTAGGTCTCCGTCCGTCCCGTGTCCCCCACGGCCTCCACCTGATAGGTCAGCCTGAGGGTGCCAATCGTGCCGTTTAACTGCCGTATCTCCATCAGGGGCTCATCCACCCGCTGCGGTTCCAGATTCATCCAGGTCAGCATCCGATGGCTGGAATGGATATTCACATAGGCCAGGGAGGAATTGTCCCCGGTGCTGTCCGGCTCAATATAGAGGCCCAGCTCGCTGTTTCCTTCCTCTTTTTCCTCGGCCATCAGGGTTCTCTCGCTGAAATAGGTGACAAAATCGATCATCTCCGACACATGCAGCTGCGTATTGTAGACAATCCGCGTATAATAATAGACTGCCGGATATTCCTCTGTGGTCAGGCAGATGCGAAGCAGGTATTCCCGCCCCTCTTCGATCAGGCGCTGAATCGGCAGAACGGCGGTAGCCGTCCGTTCGTCCGGCCCGTTTTCCTCCTGCCAGTCCGTCACCTCCGTGGATTCAATCAGGCGGCCGCTGTCGGAATCCCTCACCTCATAGGAAATCCCGGTCAGCGTCTGGTCATAGCAGTCCACCGAGATGGTCATCTGCCCATTGGCGCTCAGCGGCGTCACATCGTCCCGCATATACTCTTCCTGCATCTGCGCCGTATAGCCGTAGAGCCGGTTGATCCTCTCTCCGTCGTACAGGGAGTACACCACCGGCAGGCCGGCCTCACTGATTCCCTCGTACACCGTCTCCGGCGTTTCCTCCCCGCGGGTAAAATAAAAGACCGCAAAAGCCACCACCGCAAAAAACAGCAGCAAAATAAAGGCCTTAAAAAGTCCGCCCGTCAAAGTTCCCTTCTTTTTATCACTCTTTTTCATCTATCTGCATTCCACTTCCCTGCAAACATAATTGCCAAATCTTTCTTTCCTTACTATAGCAATTCCCTCCCAAGAACTCAAGCCGTTTTTTCTTAATAATATGTGAAGGACTCATCTGTCAATTACAAGGGATAAATTATATTCCGGAATCAAAAAAACACATGTACATAGAACCCATATAAACCCGGTTCCGCTGTTTTTACTTGCTTGGTTTTGTATAGCAAGAATCTCTTTCAGATCAATTCTCTCAAAATATTCTCTATATTTTCCTTCCTCTATGGAATAACTGTT
>CALWRE010000078.1 GCA_944383835.1 uncultured Lachnospiraceae bacterium | reverse complement strand
ACTCCTCCAGGCCTTACTATATGCAGTTTACGATGAAAGTCAACGAAGAAGAATTCTATCGCATTGTGACCGAGGAGGCGGCGAAAGATTTTGACCCGCTGGAACTTGTCTATCCAGGCGAAAACCCGGTCTTTGAAAAATATGACGTCTACGTACCGCAGGAACTGACGCGAAAGGGCTTTGCCCTGGGCGTGCTGGATGTGGAAGGCATGAAGCGGAGGGTGAAGAGCTGGGAAAAAGAGCCCGAGCCTTGAAGGGTCCGGGCTCTTCGTGGGAATATTTTCTGGAAATACCTCGCTGGGTAAGGGCAGATCATTCCGGATTTCGGCGAACCCGCTGATATTCCCAAAGTTTTTCGTCCGTATAATAAATCAGGGTCTCTTTATAAGCGTGGCGGATCGCCTGACTGCCCCGATAGGTGGTGAAGCGTTCATGTTTTCCTGTCTGTGTCCGAATCTCCTGCAGATTAACCAGCAGATCGTCGATGAATTCCGGGGAAATCCCCATTTCCCCATGACCAGGGAATAGAAGCGACATTTCCGCTTTTCTTTTTTGCAATTTCCTCAGGGAATTTTCATAAACCAGCAGCGGTTCATTATCCCGAAGCAGTTCATAGGGAGCTTTGGGGCTGCACACCGGTGCAAAAAAGACATTGTACTTCATCACGGAGTCGCCGGTGAAAAGATAACCGGTCTTGTGGTCAAGAAAGGCAATGGAACCGGCCGTATGGCCAGGAACCGATATAACCTCCAGCTTGCGGTTCCCCAGTTCAAAGAAAAAACCATCATCAATCAAACAGTAGCGGCATTCGTAAGCTCCATGCCTCATCCACTCTTTCGTATCCATTTCCTGCCCCAGGGTTGAACCCGGCTTATTCAACCGATATTCCATCTGCTGCCTGCGCAACGCCGGGTGTTCGATATGCCCCAGGTTTCTGTAATCGTAGAGGGATAAATACACCTCGTCAAACCAATAGTTTCCCGCCGCATGATCGATATCCCCATGGGTATCCGCCACCACTAACGTCAGATCCGTAATACTCCGGATAACCGGCCGCGGATCCGCAAACCCGTATCCGGTGTCCAGCAGCATCGCCTTTTCCTCCCCTAGGATCAGATATTTGTTGATGGATTTTACATCTTTAATGCAGTACAGGCCCTCGTCAATCTGAATTATCTCATTTGTATAGCTCATCGTACTCATCCTTTCTCCGGGTTTTCATTAAATCCAAGAATCCAAGTAACAGCAAAGGCTGTTACGATCGTCACCGCTATCGCCCCCATGGCAAAGACAAAATTATTACTCCCTGCCGGATCAATATAAATCGGCAGCGTCAGGAAAGAAGGCCCCGCCATGGAGAATACCCGCACGTTAAAGACCATACAGTACAGCGCGTTAGCAATCGTGGCCGCAAACGTTGCGATCAGCGGCTTCTTCAGTCTCAGCCCCAGCCCATACAGAGACGGCTCGGTGATTCCTGTAAGAGCAGAAATCAGCGCACCGGAGGCCTCCTGGCGTATCTCGCTGGTCTTTGCTTTTAGCATGCAGGCTGCGGCCACTCCGACCTGGGAAAAATTCATTCCGATAAATGCAACATACACCATATTATCATAGCCATAGGCCGCAAAATTGTTTGCCGCAATGGGAATCAGCGTAAGATGGCTGCCAGTCAGCACCAAAATCGGCGCAAGTATACCCATCAGCACAATGCCAAGCGCCGGCGCTTTCCCATAAACAAAGGATACTGCCCCAGCCAGGATGTCGCCGACGACAGAGCCCAAGGGCCCGGTCACCAAAAACATTACCGGGATCATTACCGCAACCGTCAGAACCGGAACCGGCACATAGCGGAAAGCCTTCGGCAGGATGCGGCTCCACATCTTTTCCACGTAGGACAAGAGCCAGACGGTAAGAATAATCGGGAAAAGTGACGAGGAATACGACACCAGATCCATTGACAGCCCGAAAAGAGTGACTGCCTCACCGGCACCGACCAGAGCCGTATAGTTGGGATGAAGCATCAGGCAGGCCATAAACAGGGCCAACACACGGCTGCACTGAAATCTTTTTGCCGCCGCATATGCGCAAAATACCGGCAAAAAATACAGGGCCACGTTTCCTGCCGT
Organism: uncultured Lachnospiraceae bacterium; assembly: GCA_944383835.1. Classification (GTDB taxonomy): domain Bacteria; phylum Bacillota; class Clostridia; order Lachnospirales; family Lachnospiraceae; genus RGIG7193. Next base: position 4,319 of record CALWRE010000078.1, on the reverse strand, counting down.
ATTAAAAATATAATACGTATTGGAATCGCGGGATAGGCCGAACAGCTGCACAGCCAGACTCAGAAATGCACTGATCAATCCGCTTGTCACAATGGCGGGTATCACCGGTGAGACGCAGGCGGCAACCGTCGCCACCACATTTCCGACGATATCTTTGAAGGTCTTCCTACCCTCAGGCTGCTTCTGCGGCTTATCCTCCGCATTTTCTTCCTTTTCTCCGGCGTTCTTTGCCGACTCCACCTCTGCCGCTCCCGTCATCGCCCGATACACGTCGATGGAATTTTTCCCTACCACAATCTGATATATTCCGATTGCTTTAATTACCCCCATCACACCCTGGATTTTCTTCAATCCGTCTATGTCTACCTGGGATTCGTCTTTTACGCCGACACGAATGCGAGTCATACAGTTCGTCAATGTGGCGATATTGTCCTGACCGCCGATTTTCTCCATGATTTCTTTTGCTATCCGTTGATTATTATCCATATTCTTCTCCTCAGGCCGGAAACACCAGCTCTATTCTTATTTCAATTCATCACCATAGTTACTATCGGTATCGTCACCAGAGACAGCAGAGTTGACGTCACCATCAGCTTCGAGGCAAACGCCGGATTCCGGTTATATTTCTGAGCCAGGATCACCGTCGTCGTCGGGGCAGGCATAGCCGACATCAGGACGCAAATCTGCCGGCTTAGTTCGTCCAACGGCGTAAATTTCAGGATCAGCGCCAGCAGAATCGGTATCAGCAACAACCGGTAAAAGCTGAAAAGCAATGCCCTCACGCTGAGCATCTCCCTCGGTTTTAAATCACTCAGCACACTGCCAATAACCACCAGGCAGAGCGCCGTAGTACAGTCTCCCAATGCCCCTAGGGTATCCGAGAGGGCTTTAGGCAGATATATCCCGTTGCTGTAAAGCACCATGATCCCGATCCCTAGGAAAATAGAGAATACGCAAGGGTGGGTAACCACCTTTTTTACGATTTCCTTTTTGCTCACCGCCGTATACATCGGCAGCCCATAGGCCCACATGAAAATCCTCTGTGGGACGACAAAAATAGAGGCGTACAATAGGCCGGTCTGCCCATACAGTGCAGATGCAATTGGCATCCCCACAAAACTTGCGTTAGTCACCATGGTCGAATACTTGCAGGCCGTCTGTTCATCCTCAGGAAATCGCCGGTATAAAAAGCGGTTCAAGAACCAGTAAAATAGCTGAATACCCAGGGCTGCCGCCAGCACCTGGAAAGTAGACTGCAAAACCTCTGCCGATAAATCCATCTCAAAGGATTTTAAAATCGAGCAGGGAAGGATAATATATACTACAATATCCGTCAGCTGATCTCTGGTTCCGGTATTTAGCAGCCCTTTTTTCCCGAGAAAGTAACCTACAAGCAGCAACAGGAATATTTCAATCTGCAAATTGACCATCTTTACAACTCTCTTCCATTGGTTTCAATCACATGCTTATACCAGTCAAAAGACGCCTTTTTTGACCTTTTTAATGTGCCGTTCCCCTCGTTGTCTCTATCCACATAAATAAAACCGTATCTTTTTCTCATCTCGCCGGTTCCGGCCGACACAATGTCGATGGGCCCCCAGTACAGATATCCCATCACCCTGCAGCCGTCTGCAATGGCTTCTTTCAGCTGTTTTAAGTGCTCCGCTACGTACCTTCTGCGGAAATCGTCATGAATCTTTCCCTCATCATCTGGCTTTTCATGCAATCCAATCCCGTTCTCCACCACAAACAGGGGCTTTTCATATATATTATTCAGATAATTGCACAGATAACGGAGGCCCAGCGGATCGACGGGCCATCTCCAGGGCTGCGGAGAGTAGTCCGTGATATAGGGATTGTTTGCGCCGTATGCTCCTCCGGTATCGGTTTTCATGGTCTCTCCATCCTTTAGGACGCAGCTCTTATAATAGGAAAAAGCGATAAAATCCACTGTGTTCTGCGCGATCAGCTGCAGATCCCCTTCCTTTATTTCCGGTGTCCAGCCGTTTTCCCGCCACTCGCGTTTTGCAAGTCCCGAATATTTCCCTTTACAGAACAGTTCCAGGAAAAAGGCTTGCTGATGCTGGAATTGCTGGACTGCCAGGACGTCGGCGGGATCGCAGGTGGCCGGATATGTAGCTAGAGAAGAGAGGGACAGCATCGCTCCAACTTTCATATCCGAATTGATCTCTCTCGCCAGATGCACCGTTTTCGCATTGGCCACCGCAATATGGTGCGCCGCCTGGTACAACTCCTTTTTAGTGAGATCCTGGTTGACCTTATCGGTGTGCTTTGGCCTTATATCCAGGCACCCCCCAGCCGCAAAGGGAAATTTAAACAGATTGTTGATCTCATTGAATGTCAGCCAGTATTTTACTTTATCCTGATACCGTTCCAGGATCGTCCAGGCATAATTGAGCCAGAAATCGATCATTTTCCCATTCAGCCATCCGCCGTACTCCGTCAGCAGATGCAGCGGCGTTTCGTAATGGCTCATGGTAACGACAGGCTCTATGCCTTGGGTATGCATTTCGTCAAACAGCCGGTCATAATATGCCAATCCCTTTTCATTGGGCTTTTCCTCGTCGCCGTCCGGAAAAATTCTGCTCCAGGAAATGCTGATCCGAAACGCCTGAAATCCCATGCCATCCTTTCCCATCAGCGCCAGGTCATCCTTGTATCGATGATAAAAGTCGATCGCCTCATGAGTAGGAAAATATCCCTTCATATCCGGCTCCCATTTTTCACCATTCCATTTCATCATCGGCTCCTTTAAAAGCCCCTTGCTCACATCGCTGACATCCAGTTTTTTCCCGTCTTCCAGATAAGCGCCTTCGCACTGATTCGCCGCCACCGCCCCGCCCCAGAGAAAATTTTCCGGAAATGCCGCGCCCTGCATATCATCCGGATTATTCCATTGATTCATCATATCTTAACACCTCGTTTTTTGTCCTTCCTCATCCTCGCCCGACTCCCTCCATTAAATATTAAACTTTCTTATACCGCAAATGGCCATTTGCTTTATAGCTGCATTATAGGATATAAAATATCACTTGTAAAACCAATAATTAAATAATATAATATTTGATAAATAGATATTTCCGGGAGGATTTTTTGTGACATTTGACGAAATAGAAACTTTTTTATCGGTAGTAAACCACAAAAGCATTGCGCACGCAGCGAATGAGCTGTTTATCAGCCAAGGAACCGCCAGCTCCCGCATCCAGCACCTGGAGCAGGAACTGGGGATTTCTCTGTTTTTCCGGCAGAAGGGCCTTAAAAATGTAACGCTTACCCCGGAAGGGGAACATTTTCTTCCCATTGCACAGCAATTCCTTTCTCTTGCCCAGCAGGCTGAACAGATAAAAAATATCATGGTATTTCGGGAGCTGCGGATTGCGGCCGTCGATACCATGAACCAGTTTCACTTTGTAAATGTATATCGGGATTTTATGGAGCGCAATCCCCATGTCAGGCTTTATTTGCAGACGGAGCACTCTACTGAAATTCATCAGCTTATTGAAAACCAGCTGATCGATCTGGGGTTTGTATTCAGCCTGCATAAATCGCCCAACGTTATAGCAACGCCTCTTTATACTGAAGCAAATGCCATCTTATACCATACCGCGTCACGTTTCCATCAAACGAAAAAACTGACTGATTTAAAGCCAGAAGACGAGATTTACCTAACCTTTGAAAATGATTATGATTTATGGCACAAACAGCAGTTCCCCGGTTCTGATATCCGTAAAATCTCCATCGGAACCTTCTCCATGCTGCCTTTTTTTCTGGATATTCCTGGCACATGGACCATCCTTCCCCGGTCATTGGCGGATATTATGATAAAAAGGAACAGCGGACTTGCCTATGAAGTCATCACCGACAATCCGCCGCCTTCGCGTACTGCTTATATTATCCGATATAAATATCCCAAGCCCTGGATTCAGGAGCTGGGCAGTCTTTTTCTGGAGGATATACTGGCTATGATCCGCACCAGTTCCTCCCTGCAGCTTCTATACCCCTCCACTGGTTTCAAACGGGAATGATATATGAACTGCTACTGCAACTGCCCGCTTAGAACTTACCATCCTGATTCTGCCAAGCAAATTCACAAAGCTGCTCTATACCAGCACCTGATGAATCTTCGAGAAAAGCCTCCCCCTCTATTCGATCAGCTGCACCCTCTCTTCCTGGTGCCCCATGCTGCGAAGGGCCCCGCTTTTATGCGCGTGTATTATGGCCTCCACCTTGTCGCGATCCTTGGCCTCTATAGCGTCCAGCAAATCAAAATGCTGCTGCAGGGAAATACGGTACCATTC
>CALWRE010000077.1 GCA_944383835.1 uncultured Lachnospiraceae bacterium | reverse complement strand
TTTTTAAAGGTGCAGGACGGGTGCAATCAGTTCTGCAGCTACTGCATCATTCCCTATGTGCGGGGACGTGTACGAAGCCGCAGGCCGGAGGACGTGACCGGGGAGGTGGGCCGCCTGGCGGCGGCAGGTTACCGGGAGGTAGTGCTCACCGGGATCCACTTAAGCTCCTACGGTCTGGACTTCCCGGAGGAAAAGAGGACGGAGGAGGCGCCGTTTGGCGAAGGCCTGAAGAAACTGATTTTGGCGGTCGCCGCCGTTCCGGGAATCGAGAGGATTCGGCTGGGTTCCCTGGAGCCGCGGATTATTACCGAGGATTTCGTCTCGGCCCTCGCTTCCTGCGGGAAGGTCTGCCCCCATTTCCATCTGTCTTTGCAGAGCGGCTGCGACAGTGTTTTAAAAAGGATGAACCGCCGCTATACAGCGGAGGAATATTTGAATAAGTGCGCCCTTTTGCGGGAAAAATTTGAACAGCCGGCCATCACCACCGATGTGATCGCAGGCTTTCCCGGAGAGACGGAGGCGGAGTTTGCGGCGACGAAGGCCTTTGTGGAAAGGGTGCATTTCTATGAGATGCATGTTTTCCCCTATTCCCGCAGAAAGGGAACCAGGGCGGATGAGATGCCGGACCAGGTGCCGGAGCCGGTGAAGAAAGCCCGCAGCCGCGAACTTGTCGAACTGGCGGCCCGGATGAGCGAGGAATACCGGCAGAGTTTTATTGGAAAAGAGGTTTTGGCCCTTCTGGAGGAACCGGCGGAGGATGGATATATGGCCGGTTACACCAGAGAATATATCCGGGTGAAGACGGCCGGCGGAAGGGAACTGGCGGGGAAGACAGTTATCGGAAAAATCGCTTGCCGAAACGGCGATTATATATTACAATAATTATGATACGATTTTGCAGCTGCCTACAGGCAGCGGGATGCCGCAGGGAAGCGGCACGTACCTGAGCAGGATTCCAGAGAGGAACGTGGAAAATATGGATAACATGCATGCAACGCAGCATCTGTATCCGCAGACGGAACAGAAGACAAAGGCCAGCCAGATCCTGGCCGAGGTCTATGACGCACTGAAGGAAAAGGGATACAATCCTACCAATCAGATCGTCGGTTATATCATGTCCGGCGATCCCACTTATATCACCAGCTATAAGAGCGCCCGCAGCATGATTATGCGGGTGGAGAGAGACGAGCTTTTGGAGGAGCTGGTGAACAATTATATTGCGAATCGGTTGGCATGAGAATCCTGGGATTGGACTATGGCTCCAGGACCTGCGGCGTGGCAGTCAGCGACCCATTGGGCATCACGGCGCAGGGACTGGAGACGATTGTACGGAAAGATGAAAACAAGCTGCGCAGGACCCTGGCCCGCATTGAAGAACTGGCCGGGGAATATGGCGCGGAGAAAATTGTGCTGGGTTTCCCTCTGAACATGAACGACACCGTCGGCCCCAGGGCACAGAAGACGCTGGAATTTAAAGAGATGCTGGAACGGCGCACCGGCCTGCCGGTGATTCTGCAGGATGAGAGACTGACCACGGTGGAGGCCGAGGAAGTTTTGATCGAAGCCGGCGTCCGAAGAGAGGAACGAAAATGGTACGTGGATAAGGTGGCGGCTGTATTGATACTGCAGGGCTATCTGGATAGCCTGCCCCGCGGGTGAGCCCGCACTTATCGAAGCAGCGGCAAAGTCAGGCAGGTGACAAGGTATGGATGAAAAAATTGTATTGACCGATGAGACCGGTGAAAGCATTACTTTATACGCAGTAGAAGAGACCCGAGTGGCCGGTGTCAACTATCTGTTGGCAGCCGAGGAAGAGGGCGATGGTTCCTGTTATATTCTGCGGGACGTGTCTTCGCCGGAGGATGCGGATGCAATTTATGAGGTTGTGGAGGATGAGGACGAACTGGATTATCTCTTCCACATTTTTAAGGAGCTGGTCGGCGATATCGACCTTCTCTACTGATTGGCCCGGGCGGCGAGACCGCCGGGAGCCTTTGTCATTGTGCGGAAATAGAGCTTGGCTCGGAAAACAGGAGGTTTTGGATTGAGACAAAAAGAAAAAAAGAATACGCTTCGTATCATCCCTCTCGGCGGTTTGGAGAAGATAGGGATGAATATGACTGCCTTCGAATACGGAGACAGTATTATTGTGGTGGACTGCGGTCTGTCCTTCCCCACGGAGGACATGCCTGGTATCGATCTGGTGATACCGGATACCACCTATTTAAAGGATAATATTTCCAAGGTAAAGGCTTTTTTTATTACCCATGGACATGAGGACCACATCGGGGCGATCCCCTATGTGATGCAGGATTTCGACGTGCCGGTTTACGCCACCAGGCTGACGATGGCGATTATCGAGCATAAATTAAAGGAGAGGGGAATGACCCGCTCCGTCAAGCGCAAGGTAGTGAAATACGGACAGACGATAACGGCCGGCTGCTTCCGGGTCGAGTTCATCCGGACCAACCACAGCATCGTGGATGCGGCCGCCCTCGCTATTTTCACCCCGGCGGGCGTGATCGTTCATTCCGGTGATTTCAAGGTAGACTATACGCCGGTTTTCGGCGACCCCATCGATCTGCAGCGCTTTGCTGAGCTGGGCAAGAAAGGGGTGCTGGCCCTGATGGCCGACAGTACCAACGCGGTCCGCGAAGGCTTTACGATGTCGGAGAAAACCGTGGGCCGCACCTTTGACACCATATTTTCGGAGCATAAGAAGAACCGGATCCTGGTGGCGACCTTCGCCTCCAATGTGGATCGGGTGCAGCAAATCATCAACACAGCCTATCAGTACGGCCGCAAGGTAGTGGTGGAAGGCCGCAGCATGGTTACGATCATCGGCCTGGCCCAGGAGCTGGGCTGCATTAAGATCCCGAAGGGAACCCTGATTGATATTGAAGAACTGAAAAACTATCCGGAGAATAAGACGGTTCTGATTACGACCGGCAGCCAGGGCGAGTCCATGGCGGCCCTGTCCCGGATGGCCTCGGATATGCACCGCAAGGTTTCGATTCATAAGGGAGATGTGGTGGTTCTAAGTTCCACGCCGATTCCCGGCAATGAGAAGGCCGTGTCCCGCGTGATCAACGAGCTGTCGGAGAAGGGAGCCGAGGTGATTTTCCAGGATACCCATGTATCGGGCCATGCCTGCAAGGAAGATCTGAAGCTTCTGTACAGCCTGCTGAAGCCGAAGTTTGCGATTCCGGTGCACGGCGAGTACCGCCATCTGCAGGCCCAGAAAAAGATCGCCCTGGAGATGGGAATTCCGGAGAAGAATACGGTGATCCTCCGTTCCGGTGATGTGCTGGAGGTCACGGAAAACAATATGAAGGTGACCGGCCGCGTCCAGGCAGGCAGCGTCCTGGTGGACGGCCTCGGCATCGGCGATGTGGGAAATATCGTCCTGCGCGACCGCCAGAGCCTGTCCCAGCACGGCATTATGGTGGTGGTCCTTACCCTGGACCGCTCCCGCAAGATGGTGGTGGCCGGTCCCAATATCGTCTCCCGCGGCTTCGTCTATGTGCGGGAGTCGGAGAACCTGATGGAAGAGGCGCAGAAGGTAGTGGAAGAGGCTGTGGACAAATGCCTGCGCAAGCATGTCACCGACTGGGGCAAGCTGAAATCGGTCATCCGCGACAGCCTGAGCGATTATCTCTGGAAGAAAATGAAGAGAGACCCTGTGATTCTGCCGATTATTATGGAGATATAGGATAGCTTATGAGTACGAGTAAGAAAAAAGCGGGTCAGATATCGTCCGCCGTGATCCGGGTGGCTTTGACGGTGATCTTTTATACGGTTGTAGTAATGGCGTTTGTGGTGGGAATCCGCGCGGCTTTCAGCTTTGGCTATGAGGTCTTTGATTCCGGCTCGGTGGCGGAGGCCCCAGGCACGGATAAGCTTTTTGTCGTCGAAGAGGGCATGAGCAGCGCCGAGTGTATGGACAGCCTGGAGAAGTCCGGCCTGATCCGTGACAAGAACGTGGCGATGATCCAGGAATTTTTTTACCAGTACGATATTTATCCGGGAACCTATACGCTGAACACCTCGATGACGACCAAGGAGATCCTGCAGGCCTTAAACGATGGCCCCGCGGAGTCCGCCACAGCGGCCCTTCGGGATTTTGCTGAGCAGCCCATACAGGAGGGAACCAGGGAGGTCATAGAGGAGGGAGAATGATGGACCGGGAGCGTCTGTCTGTATATATCAATTCACTGGACGATGGGTACAGCCCGCTGCTGCGCCGGCTTGCGAAGGAAGCGGCGGCCGAAGACGTGCCCATCGTCCGCAAAGAAACCGCCAGCTTTTTAAAAACGCTGGCGGCCATCAAGCGGCCGTCCCGCATCCTGGAGGTGGGGACGGCCGTAGGCTATTCTGCCCTGCTTTTGGCGGAAAATCTGCCGGCGGGCAGCCGGATTACCACGATTGAAAGAGATGCGGGAAGGCTTGCCAGGGCCCGGGAGAATTTCCGCCTGGCCGGCAGGGAGGGGCAGATTACCCTGCTTGCGGGGGATGCGGCCGAGATTCTGCCGGAGCTTTCCGGCCCTTTTGATTTTATCTTTATGGATGCAGCCAAGGGACAGTATATCCATTTTCTGGACGAGGTGCTTCGCCTGCTGGCGGCGGGAGGCATCCTGGTCTCCGACAATGTGCTCCAGGACGGCAGCATCCTGGAATCCCGCTTTGCCATAGAGAGGCGGGAGAGGACGATACACAGCCGCATGCGGGAATACCTGTATGCGATCACCCACCATGCCCTTCTGCAGACGTCTATCGTCCCGGTGGGCGACGGCGTGGCGGTCAGCGTGAAAAAAGGAGAAGAGGAGGAAGGCAGCGATGGGTAACGATAACGGGAAAAGCAGGAAAAACAGCAGAAACGGAATGCCGGAGCTTCTCTCTCCGGCCAGCTGCCTGGAGGTGTTAAAGACGGCGGTGCATTTTGGAGCCGATGCGGTCTACATCGGCGGAGAGGCCTTCGGCCTGCGGGCCAAGGCCAAAAATTTTTCGCTGGAGGACATGGCGGCGGGGATCGCCTTCGCCCATGAGCGGGGAGCCAGGGTCTATGTGACGGCCAACATCCTGGCCCACAATGAGGACCTGGAGCCGGTGCGCCGGTATTTCCGGGAGCTTCGTCCGATTGGTCCGGATGCGCTCATCATCTCGGATCCGGGCGTCTTTCGGATAGCCAGGGAGGAACTGCCCGGCATGGAGCTGCATATCAGCACCCAGGCCAACAACACCAACTACGGCACCTACCTGTTCTGGCATGGGCTGGGGGCGAAGCGGGTGGTCTCGGCCAGAGAACTGTCCCTGGCCGAAATTCGGGAGATCCGGGACCATATTCCGGACGATCTGGAGATCGAGACCTTCATCCATGGGGCCATGTGCATCTCCTATTCCGGCCGCTGCCTGCTCAGCAATTTCCTCGCCGGGCGGGACGCCAACCGGGGTTCCTGCACCCATCCCTGCCGCTGGAAATACGCCCTGGTGGAGGAGACCCGGCCGGGCCAGTACATGCCGGTGGAGGAAACCGAAAGAGGGACCTTTATCTTTAATTCCCGCGACCTGTGTATGGTCGAGCATATCCCGGATCTGATGGCGGCCGGCATCGACAGCTTTAAGATCGAGGGGCGGATGAAGAACGCCCTCTATGTGGCGACGGCGGTGCGCACCTACCGCAGGGCCATGGACGACTACCGGGAGAGCCCGGAAAAGTACGCGGCCAATCTGGACTGGTACCGGAGGGAGATCCGCCAGTGCACGTCCCGTCCGGCGGGGACCGGCTTCTTCTACGGCAAGCCGGGGCCGGAGATGCAGGTCTATGATTCCAGCTCCTACCTGCAGGAGAGGATCTACCTGGGCCTGGCCGGCGCGGTGCGGGCGGACGGCTGCTTTGCCCTGGAGCAGAAGAATAAATTCAGCGTCGGGGAGCAGATCGAGATCATGAAGCCGGACGGCTCCGACATCCCCGCCGTGGTGGAGGAGATCTGGAGCGAGGACGGCGTCCCGCAGGAAAGCGCTCCCCATGCCAGGCAGTCCCTGTGGGTGCGCCTCAGCGTGACGCCGGAGCCCTTCGACGTGATGCGAAAGAAAGCGGAATCTGCCATGTAAAGATGGCATAAAACAGACGCGCCTACCCGCGAGTTGCGGTAAGAAGCGGAGTCAGCCGCCGGCGCAGCACCCGGCCCAGAGACATGGCCAGGCCCACGGAGATAATATCTTTGGCCAGATAGGGGACGGACATGACGAGGGCGGCCGGAAGAAAAGAGAGGCCGGTGAGGAGGGAGTAGTGCAGAATGCCGAGCAGATGGGGAATGGAAAGCCCCAGCAGGCCCAGAGCCAGGGCAGCCGGCAGCCGCCTGCTCCTGCTTCCAAGACCGCAAAACAGAGTCATAAAGGGAAAACCGATAATAAACCCTCCAGTGAAGCCTGCCAGGACCTGAAAGCCTCCTTGAAAATTAGAAAAGACAGGAAGGCCGATAATCCCTAAAAGGATCCAGATCAGCACGGACCATATGCCGGAAGGCCCCAGGACATAACCGATCAGCGCGATGCCGAAAGTCTGCAAAGTCAGAGGAACGCCTCCGGGCATCGGGATAGAGAGTTGGGAGGTGATGATGGCCACTACGGTAAATAGGGCGGTAAGGGTCAGTTTTTGGGCAGAAAAGCGCTGATGCATGATAAAATCCCCCTGGATTGTTTTGTTCTGTACGAAAGAATACCATTTTTAAGAGCTTTTGGCAAGGATATGGATTCATTCGTTATGTAAACCGTTATGTAAAGAAAGTCCTCATGCTTTCAGCAAAAATGCAAAAATTGCGATGAAAACAGCATTCAGATGTTGAAAACATCGAAAATCTGTGCTACGCTGTATCTGCAAAACGTATCTGCAAATCCTATTGGCGGAGGTGATATACTATGTATATAAACAGAACGGTTGAAAGCGCCATAATTGCAGCCGGAAAATCATTTCCCTGTGTGGTGGTATACGGGCCAAGGCAAGTCGGAAAATCAACGACGATCGACCATCTGTTTGGCGATGAATATAACAAAGTAACGCTTGACGACGGTGACGACCGCGCTCTCGCTGTCAGCAATCCAAAATTGTTTTTGGAAAACTATGCATGGCCTGTTGTGATCGATGAAATTCAAAAAGCACCGAAGCTTTTAGACGAAATCAAAAAGATAATTGACGAGCAGCGGCTGAAATGGGTAAAAAATGGCGAAGAACGCAGGCTGATGTATATATTAACAGGCTCAAACCGTTTTGAACTTCAGGAGGATATTGCAGATTCCTTGGCCGGTCGATGCGCTGTCATTGACATGGCCTCGTTTACCGCCGCTGAGAAGTACGGGTATGACGCACCGCTGTTTAATCCGGAAATCAGCGAACTGAGAAAAAGAGAACGCAGCGGCAGAAAGTACAGAAGCAAAAAGGAAATATTTGAAGATATTTTCACAGGAGGCATCCCGGATATTTGTACAGGGGTTGCCGAGCGGGATATTTATTTTAAATCCTATGTCAACACCTATATTGAGCGCGATGTGATGAAGCTGATTGAAGCGTCCAGCGAGCTGCAGTTTCGCAATTTCATTTCAATCGTTGCACTGCGCACCGCGCAGGAACTGCATTATGATGAAATCGCCGGCACTGTGGGAATAGATGTCCGGACATGTAAGCGCTGGATTTCCATACTGCAGACGTCCGGTATTATCTATCTGCTTCAACCATATATGTCTAATATCTCGAACAGGATCATAAAATCGCCGAAGCTGTATTTTATGGATACCGGGCTGTGCGCCTATCTCTGTAAGTGGCCGAACGCGGAAATGCTGGAATCCTGCGCGATGAATGGCGCGTTTTTTGAAACGTATGTTGTCAGCGAGATCATCAAGAATTTTTATGCGTATAACAAAGATCCGAAAGAGTTCCTCTTCTATTACAGGGACATTGACCGAAAGGAAATTGACCTTGTTTATGTTGAGGCAGACAACATTTATCCGATTGAAGTAAAAAAAGGGATAGCGCCGACAAAGCCGACTAAAAATTTTGACGTATTAAATAAGTTCAAGCTGAATATAAAGCCGGGGCTTATTATAGAGACCTGTGAAAAAATCCGTCCGATCAATGAACGGGCCTATGCGTTTCCCGTTTATCTTCTGTAATTTTTATCGATAATCACGTAAGCTTCGTATATGAAGATATCTGCCGAGAGAAGATGTGGCAGCTTTGTACGGAAGGCCGCTGGCCGTTTTATGTGCAGAAAATAGGCCGTTGGTGGAATGGCACGGGAAAGAGCGCAGGGAGTATTTCGTATTGTTTAGCCTGAATGGCTTTACGCCGGAATTGAAGGCATTGGCGCAGCGGGAAGAAAATCTGCTGCTGGTGTGAGAGAAAAATGCGGCTGCTGGACGGTTGGCGCTTTTGCCGCCGCCCAGCAGTTATATTCTCTTAAAAATTCCGGTCAGCTGTTTATAATCCGCCGACAATCCGGCCATCCTCGATGCGGATCGTCTGGTCGGTCATCTGGGCGATCTCCGGGTTGTGGGTAATCATGATAATGGTCTGGTGGAATTTCTGGCTCGTCATATGCAGCAGGGCGATCACGTTGTCGCTGGTCTTGGAGTCCAGATTTCCGGTGGGCTCGTCGGCCAGGATAATATCAGGCTTGGAGGCGAGGGCGCGGGCAATCGCAACCCTCTGCTGCTGTCCGCCGGAGAGATTGTTGGGCAGGCTGTGGATCTTCTGTTCCAGCCCCAATAATTGCACAATCTCTCCGATAAACTTCTGATCCGGCTTCTGCCCGTCCATAGCGATGGGAAAGACAATGTTTTCCCAGACATTCAGAGTGGGGATCAGGTTGTAGTTCTGGAAGATGAAGCCGATCCGGCGGCGGCGAAAAACAGTGAGCTGCTCGTCATTCAGCTGGGACAGTTCCGTATTGCCGATGGTTACGGTTCCGGCTGTGGGAGTGTCCAGGCCGCCCAGCATATTCAGCAGGGTGGATTTGCCGGAGCCGGACGTGCCGATAATAGCGACAAACTTTCCGGTTTCGATCTCTAGATTCACCCCGTCCAGAGCATGAACCTTCGTTTCGCCTTTTCCGTAGTATTTTTTCAGGTCTTTTGCCTGTAAAATGATATTTGTATTCATGGGTAAATCCTCCTATTCGATTATTCAGCAACACGCAGCTTTTCGACAATGCTGCCTTTATTGAAAACTTTCAGAGCAATCGCCGGCACGACGGCGGCGGCAATCAACAGCACAATGCAGGCGATCCCGGCGGGCAGAAGCGTAAAGTGAAACGTAAAGTACCAGATGCTTCCGGTGAGTCCCCGCACAACCGTAAAGGCCAGTATCACAGACAAGATCAGGCCTGCAATACAGGCACCGACGGCATAGAAGATTCCTTCCCAGACCATCATCCGGGTCAGCTGCTTCGTCGTCATGCCGATGCTCTGCATGGTCGCAAATTCATGGCGGCGGGCCAGGATGGAGGTGATGATGGTGTTGGTCAGATTCAGCACACCGGCTACGCCAAAGATAATGCCGATCAGACCGCCGACGAATTGGAGCATGGTGCGGGTGGCCATAGCGTCCTGGCGGGCATCCTCAGCAGAAGCGTAGTTCAGGCTGGGGTCGACATTGGTTACATAGTCCTCCAAAAAGGCCGTCATAGCCGCTCGTTCCCCCTCCTCCACGTTGAAGGAATATTTATAGATAACAGGCTCATCGTAGATTTCTGTGTAAACTGCTGTGGGAAGATAGAGATACAATCCTTCACCGCCTACTTCAGACGGCCCATTGGTGGTATAGCCGATTTCCTCATCATCCCCGTTGAGCGCTGCTTTTGCCAATATAGGGAGTTCCATGATCGGCTCGCCATTTTTATAGACAGTGATCATATCTCCCACATCCAGCAAATTAAAGTCGGGAAATAAAACGGAAGTTCCCATGTCGGACTGTACTCCCAGCAGGACACCCTCGCCATTCATCATCCGCTCATAAAGTGTGTGCGCATCTGTTTCGCCCTCTTGCAAATCCATTCTGGAAAGGGCAGTTTCTTCCATGCCATAGACATTGCAAAGCGCACGGCCGTCATCTCCTAACTGAAAACGAATTCCTCCATCGGTGTACGCAGCGGGAATACCGGACTCCGTATCGATATCTGTGTAGGTAAATTCCACTGGGAAGTCATAGGTCACATTGCTATCGTCTAAAGTGTTTTTGTAAATAGCCGAAGCACCGCTTACACCGGGCTGTGCATGGATTGCGTCTATCACTTCCATATTCAGCCCCTGTTCACGGCGAGTAAAGCCCTCCATGCCGTTGGTGCTGGCGGCGTTCACAACCGCGAAGTCGGTGCGGATGCTGTAGGACACCTGCTTTTCAATATCCACGCTTTCTGCAGCGATGCCCATGCAGTTCAGCAGCACAACACAGAGAGCCAGAGAGGCCACGATAAAAACGGAGCGGCATTTATTGCGGCCCAGATTCGACCATGCCAAACGAGGTAGGCTGGCTCCGGCAGTGCTTTTCTTTGCGGTCTTTTTCCCTGCTGCCGCTTCCACATAGCGGAACGCTTCAATCGGCGGGATATTGGCAGCCACCCGGACAGGTTTCCTGGTAGAGAGGAAGACGGTCAGCGCGGCGAGGACAGCAGCCCCAACGAAGAGGATCGGGGATGGCTCCACATTGATGGCAACATTTTCATAGCTGCTGGAAAGGATGCTCATAACTCTCGGCAATGCCGTTTTGCCAATGAAGTAACCGGCCAGCAGCCCAAGAGGAATGCCGATACAGGACAGCCATAACGCCTGTCGGTTGATGAGCTTTTTCACCTGCCGCCTGCTCATGCCGACCGTGCGGTACAGGCCATAGCGGCGGATCTCCTGCATCACCGCAATATCAAACACATTGTAGATCAGCAGATAACCGCAGAGAACAAACAGGATGATTACAACCGCTCCCAGCAGGATCGTCGTCGGCTCAAACGTGGGGTTGGTCATGGTGTTGACTGCGCCGGACATATTATCGGAGCTGTTGGAGTCCGGGTCGCCGCCCATCTGGCGCACCCAATCATCCATGTTCTCCTGAAGCCCCACGGTGCTCACGGCGATGAAATCGGAATAGTAGGTGCCGGCGGTATCCCTGTCCTAATTGTAGGTAAATTTAAAAATATCTGGGTGCGCGTCCCGGAACGCTGTTCCGGCCCACATCATGCTGACCTGCTCGTTGGCGGCCTCAAACCAGCCGGACACAACCATATCCATCTGATATTCCTGTCCGTGGGCGGTAAAGGCGATGGTGACGGCAGTTCCTACCTCCGGCTCCACACCCAGATCCCGCAAAGCTGCATCTGAGGTCACAATTTCATTCTCTGCCTGCGGAATACTGCCGTGGCTGGGTGCGCAGAAGGTCAGCTCCGCCTGCGTTTCGTCCATTACGTCGAATTCAATGTTGTGACGGCTGGTATTTGTCAGAAACCCCACCGGCATCCGCAGGCCGTATTCCTCGATGAAGTTGGCGTCCTCCAAGGCCGCAAACTGTTCGGCGGTCATATTGCGGAAATCGCCGTCGGAACGGCTGCCTTTCAGCATCTGCATGGTCAGAGTCATGGAGTCCATCGCCCCCATGCCGATGGTGGTAACGGTGGTGAATAGGATCGCGGTCAGCATGATTGCCAGCACCGCAATCAAGTTTCGCATTTTGCTGGCGCGGAAACTGTGCCCGGCCAGAACATTCAGCATATTCTTCATTGCGTGTTCCTCCTCGTTGTTTCTGGATATAAGGATAGCATAGCAAGGTCACAATTCGGGCACGCAAATATCACAAAATTATGACATAGAAATGAGGTTTTATTTCATAATAAAAATGCGCCCGGACAGCAGGCGCATAAATTTATGCTAGAGGATTTTCCCGTCCTGCAGCCGGATCACCCGGTCGGCAAGCTGGGCCAAATCCAGATTATGGGTAATGACAACCAGTGTCTGATGAAAGGTCGTTGCAGTCATTTTCAGCAGTCCAGCGACATTCTGCGTCGTCTTCATGTCGAAGCTGCCGGTCGGCTCGTCCGCCAAGACAATCGAGGGCTTTGTGATCAGAGCCCTTGCAATCGCCGTACATTGCTGCGCCCCGCCGGAAAGCATATGGGGGTAATCGTCCAGATGGTCATCCAATCCCAGAAGCTGTACAAGGCGGGAAAAATAATCCGCATCGGGCCGGGAGTCATCCAGGGCCAGCGGAAAAATAATATTTTCCCGGATTGTCAGTTCAGGCACCAGATTGTACCCCTGAAAAACAAAGCCGATTTTTCTGCGCCGGAATACGGTAAGCTGTTCTTCATCCATTTTGGATAAATCCAGTCCGTCAACGAGCACCGTCCCCTCGGTGGGTTCATACAGACCGGCAATCGAATTCAGCAAAGTTGTTTTGCCGGAGCCGGACGCCCCCACAATGGCCGTGAATTTCCCTTTTTCAATGGTCAGGTCGATCCCGTCCAGGGCCTTGACGACCTGCGAACCGTCCTGAAAGTATTTTTTCAAATGCCGTATTTCTACAATATCCATAATCAGATCCTTTATCCGCTTAACAGGAACACGGAGAACGTACTTCCCTCGCCTTTCTTTGATTTTACTGTGATATACCCATTCTGCCGGGTAAGGATGGCCCTTGCCAGGTACAGGCCCAGGCCGACGCCTTCTTCCGCAGCTGTTTCCTCAGCCCGGTAAAACCGCTGGAAGACGGCATTGTAGTTTTCTTCGGCAATGCCGATTCCCGTGTCGCTTATATCAATTCGGACATAAAACTGCCACGGTCGGACGGAAACATGGATTGTCCCGCCCTCCGGCGTGTACTTTACCGCATTGTCCAGAATATTGCCGATGGCCTCCGCCGTCCATTTCGGATCGTGCCTTACGGTCAATTTGCCGTCGCAGTCGGCGGAAAGCTGGAGATGCTTCTTTTCGGCCTTTGCCAGCACGGTGCTCATGGCCCTTGCAATCGTATTGTTTAGATTTGCTTCTTCCGGGTGCAAAGCAAAGGTTCCCGTTTCCAGCCGGGACATTTTTATCAGGGACTGCATTAAAAAATCCAGCTTATTGACCTGTACGGACATCAAATTCAGAAACTCGCACTGCTTTGCGCGGGGCAGTTCATGCTCGCTCAAAATGCCGGTAAGCATCCGGATATTTGCCGTCGGCGTTTTGACCTGGTGGGAGATATCGCTGACCAATTCCTGTATCGTCTGCTTGTCCTGCATGCTCTGCTGCCGCTCGTCTTTCATTTTGTCGTAATACTGCAGCAGCTTCCCCTGTACCTTTGAGAAGGCAGTTTCCGCATAGGGGGAAAAGTTTTGAAGTTCCCGGTCCTCCATCAAGGAATCAACGGTTTCGCATACGTCGTTGGAAAAGCTGGAAAGCAGGCGGCTCTGCCAAACACCCCAAAGTGCCGCCGCGGCAGCGACGCCGCCGCAGAAAACGAACAGGAAACCGCGTACCAGTTCTTCCGGAATATAAGAAAAGAGAAGCCCGGCCGTCCCGGCGCAGAGAGCAAGGAGCAAAAGCAGCCTTCGGCAAAAGCCTGTCAGACGAGGTTCTTTCATTTTGCCGCCCCCATCCACGCATAGCCCATGCCCCGCACCGTCTTGATATAGGGATGGTCTTCGTCCTCAATTTTCGCCCGCAGGCGGTTGATGGTAGCGGTCAGGGCATGGTCGTCCACAAAATTGCCGTCCACATCCCAAAGCCGCTCCAACAGGGTCTGCCGTGTTAAAATATTTCCGGAATTCTCGATCAGCGCCTTTAATAGCTTATATTCGTTGGAGGTGACGGCAATTTTTTCACTGCCCCGCATCGCGGTAAGCTTTCCAAAATCGAGAGTGAGAAAGCCATCGCTCCAGCGGTTTGCAGCCGACTGCTTTGCCGCCGCATTCCGGCGCACTGCGACTTCCACCCGCCGCAGCAGGATTTTCATATTGAATGGCTTTGTAACGTAATCCTCCGCTCCCAGATCAAAGCCGTTTCCATCCGGCAGATTTACATCCAGGACGCCAGATCAAAGTCCTCGTTCCGGATCAGCTGCACCGCCTTCCTGCAGTTGTAAGCGGCCAGGGTCAGATAACCGCTGCAGTCCAGCTCAAAGCATAAGCCTGCGCTTAAGGTCAAATCATCCTCCACAACCAATATTTTCATTTTGCCGTCCCTTTCCTTGCCTTCTGTCTTCTATCATAGAGGTCAAAAGAACTTTTGCCCCGCCAGTGTTTTATTGTATTTCACATATCCGAATTGTACAAGAGGAAAGAGATGTTCGGAGCGGTCTTTGGGGCGGTCTTAGTCCGGGCGGCTCTCTTTTTCGGAGGGATTTTCCTTCAGATACGCGGAGGGGGAGAGGCCGTAGACGGCTTTGAACTGACGGCTCAGATGGCTGGCGGAGCAGAAGCCGCAGGCCTTGGCGGCCTCGGCGATGGTGCAGCCGGAACTGCGCAGCATGATCTCGGCCTGCCGCAGCCTGGTTTTGGCAATATATTCGCTGGGACTGGCATGGAGGACGCGCCGGAATAATTTGTAGAGGGCGCTGACGCTGACGCCCAGCTGGCGGCTCAAGTCCTCCTGCCGAATCGGTTCGTCCAGATGCGCCGTTATATAGTCTAATGCCTGGGAGATCATTTCCAGCTCGTAGCTGCTCTCCGGGCGATCCTTGTCGCGGAAAAGAATCTGCTTGGCCGCAAGCCTGGCCAGATGGACGGAGAGGATGGCCAGATGGGCCTGTATCAGCGTCATCAGGCCGGGAGTATCGCTGCGCCAGTCTTCCAGCATGGAGCGAAAGGCCGGAATGAAATCCGGTATTTCGCCGGCAGGGACGACTAAGGCGTCTGCGTCGCCGGCGATTTTCTCCAGATAGGATTCAGCCAGATGGGCGGGCAGGACGTCAAAATGGATATAGTAGTAGTACAGCTTCTCCCCCGGCTGGCAGATCGCCGTGTAGATATGAAAAGGCCGCAGCAGAGCCAGATAACCGGGCGCCAGATGAAATTTTCTTTTTGGGGTGTGCAGGACGGAGCGTCCGCGGACAATCAGGATCATTTCGATGTCATTGCTGAAAAACTGGCTGAAAGTAGAGATTTCCTGCTGAGAAAAACGACCGTAGCCGTTGACGCGGAAACGGAGATGATTCAAATAGTTGGAAAGAGAGTCTTCATTGACCTTTTTGACAAAGCGGCTGATGTTGTTGTACATGATAAATTTCCTTTGTCTCCTTTTATTTGGAAGTAATTGTCTTAAAAATATCAAATATACGGAATTATGCACATTATATCATGAACCATGTATTTAGAGAAGGGAAACATTCATTTATAATGTAGGGGAATCCCCAAAGAAAAAGCAAGGAACAACGGGATATTAATCCATATACAGAGGATTGGGGATGGAAAGAAAGGAGAACGAATGAAAAAGACAAGGAAGAGATGGCTGGCACTGGCACTGGCCCTGCTTCTGGCAGTGGGAGCGGCAGGTTGTACGGCAGGAGGCGAGACGGCGGCGCAGACCCAGGCCGTCCCGACGGAGGCCGGCGGTGCAGGAACTCAGGAGGAGACGCAGGCGGCCCAGGAAACGGAGAGCGCTGTGCCGGAGGCCGCTTATGACAGAGAAGAATCGGCGGAGCTGGTTATCGTAGGCGCCGGAGGAGCAGGGATGGCGGCCGCCCTGTCTGCCGTGGAGAACGGAGCCGAAAATGTGATCATACTGGAAAAGACCGATGGAACGGGAGGGGCCCTCAATACCACTTCCGGCACCATGTCAGGAGCCAGGACGATTATCCAGGAGCTGGACGGCCTTACGGAGGACACCTATGAATCCTACTACGAGGATCTGATGGAGGAAGGAAGCAAGGACGGGGGCGTCCCCACGGAATACCTGGTGCGGCTGTATTCGGAGGAGGCCGGCAATACGATAGACTGGCTCTGGGAAAACGGATTGTCGGAGTATGAATTCCAGGTCGATGAAGAGGGGCATAAGGCGGTTTTTGCTCCGGAGCACACCCTTTATTCCTACCCTCGTTCCTATAAGCCCAAGCCCATGGACAGCGCCAATTATAAGTCGGCGGCCCATGAGGTGCTGGACGATATGGTGGAAGGACAGGATGCCATCACCATCGTATTCAATACCGAAGCCCGCCATTTGGTGCCCAACGACCAGGGCCAGATAACCGGCGTGGAGGCAGTGACAGCGGACGGGAGCCGCGTGCTGTATACCAGCGAGCGGGGAATTCTGATGGCTACCGGCGGTTTCTCCGGGAATTCGGCTTTGGTGGCGGCCTATTCTCCTCTTAACGGCAGCGTCACCGGCAATCTTTCCACTACGGACGGCTGGGGCCTGCGCATGATGCAGGAGGTGGGCGGCTATGTGAATACGGACCGGATGTACTTCCCCTTCAACCCCTTCGGGCTGGAGAATAAGGCTTTGCCGGGAACCGGGCGGATTATGTCCACAAAGACCTACTTCTGCGGCGGCATTCTGATCAACCAGGAGGGGGAGCGTTTCGTAGACGAGACCTCCGAGCCTGTGACCAGACAGAATGCGCTGGCGGAGCAGACCGAGGGAAAGCAGTATGAATTTTTCACGGACAACACGGTGGAGAATCTTTTGGGCTGCGACCAGCACAATGGGATGTGGAATATGTATTTTGCCACGGAGGCCGGTCAGGCCGATATCATTCGGGCCGATACGCTGGAGGAATTCGAGGAGCTGACCGGTGTGCCGGCCGAGACGCTGCAGGCGACCATCGACTCCTACAATGCCCATGTGACGGCAGGAGACACCGATGAATTCGGCCGTGTCTATCAGCCGACGGACAATATTTACAATGCGGTCATTGACACGATCAAGGAAGACGGGCCTTTTTATGCCGTAGTGACCAAGTGCATGAACAACAATACGCTGGGAGGCATTACGGTCAACGAATCCCTGCAGGTACTTACCGAGGACGGCACCGTGATTCCGGGGCTGTATGCCGCCGGTGAATGCGTGGCTGTCTGGGGACGCTGGCTGAGCGGCGGTACCGGCGTCAACGGAGCCATCACCTTTGGCCGTCTGGCCGGCCAGTATATGATGGAAGCCGGTCCCATGGCGGAAGGGTACACGGCAGAGCCTGCCTCCAATATCTTTGACGAGTCGCTGTGGGAGAAGGAAACGGCTGTGCTGGGGGATGACAGTCTCTTAGAGAATGTAAACGACGGAACCTACAGCGCCACCGTGGATGGCCAGGAAGGGCCTCTGACGATTGAGGTCGTAATTGAGGGCGGAGCGATCACCGCAGTCCATGTGACGGAGGAACATGAGACGCCTACCATCGGAGGCCGTGCTCTGGAGGAATTGCCGGGTATGATCGTGGATGGAAACTCCATTGAAATCGAGGCCATCAGCGGAGCGACGCTGACCTCCATGCGCGTGGTGGACGCCGTTATGGACTGCCTGGAACAGGCGCAGAAGTAAAAGAAAAAATGGCCAGGCAGGATAGGCGGATAAAAGAATAAAGAGATAAAGGGATAACAAAATAACAAGAGAAAAAGAAGAGGGATAATGGGGGAGCTGCGGCCCTAGGCCGCAGCTCTCAAAATTTAGTTCTTTTCATGCAGAGAAAGATACTCATCGAAATTGATCAGTTCAATTTTTTGCGCGCTTATCCATTTTCTGATTTTTGGAGAGCAGAGCATTTCCAGTTCTTTGCCGCGAATCACGGAAAAGGTAGACATTTTCATCAGCTCTCCATCACAGTAACCACAGTGGGTGGCAAGAAAGGCAAAGTCATGGCCTTCAAATTCACACTTTCCAGATAGCACAAATTCTTCCACATTCGTTTTCCCTTGTATTTCCAGAGAATATTCTGGTTTGCGGTCTCCCGGTTTAATATCCATGCCTTGATAATACCAGCGTTTTCCGAGAAAGAGGTCTGGCATAAAGAAACAATCTGCAGTAATATTATATTTTTTCCGCAAATCGTTGGTTGCGGCATCGGTGGCAGGAGTATTGAAGGAATGACCGGTCAAATAGCAGGGTTTTCTGCCAATCAAGAAGATGAAACGTTTGATCTGGTTGTCCATCTCCAAATAAGCGTCCTCATAGGAAACATCAAACAGCTGTCTTTTCTTCCGTTCGACGGAGGAGATAAATTGTCCGTTTTCTCCCACTAATGTAGGGATAAGGGAGGGATCTGTTGCAGGCGTGCCTGAAACAAGATTTAAATCCTGGCCGATGGAAACATGTTTAAAAGGTTTGATCAGCAGAGCGGCCCGAAGGCCGGCATTGCTGTTGGTCATCAGGCCTACATCGGTTAAAATGCCGTCACGGATTGCCTTCAGAGCTCCGTCTGTAATGCTGTCGGTCATGCCGTAATCGGCACAGCGTACAATCATTTTCATGCAATATTTCCCCCTTCCGTTGCTTCTTCTTTACTAAATCCGAAAAAGAAAGTGATTAGTGCAGCTACAAGGGTGGATAACAGGCAGGTGATAACTCCGTTGATAGTATTGGACAGATCACCGCCGGCAAAGCAGAGAATGGTGAACATTCCGCCTCCACCCATGGCATTGACAACGGTGTGAGTCAGAGCGGCATAGAGAGCTCCGACAAATCCGCCAAGGAAAAGTGCTGCCATGGTTTTGCGAAAACGAACGCAGATGCCGAATAATACAGGCTCGCTGACTCCGCCAACGGTTGCGCCTAGGAGCATCCCAATATTGGTAGAGCGGTTTTTCTTTCCTTTCATGCGAAGCAAAGCGCCAAGAGATATACCGATGACAGCCCATCGAGCGGCTGTCCATGCCACCATGATAAAGGGATCAATGCCAGTGGAGAAAAAGTTAGCCATAACTACGTTGCCGATGGCACCGTGCATACCGGTCATAACCAGGAATTGCCACAGCCCGCCCATAACAGCAGTGCCAAGGGCACCTGTCAACCGCGAGAATCCATCCAAGCCCAGACTGATATAGTCGCCGATAATAGCGCCGAGAGGAGCTAAAAGACAAAGTCCCACAGGTAGCATTACAAGAAGCGTCAGCAGCGGAACAAAGGTATAGGCAACGGAATCTGGAATATATTTTTTGAAAAATTTTTCAACATAACTCATAATCCAGACACAGAGGAGGGCAGGAACAACAGTGGATCCATAGTTTGTGACAACGCAGGGGATTCCAAAAACGGTGAAATCTGTTCCGGCTAAGGCGGTAAAGGCAGGGACGACCAGGATTGCCCCCATTAAAAGTCCCATAAATTGATTCATTCCCCGTCTTTTGGCGGCTGCACAGGCAATAAAAACAGGCATGAAGGAAAAGAAGCCGTTGTACACAATGTCAGCCAGGACGGCAAAATTGCTGTCGTCTGCAATCAGGCCGAATATAGTAGAGCCTAAGAGTGTCTTAATAACACGAATCATCGAACAGGCTACCATGACAGGTATTAGTTCTGACATGGAGCCAGCAACATATTTCATTGCATTGTTAAAGGCAGTTTTGACAGTGAGTTTTTCTTTGGGAGCGTCGAGATTTTCGTCGATTGCGGGTGCCTGCTCAAAATTGCCCAAACGGCATAGTTCCGCATAGACCTTGCTTACATGGCTGCCCACAATAATTTGAAGCTGGCCAGCGACCATCTGTGATCCGACAATGCCATCAATTTTTTTGATATTCTCAGCGGAAGGCAGACTTTCATCTTTTAGTTTGAAGCGAAGACGGGTGGCGCAGTGCATGACGGAGACGATATTATCTTTGCCTCCGATAGCAGAGAGGATTTCAACGGCAGTTTGTTCATAATTTTTTTTCATAAGCCATTCTCCTTATTGTATAGTGGACTTTTTCAGCGGCAGGCGCGCTTCTGCCGGCAGAAATCTGAAAAAAATGACCTCTGAGAGACGGAATAAGTCCGTCTGTTTAGAGGTCATGCCCGTGATGGTTACAATCCTTCTTTGGAACAGATGCGGTTAATATGTAAAATCAGATAAAGTTTTTCTTCCTCGGAGATATCGCTTTTCCATTGTTTTTTAATATGTACGGCAATGGTATCTACACACTTTGCAATATCAGGAAACTCAACTCCGATACTGCGGTACAGCTCCAGATTTTCACTTTGAATGGTTTCACCTGTATGGATCCTTTGAAATAGATACTGCAAATGGGAGGCATATCGGGCAAAGTTAAAGGATTTTCGGTCAATCAAAATGCCGAAGCAGTCTTCTACAATTTCAGTAATTTGTTCGAGCATTTCATTATCTTCCGTCTGAGCAGGGGTATTGGCTCGAGCTGCATCTTCTTTTTTTCCATTGATAATACAGAGAGCTATACCGGCTGCTTCTTTTTCCGCCAGCTGCACATGGAACTCGCGTTCAATACGGGAAATGGCATATTCGCCAATACGGTATTCTGCGGGATAAAGCTGCATAACATCCCAGGAAAGAGGCATGGAAATAAAAATCTTTTTCTTCGTTCGCTCGATGGCGAATGTAATGTGATCCGCAAGCGTAATTACTAGATTGGGACTTAGCTCATAAGGAAGTCTGTTTTTTGCAATATCAACAATGCGATCGGAGAAGATCAGAATGTTTTCTGGCAGTACCTGAGCCAAAGGATAATATGCTTCATCCACTGCATAGAACGTTCTCTCAATTTTGGAAAGGGGAACATCGCGGGGGACAGCATCGTAACCGATGCCTTTGCCCAGGGCAATCAGTTCACGTCCGGAGGAATCCTGACAGACAACGACGTTGTTGTTGATTTTTTTGATCGCAAGCAATAAATCCCCTCCTTTGCTCAGACAGCGGAACAAAAAAACTCCTCAAGGCAAAACATAATACAACTGACAAAATTAGTCATGCCTCGAAGAGTAGCAATCCAATTCCTTTATTTTCATGATAAGATAATAAGGTCATGCCCCAATCAGGTAACAATCCTTGCTATCTGTATCTATATTACACAATTCTTTTCTTGATGTCAATGGAATAAATATACAATATCAATAAAAATTATTATTTAACATAGTGGATATAAGACGGGTATCATGTAAAGTTCCATCTTATGTTTCTTTGGATACCTCAGATACTTTTCTGTGAAAATCCTCGATCATCGATTCGAGGGTGATCCCCCCATCGTATGGCGGATGGAATCGCTTATCTTCTGGTAAGGCCCTTCTAGGACGGAATGAATGTTCTGGGCTACCGGGCATTCTCTCCCCTCGCAGGGATGAATGCCGATCAAGGAGGCATCGACAGTTCGGCTCCGGCCGCGCCGTGGGAAACGGAGAGGATGCCGGCTTTTTTCAGGGCGCTGAAAATATTGCGGATGACCACCGGGTTGCAGCCGGTGCTTTTGGCCAGCAGCGTGCTGGTCACCCTTATCTTTCCTGCCGTCTCATGGATGAAAATCAAACAATGCACTGCGATAGAACATTTCATGCTGATCTGCATATGGTTCACTCCTTGCTGAGTCCTCTCATTCTTCCTTTAAGAGCCTTCAGAGCCTTCGGAAATGTTTCGGACTAAAATGTAGAAATGTTTCGGACTAAAATGTAATTCTTGACATTACATGCATCGGGTGATACTGTCTATATTAGATGTAAACTCATTTGTTACATTTTGTAATTTTATCTTAGGCAAAGAAAAATTGCAAGGAAAAAGAATGGAAATGGGAGGAAAGGAAAATGAGTCTCTATGAAATCTGCTTCAGTCCGACGGGAGGAACGAAGAAGGCCGCTGACATACTGGCAAATAAGCTGGCAAAGGATCTGGGCGGCGATGTCATAACGGTCGATCTGACAGACAGCGCCCTGGATTTTTCGGATGTTTCCCTGGGAAGAGAGGACGCTGCAATTCTCGCGGTTCCTTCCTACGGCGGCCGCGTGCCGGCTCCTGCCGTGAGAAGGATCGCTGCGATAAAGGGGAATGGGGCGAGGGCGATCCTTGTGGGCATATACGGAAACCGGGCT
>CALWRE010000076.1 GCA_944383835.1 uncultured Lachnospiraceae bacterium | reverse complement strand
AATAAGAGGATCAATAAGAAAGAGACAATCTGACAGGGAATTCGGTTCCTAAAAAAGTCCGAATTCTCTGGGATTGTCTCTTCTCTGCCTGTCAGGGGTTAAAAATCGGTATTAACCGACAGCCCCCTCCTCTGTTTTTAACTGTTTTTAGCTAAGACGGAATGTATGATTTTTGCATCAGTTGTTCGCATCATAGTATTCCTTGGCGAAGAGGACAGCCTTCTTCAGAGAGGTGGCCGTCGTGGTAGCGCCGGTAGCCGTATCTACGGCATCCAGATCATCCTGAGACTCAATCAGGGTGTTCAGGTAATCGGAACCGTCGGCAGTCAGCACAGCGCCGTATCCGTCGCTCTCCTGGGAGTCGCGAACCGAGATTGCAGTGATGGTTCTGGTGGCGTCGTCGAAGGTGACATGGGTCTCGATCTCTCCGCCGTAACCCTGGGTTACTACCTCAATGGTGGTGCTGCCGTCGGCAGTGGTGCTGTTGGTAACGCCCTCAAAGAGCTCGCCGTACATAGCCAGATAAACCATCCTCTGGAAGTCGCCGACGAAAGCGATGGTAGCGCCGGCAATGGTGTCGCGGTCCTCGATGGGAGTGCTCTGCTGGTTTACCGTCCGAAACATTTCATATACATCTTCCAGCGTCATGTTGTTGTTGAGGATATAGTCGACAATCGCGTCGATCTGCTCGCCGTAGCTTCTGCCGCCATTGAAGCCGGCAAAGGATACGCGGGAGGTTCCCTCTACGAATTCACCGTCCTTATACAGGCCGTGGATCGCCAGCAGCTCGCTCACCGGGGTCTCGTCGGTCAACTCGATATCCGCCTCGTTTGCCAGATACTGATAAATCAGGATGCGCTGGTCGGGGGTCAGTTCCTCGCCGGTGTAATTGGTGATGGTCAGGTCGGCAAAGACGGTGTCGTCGGTCAGTTCCGGGCAGGTGGCGGTGATCATGTACTGGCCGAATTCGGTCTCATAGCCGTTCATGCCCAGGTTTACCAGCTCAAAGCCGTTATCCGTCGCGGCCACTTCTGCGTCGGAGACATTCATCTGATAGCCCATCAGGTCTTTCTTGGAATACTCGCCCTCCAGGCCCTTATTGCGGATGATGTCAAAGTTCAGCGATGTGATGATTCCGTCCGTCGTCTCGCCCTCGAAGATAAAGGTATCGTTCTTCGGAAGTCCGGCGGAGGTCGTGCCTACCATCTCATACTCGGCGGAGAAGGTCTCAACGACGGGTCCGGCCTCGGTGGCGGCAGGCGTCTCAGCGGCTGCAGTTTCCTCTGTCCCTGCTGCGGTGGTCTCCGCTGCCGCAGCGGTGGTATCGGCCTGTCCGCCTTCATCGCCGCCCGAAGAGCAGGCAGCCAGGCTCAGGACCAGGATCATTGCCAAAAATGCAGCCATCAGTTTTCTTTTCATTTGTTTTTTGTCTCCCTTCCATAATTGGAGAGAACGTATAAGTTCTCCTTGCATACTTTGTGAATAAATTATAAAATGTAATTAAAGAAAAGACAATACTTCCGCTTCAAGTGATACAATTTGGGGGAAATGTAACAGATGAACAATCACCCGTCCGAAAAATCAAAACTGCGTTCCCGCAATCAGATGATCCAGGCTCTTATGAAATTAATGAAGGAAAAGGCTTACGATGAGATAACGATCTCCGATCTGTGCAGCCAGGCGGATTTGACAAGGGCTACCTTTTACCGCCATTTTAAATCCAAGGACGATGTGCTGATCGCCTATTCCAAGGTGCTGTTTAAAAGCTTATATGACGAGATTGAAAAGCAGGATCAGCTGACCCTTGAAAAAGTCCTGCTCATCTATTTTTCTTTTTGGAAAAAGCATGAGGCTTACTGCCGCCTGCTGTTTCAAAGTCAGCTCACAGCGAATTCCCTTCACTGCAGCCTGCGCTTTGTCAAAAAGGGCATGGAAAAAATCGATTTTCCGCAGGAGATAAACCGCAGACAGCTGGAAATTTTCCTGGCCGGAGGGCTGTACAGCTGCATTGAGGTCTGGATGGAGGAAGGGATGGAGGAAACGCCGGAAAAGCTGTGCCGGGATATCCTGGATTGCCTGTCCGTCCGGTAAGAGGTTTGCCTGACGGACGGGGACGGAAAGCAGCGGCAAATTTCCCACAACCTCCCTGTTTTCAACACATTTTCTTGTACTTTTTGCAATACGCATTTGACAAGTTACGGACGATGAATGTATAATGAGAAATAGCGGTATTAACTCAATATTACCATTAGGAGGAACATGATTTATGGGTAGAAAAATGAAATCCATGGATGGCAACCATGCCGCGGCACATGTGTCGTATGCTTATTCTGATGTAGCTGCCATCTACCCGATTACCCCTTCGTCCGTGATGGCTGAGGCCACCGACGAGTGGGCAACTCAGGGACGCGAGAACATTTTCGGCCAGACCGTTAAGGTGACCGAGATGCAGTCTGAGGCCGGTGCGGCCGGTGCTGTGCACGGCTCCCTGACAGCAGGCGCTCTGACGACCACCTTTACGGCTTCTCAGGGACTTCTGCTGATGATCCCCAACCTTTACAAGATCGCAGGCGAGCAGCTGCCGGGTGTGTTCAACGTATCGGCCCGTGCCATCGCCAGCCATGCCCTTTCCATTTTCGGCGACCACTCCGATGTTTACGCATGTCGTCAGACCGGCGTAGCCATGCTGTGTGAGTCCAGCGTGCAGGAGGTCATGGATCTGACTCCCGTTGCGCACTGCGCCGCCATCAAGGGCCGTCTGCCTTTCATTAACTTCTTTGACGGATTCCGTACCTCCCATGAGATCCAGAAGATCGAGACCTGGGATTACGAGGATCTGAAGGATCTGGTGGATATGGACGCTGTGGACGCTTTCCGCGCCAGCGCTCTGAATCCCAACCATCCCCGTCAGAACGGTTCCGCACAGAACCCTGACATCTTCTTCCAGGCCAGAGAGGCCTGCAATCCTTTCTATGACGCCATGCCCGGCATTGTAGAAGAGTACATGAACAAGGTCAATGCGAAGATCGGCACCGATTATAAGCTGTTTAACTACTACGGCGCAGCCGATGCGGAGCATGTGATCGTAGCCATGGGCTCCGTATGTGAGACCATCGACGAGACCGTTGATTACCTGATGGCCAGAGGCGAGAAGGTGGGCGTGGTCAAGGTTCGCCTGTACCGTCCTTTCAGCGCGAAGCACCTGATCGATGTGATTCCGGACAGCGTAAAGGTGATCTCCGTTCTCGACAGAACCAAAGAGCCCGGCGCCATGGGCGAGCCTCTGTATCTGGATGTGGTGGCTGCTCTGAAGGGTTCCAAGTTCGACAGCGTGCCTGTTCTTTCCGGCCGTTACGGCCTGGGTTCCAAGAACACCACCCCCGGCCAGATCATCGCCGTTTACAAGAACACCGATAAGAAGGTATTCACCATCGGCATCGTGGACGATGTGACCAATCTGAGCCTGGCAGTGGAGGAGGATCCCGACACCACGCCGGATTCCATCATCAGCTGCAAGTTCTGGGGTCTGGGCTCCGACGGTACCGTTGGCGCCAACAAGAACTCCATCAAGATCATCGGCGACAACACCGATATGTATGCACAGGCATACTTTGATTACGATTCCAAGAAATCCGGCGGCGTGACGATCTCCCACCTGCGCTTCGGCAAGGACAAGATCAAATCCACCTACCTGATTTCCAAAGCAAACTTCGTGGCCTGCCATTGCCCTGCCTATGTGCGCAAGTACAATATGGTGCAGGATATCAAGCCCGGCGGAACCTTCCTGCTCAACTGCTCCTGGAGTCCTGAGGAGTTGGAGCATCATCTGCCCGGACAGGCCAAGAGATACATTGCTGAGAACAATATTAAGGTGTACACCATCGACGGTATCGATATCGGCAAGGAGATCGGCCTGGGCAGAAGAATCAACACCATTCTGCAGTCCGCTTTCTTTAAGCTGGCCAACATTATCCCTGAGGAGCAGGCCATCGAGCTGATGAAGAAGGCTGCCAAGGATACCTACGGCAGAAAGGGCGATGATATCGTCAACATGAACTATGCCGCCATCGACGCCGGCGCACAGAGAATCGTGGAGATCCAGATCCCTGAGAGCTGGAAGAACTGCGAGGACGAGCCTCTGGGCGAGCAGATCAGCTCCGCTAAGAACGCTACAGAGAGATTCGTAGCCAATATCCAGGTGGCTGTAAACGGCCAGGAGGGCAACAGCCTGCCTGTATCCGCTTTCAAGGAATATGTGGACGGCTCCACTCCTTCCGGCACCGCTGCCTATGAGAAGCGCGGCATTGCCACCGATGTGCCGGTATGGAATCCCGACAACTGCATCCAGTGCAACTTCTGCTCCTATGTGTGCCCTCATGCGGTAATCCGCCCTGTGGTCACCACCGAGGAGGAGGCTGCCAAGGCTCCCGCCGGCATGAAGAAGCTGCCGATGATGGGTATGCCCGGATATTACTTCACGATGAGCATTTCCGCTCTGGACTGCACGGGCTGCGGTTCCTGCGCGAATGTATGCCCTGGCAAGAAGGGCGAGAAGGCTCTGACCATGGCTTCCTTCGAGGAGAACATGGATCAGCAGGAGGTCTTCGACTTCGGACGCACCCTGGATGTGAAGCCCGAGGTTCTGGAGAAGTTCAAGGAGACCACGGTCAAGGGCAGCCAGTTCAAGCAGCCTCTGCTTGAGTTCTCCGGCGCCTGCGCAGGCTGCGGCGAGACCCCTTACGCGAAGCTGATGACCCAGCTGTTCGGCGACCGGGCTTACATCGCCAACGCTACGGGCTGCTCCTCCATCTGGGGCAACTCCTCTCCTTCCACTCCTTATACGATGAACAAGAGGGGACAGGGCCCTGCCTGGTCCAACTCCCTGTTTGAGGATGCGGCTGAGTTCGGCTACGGCATGAAGCTGGCTCAGAACGCGATCCGCGGCGCTCTGAAGACCAAGGTAGAGGATCTGGTAAACAACGGCGACAACGAGGCCGTGAAGGCTGCCGGCAAAGAGTGGCTGGATACCTACGAGGTGGGTGCGTTAAACGGCACCGCTACCGATAAGCTGGTAGAGGCTCTGGAGGCCTGCGGCTGCGATAAGGCGAAAGAGATCCTGAAGCAGAAGGATTTCCTGTCCAAGAAGTCTCAGTGGATCCTGGGCGGCGACGGCTGGGCCTACGATATCGGCTTCGGCGGCCTGGACCATGTGATCGCTTCCGGTCAGGATATCAACATCCTGGTATTTGATACCGAGGTTTACTCCAACACCGGCGGACAGTCCTCCAAGGCTACCAACGTGGGCGCTGTCGCTCAGTTCGCTGCCGGCGGCAAGGAGACCAAGAAGAAAGACCTGGCCAGCATCGCCATGAGCTACGGCTATGTGTATGTGGCCCAGATCGCCCAGGGCGCTGATATGAACCAGTGCATCAAGGCTTTCGTGGAGGCGGAGAGCTACAATGGTCCTTCCATCATCATCGCCTACGCTCCTTGCATCAACCACGGCATCAAGAAGGGCATGAGCAAGGCGCAGACCGAGGAGAAGGAGGCCGTGCAGGCTGGTTACTGGAACTGCTTCCGCTACGATCCTCGTCTGGCTGCCGAGGGCAAGCCTGCCTTCATGCTGGATTCCAAGGCTCCGAACTACGAGGGCTACAAGACCTTCTTAAACGGCGAGGTCCGCTACAACTCTCTGGTTCGCTCCAATCCGGCCAAGGCGGAGGCTCTGTTCGACAAGTCCGAGGAGCTGGCCAAGGAGAAATATGCTTACCTGCAGAAGCTGGTAGCTCTCTACGGCGGAAACCAGCAGTGAGAGACGGGTATCTTTATCCGGCGTTGTAAGCGCACATAAGTGATATAAGCAATATAAGCAATAAGGGCTGCCGCCCGGCTGAGAATATCGGTCGGGCGGCAGCTTTTTGCGCGTTATCGCGGCGGATAGGGGAAGATTCTCCCCCTATCCGATCCTGAGCGCACCTGTCAAATGGCTGCGGGGATATATTGGACATATCGGATATGCGGGATATCTGCAGCGAAGAGATATAGGATATCTGCGGCGGAGATGTTGACGTGTCAACATCTTTATGATACCATATGTAAGAATTGACAGCCTGCGAAAAATGATGCCTGCAAAGATGGAGATTGCCGATGATTGACCGTTTTGAGCGATTTGTCCTCTATATCAATCAGATTTACCGTTGCATACAAAAGATTAAAAGCAGCGAGATGGGCGAGCTGGGGCTTAAAGGGACGCATGTGATGTGTATGCTGAACCTGTACCAGCGCCCGGCGGGCCTGACCGCGGCGCAGCTGGCGGATCTGTGCATGGAGGATCGGGCGGCAATCTCGAGGGCCGTCGCAAAGCTGGATGAATACGAGCTGGTATATGTGGAAATGCCGGAAA
Source organism: uncultured Lachnospiraceae bacterium (assembly GCA_944383835.1). GTDB lineage: Bacteria > Bacillota > Clostridia > Lachnospirales > Lachnospiraceae > RGIG7193. The sequence goes on along the minus strand of CALWRE010000076.1, from coordinate 16,979 downwards.
CCGGGAGGAAATACCGGTCCCGCATCTACCTGACCGGCGAGGGAAAGATCATTGTGCGGCATATCATCCGGGTCATAGAGGATGTTATGGAGCGGGGCGGGCAGGGCCTTTCGGCCGAGGAGCGCAGGACCATGTACCGGTCGCTGCGGATCATTGCAGGCAATCTGCAGAAAATATGTGAAGAAGAAGGAGAAATTCTGTGAATCCGATCAAGAAAATATACTGCCGTACCTATCAGACCGTCTTAAGGCTGGCCCTTCCCTTTCTGCCTTACCGCAAGCCGGAAATGCTGGACGGTGTTTCCGCCCTTGTGCCTTTGTTTAAGAAGAAAAATATCCGCCGGGTTCTGCTGGTGACGGACAAGAGCATCCGCGGTTTCGGGCTGACGGCTCCGTTGGAGGAAGCGCTGAAAAAAGGCCATATTTACTGTGCCGTGTACGATAAGACCGTGGCGAATCCTACCACCGAGAACGTGGAGGAGGCCAGGACGAAATATCTGGCTGGAGGCTGTCAGGCGATCATCGGTTTTGGCGGCGGCTCGTCTATCGACTGCGCGAAGGCTGTGGGGGCGCGGATCGCAAAGCCCAGGCAGAGTCTGGCGCAGATGGAGGGGATTCTGAAGGTACATAGAAGGCTGCCTTTACTGATTGCCATCCCGACGACGGCGGGAACCGGCAGCGAGACCACCCTGGCGGCGGTCATTACGGACAGCGAGACCCGGCATAAATATCCGATCAACGACTTTCCTCTGATTCCCCGCTATGCGGTGCTGGATCCGGAGGTGACCCGCAGCCTTCCGCCGCAGCTGACGGCCACCACGGGAATGGACGCCCTGACTCATGCAGTGGAGGCCTACATCGGGCGGTCCACCACGGGGGAGACTAGGGCGGACGCCATAAGGGCGGTGCAGCTGATTTTTGAAAATATTTTTGACGCCTATGAGGACGGCGGGAACATGACGGCCAGGCGAAATATGCTGCGGGCCGCTTATCTGGCCGGCAGCGCCTTTACCAAGTCCTATGTGGGCTATGTCCATGCGGTGGCCCATTCGCTGGGCGGGAAGTACAATGTACCCCATGGCCTGGCCAACGCGGTTCTGCTCCCCTATGTTTTGGAGGCCTATGGAAAAACGGCGCATCGGAAACTTCACGATCTGGCCGTCGCCATCGGTATTTCCAGCCGGACCGAGATCGACTGGTCCGGGGCGTCTAAATTTATCCAGGCAGTCCGGGAAATGCAGAAGCGCTTAGGGATCCCGGAAAAGCTGAGAGGAATTCAGGCGAAAGATATTCCGGAGCTGGCGCGGACGGCGGAGCGGGAGGGGAATCCCCTTTATCCGGTGCCGAAGCTGATGGACGCGAAGGAATTGGAAGCTTTTTGCTATGCTGTGATGGAGTAAAGGCTTGGAGACAAGCCAGTCCTGCCTTGATTTTATGCGGAGGCTGTGCCATGGAAAAAACGGGAAGAGAGATATTCCGGGCCATCCACGAGGGAAAATGGCTGCAAATTGAATACCAGAACCGAAGCGGGGAGGCTACCCGCTACTGGATCAGCGTTCTGGATATGGATCCCGCCGGCCGGACGATGAAGGTGCGGGGGCTGCATCTGGGAACCTATGAGATGATGCTCCTTAACAAGATTTATATCGACTCCATCCGGTCCGCCCGCGTGATCGAGGGCACCTACGAAGAGAAGAACGAGGAGCTGATTGCCGATATCGGGCAGAACCCGGAGAAATACCGCCCCATATTCGGCAGCGCCCCCAATTTAAAGATTCTGGAATACCTGGCCCAATGCAGCCGGATGGACGCCACGCCGTATTATACGGAATACGCCTTGCTGGAACAGTTAGACGATGTGGAATTGGGCAAAAAACTGGCCCGCGAGGAGGAGTATAAGCTGACGCCGGCCCAGTTTGCCGCCCTGGTGGAAGGGTACGCGAAGGATAAAAAAACCGGAGAAAAGAAGAAGAGTCCGCAGATCGAACTGGGGCTGAATCTGCTGAGCGTCAATACGCCCAGGGGCCTCTATCTTCTGGCCTATCGCCGCCTGCTTTTTGACGTAAGGCATGGGGTGTTGCGTCCGGCGAAGGAGGCGACGGTCTGCTATGAGTATCAGCTGGCGGAGAAAAAGCAGAGCGTCCGCAATTTCCTGGATGCGGACGAGTACGGCCTCTTAGACCGTTTTGAGGAGAATATCGAGCGGATCAAGGACTGCATTGCCGCCCGCAGGCCCCACAGCATGTATGTCAACGACATGCCCTATGTGCTCGCCGTGGGCAGGGATCTGAAGGTGGACCTGGATTCGGAGTACGGCGCCATTGCCCGGATGTATGAAGACAAGGAGGAAAAGGTTCCGTATCCCATCCGCGCCTTCTTCGGCGAGCTGACGGAGAAGCCGGACCGCCGCAAGGACTATCCTTTTGCCCTTCTGAACCGTCAGGTGAACTTGGACCAGCTGCTGGCGATTTATAACGGGATGAAATATCCGCTGGCCTATGTGCAGGGCCCTCCGGGAACCGGCAAGACCAGCACCATCCTCAACACAGTGACCACCGCCTTTTTTGCCGGCCGGACCGTGCTGGTTTCTTCTTATAACAATCATCCGGTGGACGGGGTTTTTGACGGCCTGCGCGCCTTCTCCTGCAGCCGGGGCCACATTCCCTTTCCGGCGGTCAGGCTGGGAAACCGGGACAAGGAGGAAGAAGCCTTGGCTCATATGAGGCGGCTCTATGAGGAGGCGTCTCAGATCCGGGTGCTGGAGGATAACCTGGACCGCAACCGCAGGCTGGAGGCGGGAAAGCTTCGGGAGCTGACCTCCCTTCTCAAGCGTTATGAGGAGGCGATGGACCTGCGCGACCGGGCCGACGCCATGGATAAGCTGGAACAGACGCAGAGCCGGCATTTTAACCTGTATGCCGATATCCATGACCGGCAGAGGGTGCGGCTGGAAAAGAGGAGACGGCAGCTGGGAGAATTTTCGACGGAGGAGGCGCTGAAGCTTTTGCCGAATGACCCCAAATACCTGTTCAGCTATTTTTATTACGAATCGGCCCGGCATATCCAGAGGCTGGACCGGCCGGAGAATGCCGTTTTAAAGGATTTGATCTTTGCGGAAGATGAAAAAAGGGTGGAACGGTTTGAAAAATATCTGTCGGAGGCGGAAAACCTGAAAAACTTCCTCCGGGTATTTCCGGTGGTGCTGACCACCTGCATCGGAGCCCATAAGCTGGCCGGACCCGGTCCTCACTTTGATATGACGATCATCGACGAGGCCAGCCAATGCAATGCGGCGGTTTCCCTGATTCCTGTGCTGCGGGGAAGGAACCTGATGCTGGTGGGCGATCCCCAGCAGCTTCGCCCGGTGATCCAGTTGGATCCGCGCACCAACGAGATTCTGCGGCGGCGCTACCAGGTGCCGGAGGAATACGATTATATCAAAAATTCCATTTACAAGACCTATCTGGCCAGCGATTCGGTCAGCGAGGAGACCCTGCTATCCCATCATTACCGCTGCCATCAGAAGATTATCGGGTTCAACAACCGGAAATATTACAACAGCAAACTCCAGGTGGACAGCAGCGTGCAGGCCGATCAGCCCCTGGTCTATGTGGAAATGAACAACGCCGGCGGGGAGGTAAAAAACTGCGCCCCGGAGGAGGCGGCCTGGGCTGCCGATTACGCGGCCCGCAATCCGGATAAAAAAATCGGGATCATCACGCCCTTTGTCAATCAGAAGGAATGTATTCAGCAGAAGCTGAAGGAGAAGGGGATCCAAAATGCCTCCTGCGGCACGGTCCATGCCTTTCAGGGGGATGAAAAGGATGTGATTCTGTTTTCTCTGGCCCTTACGGACCGGACGGGGCCGGGCACCTACGAGTGGCTGAAAAACAATAAGGAACTGATCAACGTGGCCACCTCCCGCGCCCGAAAACAGCTGGTGGTCCTGGGCTGCAGCCGGGATATCGAACGGTTGCACAGCGGGGCCCTCTCCGCCGGGAAGGCTTCGCAGCCGGGGCAGGAGGCCGGAGGCGACGACCTCTACGAGCTGGTTCAGTACGTAAAGACCAACGGTCAGACCCAGGTGACGCCGCGCCTGACCCATTCCCGCGCCCTGGGCGTAAAACCCTACAGCACCCGGACGGAGGAGGCTTTTCTGGAAAGCCTGAGCACAGCCCTCGATAACGTGCTAGGCGGGGTGGGGCGGTGCAGCGTAAAAAGGGAGGTTCCGGTCAAGCAGGTTTTCCGGGACAACGAACCCTATTCCGATTTGTTTTATACCGGGCAGTTCGACTTCGTGGTCTATGAGAAAAACTTCGAGGGGATGGACGAGCCGATTCTGGTCATCGAGCTGGACGGCAGGGAGCACATAGAGGAAGAAGCGGTGAAGAGGCGGGCCAGGAAAAAGGAGAAAATCTGCCGAAGCCACGGGATGGAGCTGATCCGCATCGATAATTCTTATGCCAGGCGCTATTACCATATCCGTCAGATTCTGTCGGATTATTTTGCCCGTGCCGGGCGATAAGGGAGGGGCAGAATCCAGGCAAAATTTCTTTGATAAAAACGCTTGACTTAAAGTGAACTTTAATCTGTATAATAAACGGGTATACAAATACAGACAAAGTATACAGGCAAAGTATACGGACAAAGTATACGATAAAGTATGCAGACTAAGGAATGCAGGAGGACAAAGTATGGTTTACAGAGAATTTCAGGATCTGAAGCTGTCTGCCCTTGGCATGGGAGCTATGCGCCTGCCGGTGATTGATGGAGACGACGCCCGGATCGATGAGAAAAAGGCGCTGGAGATGGTGGATTACGCCATGGAGCACGGGGTCAATTATTACGACACGGCCTGGGGCTATCACAACGGGAATTCCGAACTGGTGATGGGAAAGGCCCTGGCCCGCTATCCCAGGGAGAAATTTTACCTGGCGACGAAATTCCCCGGCTACGATCTGTCCAATATGGGCAAGGTAAAGGAGATCTTTGAAAAGCAGCTGGAGAAATGCCAGGTGGAGTATTTTGATTTTTATTTGTTCCACAATGTGTGCGAGATGAACATCGACGCTTATCTGGATGAGAGCTACGGCATCCACGCTTATCTGATGGAGCAGAAGAAGGCGGGACGGATCCGTCATCTGGGCTTCTCGGCCCACGGCAGCATCGAGGTGATGAAGCGTTTCCTGGAGGCCTACGGCAAGGATATGGAATTCTGCCAGATTCAGCTGAATTACCTGGATTGGACCTTCCAGGACGCCAAGGGCAAGGTGGAGCTCTTAAAGCAGTACGGTATTCCGGTATGGGTGATGGAGCCGGTGCGCGGCGGCCGTCTGGCCTCCCTGGCTGCGGCGGACGAGGCGAAGCTGCATGCCCTTCGTCCCGACGAAAAGACGGTGGCCTGGGCCTTCCGTTTCCTGCAGACCATCCCGGAGGTAAAGATGGTGCTCTCCGGCATGTCCAATAGGGAGCAGATGGAGGAAAACATCCGCACCTTCGAGGAGGATAAGCCGTTAAATAAAGAGGAGATGGATACGCTTCTGTCCATTGCCGACGCAATGACGAAGAAGACGACGGTGCCCTGCACGGCCTGCCACTACTGCGTGTCCCACTGCCCGCAGGGTCTGGACATCCCTTCCCTGCTGGCCCTGTACAATGAGCACAGCTTTACCCAGGGAGGCTTCATCGCCCCGATGGCCCTGTCGGCGGTTCCGGAGGATAAGCGGCCGAACGCCTGCATCGGCTGCCGCAGCTGCGAGGGGGTATGTCCCCAGCAGATCAAGGTATCGGAGGTCATGACCGATTTTGTGAGCAAGCTGGGCGGCTGACGCACCGTAAGAAAATCGGGTAATAGGGTTGACTTTTCTGTGAAGGCAACGTATAATCTCCCTAACCTGAGAAAAGGAAGGGGGAAGATGAATGCAGCTGGAGACAGAACGGCTGATCCTGCGTCCCTGGTCGGAGGAGGACGCGGAGGAACTTTATTTTTACGCAAAGGACGACCGGGTGGGACCTGCGGCCGGCTGGCAGCCCCATACCAGCGTGGAGAACAGCCGCGAGATTATTCGGACAATCCTGTCGGCTCCGGAGACCTATGCCATGGTGTTAAAGAGCACGGGCAAGCCGGTGGGGAGCGCCGGCATCATGCTGGCGCCCCACGGCAACCGCGAGATGGGAGAGGAAGAGGCGGAGATCGGCTACTGGATCGGCGTCCCTTACTGGGGACAGGGGCTGACTCCCGAGGCGGTGCGCTGCCTGCTTCGGCGCTGCTTTGAGGATCTTCATTGCACGACGGCCTGGTGCGCCTATTTCGACGGGAATGAAAAATCCCGGCGCGCCATGGAAAAATGCGGGTTCCGCTATCATCATACGGTGGAGAAATGCCAGACTCCCTTTGGGGACCGCGTCGAGCATGTGTGCCGGCTGACGAAGGAGGAGTGGCAGGAGATGACTCTGCCGGTATCTTAATTTCTTGTCCTAATGAATGGCTTTAAAACAGCCACGGGAGTCCCCAAAAGATTTCCCGTGGCTTTTCTGTTCTTTTTTTGGTATGATGTAAGAAAGAAAGGAAAATCAATCTGTCGGTCAGGAGGAAATAGGCGATGACGACCAGCGAAAATAGGGGAACCATATGGATTCGTGCAGGAAGAGTGCTCGATCCGGCCGCAGGCCTGGACGGGGTACGGGACCTGTGGATAAAAGATGGAAAAATAGAAAAAGTCTGCATGCCGGGGGAGGGGCCTTCAGCGGAGAGATCGTCAGCGGATGCGGCAGAGGTCACTGTCATTGAGGCGGAGGGCTGCTATGTGATGCCCGGCCTCATTGACCTGCATGTGCATCTCAGGGATCCTGGGCAGGAGTATAAGGAGGATATAGAGAGCGGGGGACGGGCGGCCGCCAGAGGGGGCTTTGCCACGATCTGCTGTATGGCCAATACCGTCCCTGCGGCGGACAGCCCGGAGACCATCGCTTACATCCGCGAGAAGGCAGAGCGCCTGTCGCCGGTGCAGGTGATTCCGGTGGGAGCGGTGACCAAGGGGCTTGCAGGCGAGGAACTCACCGATATGGCTGCTCTGAAGGAGGCGGGAATCGGGGCGGTCAGCGAGGACGGCAAGTCGGTGATGGATGCGGCCCTGTGCAAAAAAGGGATGGAGCTTGCCAGGGATCTGGGGCTGGTGACTCTCGCCCACTGTGAGCATAAGGGAATGCAGGCCGGCGGCGTGATGAACGACGGCGAGGTGTCGAAGCGCCTGGGCCTTCCCGGCTTCTGCAATGGGGCGGAGGACATCATTGCGGCCAGAGACATCCTGCTGGCGGAAGAGACGGGGGCCAGGCTTCATCTGTGCCACTGCTCCACGGCCGGCAGCGTGGAGCTTCTGCGGGCGGCTAAGAAAATCGGCCTCCCGGTGACCGGCGAGGCCTGTCCTCATCATTTTACCCTGACCGACGAGGCGGTGGACGGGACGGACGCCAACTTTAAGATGGCTCCGCCGCTGCGGACGGCGGCCGACGTGGAGGCCATAAAGAAGGGGCTGGCGGACGGAACCCTGGACTGCATTTCCACCGATCACGCGCCCCATGCGGACCACGAAAAGGCAAAAGGAATGCGGGAGGCCCCCTGCGGCATCGTGGGGCTGGAGACGGCGGTGCCTCTGACCATCAGCGAGCTGGTCCGTCCCGGCGTCATTACCCCGCTGCAGATGGCGGAGAAAATGAGCCTGAATCCGGCCCGTATCCTGGGAATCGACCGGGGGACGCTTCGTCCGGGGGCCCAGGCAGATGTGACGGTGATCGATCCGGAGGCGGAATACCAGATTGATAAAGAAAGCTTTGCTTCCAAATCAAAAAATACCCCTTTCCATGGCAGAAGGGTCCATGGAAAAGTCAGGGCGACAATCGCGGCGGGAGAGATTGTGTTTAAAGAGGAAACATGATATGGATAAAAACGGCGATGTAGGAAAGATAAGAATTCGCGGGATCACAATCGGGCAGGGCCTGCCGAAGATTTGCGTACCGGTGCTGGAGACGACGCGGGAGGAGATCCTTGCGTCCGCCCAGCGGGCCGTCCATTCGTCTGCCGATATGATGGAATGGAGGGTCGACGGCTACGAGGGGGCGGGAGACCGGCGCAAGGTGCAGGCCCTTTTGCTCTCTCTGCGAAGGGTTATGGGAGATATGCCGCTGCTGTTTACCTTCCGCACCAGGGAGGAAGGCGGGGCGGGAATCTGCGATCTGTCTCCCCGCGACTATCTGTGGCTGAATTACTGCGCTCTGGAGAGCGGGGCCGTGGATCTGTGCGATGTGGAAATGCGGGCAGGGGAGAATGTGATGCGTACCCTGTGCGGGACGGCTCACAGCCTGGGACGCTGCATTGTCGGTTCCTATCATAATTTCCGGAGGACGCCGGAAATCCAGCAGCTTTGCGATATCTTCCTGACGATGGACGGCTGGGGGGCGGATATCCTGAAGGCGGCGGTGATGCCGGAAAAGGACGGCGACGTGGAGCATCTGCGGACGGCCTGCCAGGAAACCATGGTCCGGACCGATCGGCCTCTGATCGCTATCTCCATGGGAGAACTGGGGAAAAGGAGCCGCACCCAGGCAGGACTCTTTGGCTCGGCGGCTACCTTTGGCTGTCTGGATAAGGCTTCGGCCCCAGGTCAGGTGGATGTGGAGGAGCTGGCAGCGCTCCTGCGCCAGGAGTAGGGAGAGGGCGCAGGGGATGGGCGGAAAAATTTCTTAAAAGGATATTGACAAAACGGTTAGACAGTGCTAATCTATTTTACAGTTAGAAAAAGCTAACCAAAACCGCTGGATATCGAAAAGGTCAGCGGAACATTTTGCTTGTAAGAAAGGGAAAGGGTGACAGATGATGCCGCTTACGATGGCTAAGGCAGGAGAGGAAAACCGGATCAAAAAGGTCGGTGGCAATTCGGATGTGAGACAGTTTCTGGAAAATCTGGGATTTGTGGCCGGTGCGCAGGTGTCGGTGGTTTCCGAGATAAACGGGAACGTGATCGTGAAGATTAAAGAATCCCGTGTGGCGATCAGCCGTGAAATGGCGGTAAAAATTATGATCTGAAATACCCTCCGGGTGTACCTGATGCCCAGAAAGCATGGGCGAAATCAAGGAAAGGAGATGCAGTATGAAAACGCTTAGGGAGGCAAAACACGGCGAGACCGTGCGCGTCGTCAAGATTAACGGCGAGGGCGCAGTGAAACGCCGCATCATGGACATGGGAATTACCAAGGGAATACAGATTTATATCCGCAAGGTGGCTCCTCTGGGGGATCCGGTGGAGATTACGGTGAGAGGCTATGAGCTTTCGCTGCGCAAGGCCGACGCGGAAATGATTGCGGTGGAATAAAGCAGACCGCAGGGTGTTTTATGGGTAAGGTCGTTTCGGCGGCCTTTTTGTGGGGGAACAAGTTAGCTCTAACAAACTAAAAGGAGATATGGAAAATGTCGATTAAAATTGCACTGGCAGGAAATCCGAACTGCGGAAAAACGACGCTGTTCAATGCGCTGACCGGCTCCAACCAGTTCGTAGGAAACTGGCCCGGCGTTACGGTGGAGAAAAAGGAAGGGCGGTTGAAAAACCACAAGGACGTTACAGTGGTCGATCTGCCCGGTATCTATTCCCTCTCCCCCTATACGCTGGAGGAAGTGGTAGCCAGAAACTATCTGATTGATGAGCGTCCCGATGCGATTCTCAACATCATTGACGGCACAAACCTGGAGAGAAACCTGTATCTGACTACCCAGCTGGTGGAGGTGGGAATCCCGGTGGTGGCCGCGGTCAACATGATGGATGTGATCAAGAAAAACGGGGATAAGATTCATATCGCCAATCTGTCCAAGGCCCTGGGCTGCCCGGTCTATGAGATTTCCGCTCTCAAGGGAACCGGAGTGACGGAGGCGGCCGAGGCAGCTGTGAAAGCGGCCCAGAGCAAGGAGAGAACCATCCCGCAGCACAAGTTCTCCGGCAGTGTGGAGCATGCCATTGCCCATATTGAGGAATACCTTCTTCATGATATGCCCGAGGAACAGCAGAGATGGTACGCCATCAAGCTTTTCGAGCGGGACGACAAGGTCATTGCAAAGCTGAATCTCACCACCGACCAGGTGATGCATATCGAACAGGACATCAAGGCCTGTGAGAAAGAGCTGGACGACGATGCGGAAAGTATTATCACCAGCGAGAGATATACATATATTGATTCCATCATCCACGACTGCCTGAAGAAAAAGAGCCAGGCGGGGATGACAACCTCCGATAAGATCGACAAGATCGTGACCAACCGTATTTTGGCCCTTCCGATATTTGCAATTATCATGTGGTTCGTGTATTATGTATCTGTAACCACAGTGGGAACCTGGGCGACCGACTGGGCCAACGACGGCGTTTTCGGCGACGGCTGGCATCTGATCGGCGGCAGCGCCTACTCGGCAGATGCGGAGGAATTCGGCGAAGCCTCCCAGGTGGTGAACGGCTTTATTAGCTGGGCCTCTGAAAACGGCATCGATACCTCCGAGGTGGAGGCGGCCCTGGACGCGGAGTCGGAGGATTTCAGCGAGGAGACGGCTGCAGCCGCCCTGAATGCTTTCGCCGCACAGTTTGACGCATCGGCGGAGGCCACCTATCTGGTGGAGGACGAGGAGACCCTGGCCACAGAAGAAGTGACGTCCACAGGGCAGGAGCTGGCAGAAGCGCTGCCGGTTTATGAGAAATACGGATACGCAGATCCGGATCCGGCCTCCTATGGCATCTGGGTGCCCGGCGTGCCTGTGCTGGTGGGGAATGCCCTGAACGCCATCGGCTGCGCCGACTGGCTGCAGGGACTGATCCTGGACGGCATTGTGGCCGGCGTCGGCGCGGTGCTGGGCTTTGTGCCGCAGATTCTGGTGCTGTTTATCTTCCTGGCCTTCCTGGAGGCCTGCGGCTACATGGCCCGTATTGCCTTCATCATGGACCGTATTTTCCGCAAGTTCGGCCTGTCGGGTAAGTCCTTTATCCCGATCTTAATCGGCACCGGCTGCGGCATCCCCGGTATCATGGCCTCCCGTACCATTGAAAACGAGAGAGACAGGCGAATGACCATCATGACCACGACCTTCATTCCCTGCGGCGCAAAGGTGCCTTTTATTGCGATGATCGCGGGCTCGATTTTCGGCGGAGCCTCCTGGGTGGCCCCTTCGGCCTACTTCCTGGGTATCGCCGCCATCATCTGCTCCGGCATCATCCTGAAGAAGACCAAGATCTTTGCCGGCGATCCCGCTCCCTTCGTAATGGAGCTGCCGGCCTACCACTGGCCTACGGTGGGCAATGTGCTTCGCAGCATGTGGGAGCGCGGCTGGAGCTTTATTAAGAAGGCCGGCACCATCATCCTGCTCTCCACCATCGTCATCTGGTTTACCTCTTACTTTGGCTTCACCGACGAAGGCTTCCGGATGCTGGCCGAGGATGAGCTGGATATGAGTATTCTGGCGGCCATCGGAAACGCCGTTGCCTGGATCTTTATTCCGCTGGGATGGGGAAACTGGCAGGCGACTGTGGCGGCTGTTACCGGCCTGGTGGCAAAGGAGAACATCGTTGGTACCCTGGGCATTCTTTTCGGAGGCGCGGACGGAACGGTATATGCGGCAATGGCGGCGTCCTTCACGGTTGTCAGCGGCTATTCCTTCCTGGCGTTCAACCTTCTGTGCGCTCCCTGCTTTGCGGCTATGGGCGCCATCAAACGTGAGATGAACAATACCAAATGGTTCCTTGGCGCAATCGGTTATCAGTGCGGCTTCGCCTATCTGGTTGCCCTGGTGATTTATCAGCTGGGAACCCTGTTTACCGGCGGCGGTTTCGGTATCTTTACCGTGGTGGCCTTTGCCGCCGTGGCCCTCTTCCTCTACCTGCTTTTCCGCCCTTACAAGGAGAGCCAGAAATTCACAAGAACAGTAAAGGTGTGATAAAAAATGATTGCTTTTTTGATGGAAAATCTGTCTACGATTATTGTTGCGCTGATCCTGGCGGCGGTAGTCGTTCTGGTCATCCGAAAGATGGTCCGGGACAAAAAGGCCGGGCATAGCTGCTCCTGCGGGGGCAGCTGCGGCTGCTGCCCATCCTCCGGGATGTGCCATAAGCAGTAGATAAGCGGCAGGACTTTCCTTACAACATTTTAATAATAGTAATCGCGGCGGGTGAAATACGGAAAACGGTATTTCATCCGCTTCGCGTTTTGGCAGCATAGACAGGCTGGTTAAAATGTGGTAAGCTGATAGGCAGACAATATTATATCGGAAGGAGATAGGAAAATGGCAGATAAAGTAGCAAAAAGAAGCGAAATTCCGCAGGAGAAGCGCTGGGCTGTGGAGGATCTCTATGCAGACGACGCGGCCTGGGAAGAGGACTATCAGCGGGTGAGCGGCCTGCTGGGAGAGATGGAAAAATACAAAGGCCATCTGGGCGATTCGGCGGCGATGCTGCGGGAATACCTGGACTTTGCCGACAGCTTCGACGCAGAGCTGGAAAAGGTATATATGTATGCCCATCTGAACATGGATGTGGATACCACGGATGTGACTTACCAGACGATGCGGATGAAGGCTCAGATGCTGATCGCACGGGTGGAAGAGGGGAGCGCTTTTGCCGAGCCGGAGATCATGGCGATTCCGGCGGAGAGACTTGCGGCTTTCCGGGCCGAGGAGCCGGGTCTGCAGGCATATGACCGGTATTTTACCCTGCTGCTTCGCAGAAGAGAGCATACCCGCAGCCAGGAGGTGGAGGAGCTTTTGGCCAGCGCCTCTGAGATGGCCGGCGCTCCTTCTGACACCTTTATGATGCTCAACAATGCGGATCTGACCTTCCCGAAGATCATCGGCGAGGACGGGGAAGAGACGGAGGTAACCCATGGCCGGTATGTGGGCCTGCTGGAAAGCACGGACAGGAGGGTGCGCAAGGCGGCCTTTGAGTCCATGTATTCCAGCTACGGCCAGTTTGCCAATACGATAGCCTCCAATTTTGCCGCCAATATCAAGCAGGCGATCTTCTTTGCCAAGGCGAGGGGCTATTCCTCTACCAGAGCCATGTATCTGGCCCCCGGCAATATTCCCGAGGAGGTCTACGATAACCTGATCCAGGTGGTCCATGAGGGGCTGCCGTCCATGTACCGCTATGTGGCTCTGCGCAAAAAGCTGCTGGGCGTAGAGGAGCTGCATATGTACGACGTGTATACGCCGATCATCCCGGAGTGCAAGATGCAGGTGTCCTTCGAGGAGGCAAAGGCGACGATCCTGGAAGCCTTGAAGCCGATGGGAGAGGAGTATCTGGCCGCTCTGCGGGAGGGCTTTGACAATCGCTGGATTGACGCCTGCGAGAATGCGGGCAAGAGAAGCGGGGCTTACTGCAGCGGCGGCACAGTCGGGCACCCTTACGTCCTGATGACTTACAAGGATACGCTGGACAGCATGTTTACCCTGGCCCATGAGATGGGGCATGCGATGCACAGCTATTTCAGCACCAAATACCAGCCCCATCAGACGGCCTCCTACCTGATCTTCGTGGCGGAGGTGGCCTCCACCTGCAACGAGATCCTGCTGACCCGCTACCTCCTCTCCCATACGGAGGATAAGGCGCAGAAGGCCTATATCATCAATCATTTCCTGGACAGCTTCAAGGGAACGCTGTTCCGCCAGACGATGTTCGCGGAATTCGAGATGATGGCCCACCGCAAGGCGGAGGCCGGCGAGGCGCTGACAGCGGAGGAATTGAACCGAATCTATTATGACCTCAATGTGGAGTATTTCGGCCCGGATATGGTGGTGGATCGTGAGATTCGGCTGGAATGGGCCAGAATCCCGCATTTCTATACGCCCTTCTATGTGTATCAGTACGCCACCGGCATTTCGGCTGCGGCGGCTCTGTCGGAGCGGATCCTGACTCTGGGCGAGGCGGGCGTGAAGGATTATATGAAATTCCTGACCGGAGGCGGCAGCGCCGACCCCATCGACCTGCTGAAAATGGCCGGAGTGGACATGAGTAAGAAGGAGCCGGTGGAGGCTGCGGTTAAGCTTTTCGCCGATATGTTAAGCCAGCTGGAGGAGCTGGTAGGCTGAAGCCAGCGGACTGAGAAGGCTGCGGACTGGGAATGCTGCGCTGCGGATGCAGGCCGGTAATCTGGTATGATGTTTTTTTAGCGGAGGAATGATTATGAAGGAAAAAATTATTGTTGCAGAATATGCAGGAAAAATCACAGAGTCCTTGCCAAAAGGCATTCTTCTGAATTCGAGATATGCAAAATTCAACAGCATGGTGATTGGATGGGGCGGACTTGGTATTGTATGGGGGAAGCCTGTCTTTACCGTATATGTTCGGGAACACCGTTATACAAAAGCGCAGCTTGATGCAACAGGAGAATTTACGATAAGTGTTCCCGTGGATGGGATCATTCCATCCATAGCAAAAATATGCGGCACCCAGTCTGGGCGTGATGTTGACAAAGAAACGGCAGCGCATTTGACTTTAGAACCGCAGGAATTGATTCATGTGCCTGGAATAAAAGAATATCCATTGACTCTGGAATGCAGGATTCTGTATTCCCAGAGACAGGAATTAGAAAAAATACCCAATGACATAAGAAAGCAGATGTATCCACAGGATGTCGATGGGACGTATCCCATGGCAAACCGGGACGCACATACCGCATATATCGGAGAGATAGTTGCGGCTTATAGGATCCGATAAGATTTAAAACGAATGGGTAACCAGAATGCTTTCCAAAGGCTTAAAAAATGGATGAGAAAAGCCGGATGAGAAAAGCTTTGAAAAAATAGTTGACAAATTCCAGAGGTTATAGTATATTAGTACATGCGTCAGCGAGCGGCGCATGATGCACGAGTGGCTCAGTGGTGGAGCACCACCTTGCCAAGGTGGGGGCCGCGGGTTCGAGTCCCGTCTCGTGCTCTCTGAGAAAAGAGCAGAAGCCTTGCATGATCAGGGCTTCTGTTTTTATATGAAACCGAACTTTGCCAGCGCAATGCAGAAAACGGCAATTAAAATGGGCACGATTATCCTCGACGCAGAGAAACGGTATAATTTTTCCGGATGATGGATGTCGTATCGAACAGAAATCTTTGTTCCAACCTGCGATATCATAGGTACCTGTATTCGCTTTTGAGATAGATAGGTCTTTCCGTTTGCTTTGTATGAAAGGATTGCCCATTTTGAATTGCGAAATTTTGTATTTTCTGGATTTGAGGTTTTAATGGAAAGAATGGTTCCGATTGTCCGGGCAGTCCGGTTTCTCTTCCGTAAAAACTGAATAAAATTTATCAAACCAAAGCAAAACGCAAAAACAGCAACAATATAGATAAAAACAGTCTCGCCCATAGTTCCGCCTTTCTTTGTGCTGAGCAGTTTCCCTGCAAATTTACTTGATATCTTCCAGTATCTTCGTAAAGGTCGTTGCATGCGCCATTATTGAAGTGTATATATACAATATATACTATATACACAAAAAAGTCAAGAATCGTTTTTATAGAAAAAGAGCAGAAACCAAGAAAGAGAAATCCGTTTCTGCTCTTTTTTCTGCGAAAATCAGAAATTTCCGTTTTTATTCTTTTGAAAACTCCAGTCGTTCAAAGGCGGGATCCACATCCTCCTGGGGGGAGAGGCTGGCCAGCATGATGCCGGTCTGGGAGCCGTCGATCCAGAGCAGGATCTGGCAGGCGGTGCCGGCGCTCACCTCGGTCTGATAATAGAAATAGGGATTTCCGTCCTTCTCGTCTTCGGCTATCACGGAGATATCGGCTGCTTTTGCTCGCTCCATATAGTCGTTGTACATGGTCTCGTCCAGAAAGATTCCCTGCAGGACGACTTCGTCGTCTTTTTCTACGGAGAAGGTGCTGTCCTCCTCGGTCAGCCGGTAGCCGTCGCTGGTGTCCAGAGATATTTTGATTTCATCCCCGGTGGAAACGGTGAAGGTGTAGCTCATGGACGTGGAGAAGCTGCAGGCGGCAAGCAGGAAAGCCGTACAGGCGGCCAGAAAGCCTGCCAAGAGAGTGTGCAATTGCTTTTTCATAGGATTTTCCTCCATAAAATATTTTTTAAAGCCTCAGGCCTTTGATATCCTTGATCCGGGAGAGGATGGTATTGCAGTTTAATTCCAGGAGCCCCGGCAGACGGTCGATCACCTCGCAGATCAGCTTTTCCATCTCGGCGGCGTCGGCGGCAATGGCATGGACGTGGAGCTTGCTGCGGCCGGTGACGCGGTAGATCTGGGTGATCGTCTCGTTTTGGCAGAGAATTTCCGTCACCTGGGAAAAGGTCTCCGGGGAAGTCTCGATTTCAAAATAGCAGGAGACGGCTCCGCCCAGTTTCTGCGGATTGATCACCGTAGTATATTCCTCGATGATCCCGCGCTTTTCCAGCGCCTGAATGCGCATTTTGACCGCCACGCGGGACAGGCCCACCTGCTCCCCGATCTCCGAGTAGGAGGTGCGGGCGTTTTGGATGAGGATTTGTACGATTTTTCGATCCAGTTCATCGAGACCATCTAGGAACATGGGGCTCCTTTCTGCGGCAGATGCCTCCTGCCGCCAGTTCCTTTTTTGCGACCCTGCTATTATTATAATCTGGCATGGGTGTAAATGCAATCAAAGAATTGACAAAGGGAAAGCTCCCCGCTATAATGATTACGAAACGTAAGAATATAATTACGAAAAGAAAGACAAAAAGAAAGAGAAAGAAAGAGAAAAGAAATAGAGAAGAAATAGAGGGAAGAAAAGGAGAGGAAAGTCATGGGAAAGACGGCGGAAAAAGGGGATCTGACAAAAGGGCCGGTGATGCGGACGATGCTGGCCTTTGCGGTGCCGATGATTTTGGGAAATCTGCTGCAGCAGTGCTATAATGTGGCGGACACCCTGATCGTCGGCCAGTTCCTGGGGCCCAACGCACTGGCGGCCGTGGGTTCCTCCTATACGCTGATGAC
>CALWRE010000075.1 GCA_944383835.1 uncultured Lachnospiraceae bacterium | reverse complement strand
ATCCAATAAAAGCAGCTGTAAAACGGAACCGCTGTTCGCTGAATGAAAAAGCAGTGAATGAAAAGCAGTGCTGCTGGGGAGAGGTGCATATGTGGGGAGGATTTAGGGGAACCATCGTTGTTTTCGTTTTTGTCTTATTGCTGCTCTTGATTCCTTTTCGGCGGAGAAAAAAGAAACGGCGCGGGTTTTACCTGGCGACAGCCCAGGTGGAGTCAGTAGAGTGCCAGGAAAAGGATACGGATGATCCGCAGGGCAGGAAAATGCCTCAGTACCGGGCCGTTCTGGAACTGTATGGTCTGGCTGGCCAAAAGAGGCAGAATGGAAAAGAGGGGGAGAAAACGGCGCGTATAAGAACGGAATGGCAGGCTTACCCGCTGCAGGTAGGCAGCCAGGTTAGGATCTGGTATAATCCGAAGACGGGAGAAAATTTTACCTGGGAATCGGAAAAATGGTTTTTCCGTGAGATCTTTATCGTTTTGTTGGCAGCGGCAGCAGCCATCTGGGGTTTTGGCCTGATATTCCGTGAAATCTCCATAAAACTGGAAATTCCTCCTGAATACCACGTCACACAGAGCTTTTTCCTGCTGACTCTTCTGTTTTTGCTCAGGGCGATAACCAGGCCGCAGCGAGAAAAAATCTCGTTTCGCAAAAAGCTTTTGACGGGGGAAATGCAGCCGGTATCCGCTGTCTTTACAGGCTATCGCGTCAGTGAGGATGCAGACGGGGACAGGCTGCAGTTTGCCCAGTATGAATACCAGGAGGAAGAGCAGGGCAGGATGGTGAAAAGACGGGTCGAATGCGGCGGAGAGGCCGCTTGCCTTCTAGGGCAGGAAACCCTTCTATACCGGGATGTCCGCACGGGAGGGACAATGGCCCGTCCGGTCGGGAAAGGACTTTCGATGTGGATCGGGATTTTATTCAGTATCCTTGTCTTTGTGTTTTTGGCTTTTATTCTGCCGGTGCTGGCGTTTTGACGCGGGAAAGGGTCCAGAAGGCCACTGCGCTGGCGGCCGCTACGTTCAGCGAGTCCACGCCGTGGGACATGGGAATGCGGACCGTGTAATCGCAGGCGGCAATGGTATGGGCGGACAGGCCGTTTCCTTCGCTGCCAAGGACAATCGCCAGTATCTTCTCCGCTGTCAGCTGAGGGTCGTCTATGGATACCGAGTCGTCGCGCAGGGCCATGGCTGCGGTGCGAAAGCCAAGATCTCCCAGCAGGCGGATGCCGTCCTGCGGCCAGGGGCAGGCGTCATCGAAAAAGGCCCAGGGAATCTGGAACACCGTGCCCATGCTGACGCGGATCGCGCGGCGGTACAGGGGATTGCTGCAGCCGGGAGTCAGCAGGACGGCGTCCATCCCGAGAGCGGCGGCAGAACGAAAGATTGCGCCGATGTTGGTGGGATTCATGATTTCCTCCAGGACAGCGATCCGGCGAGCCTTTGCGCAGATTTCTTCCACCGAAGGGAGCGCAGGGCGGCGCATGGCGCAGAGCATGCCCCGTGTCAGGGCGAAGCCGGTCAGCTTTGTCAGCACGTCAAAATCGGCGGTATAGACGGGAATATTCCCGCAGCGCCGGATCAAATCCTTGGCCTGGGTTTCCAGGTGTTTTCGCTCAGCCAGAAAGGAGAGGGGTTCACAGCCCGCATCCAAGGCCCTCTCAATGACCAGGGGACTTTCGGCAATAAAGATTCCCTTGTCCGGTTCGTGCCGGTTTAACAGTTGATTTTCCGTGAGCCTGGCATAGACATCCAGCTCCGGGGCGGAAAAATCGGTGATTTCTATGATAGCAGCCATGTCTTGTCCTTCCTTATCCTTCCTTTTTCTTCTTTTCTTCGTCTCTTTTCTTTTCGTCTCTACTCTTTGTCTTCTGCCAGTGCGTCTTCCCTGAATCATAACACATATTTTAAGAGGCGGCCAGCCTATTTGCTGTTTTTTGCAGCCTTTTCCCTGTCGTTGCCTGTAAGGCATGGAGGGAAATTCAAATCAGGTATTGGACAAAATTTTATCCGGAGACTACAATGAATTTGTCAAAGAGAATTGTCAAAAACAATTGTCAAAGATAATAGATACGGATACAAAGTTGGTGAGGAAGGATGACGATTGCGGAGGCCGGCGAACGCTATAAAATTCCGCCGGGGATTCTCACGGAGTATATGAGCTGGGAGCCGTCAGGCAGGAGATTGGCACTTATATGCGGCTGCTCCAGGAGGAAAATACGGACGGCGCGAGGCTTAAAATGCTGGAATGCAGGCGGGAGAAAACCCTGGAGGAAATTCATTTCCGTGAAAAGCAGCTGGAGCGGCTGGATTATCTCCGTTACGAGATCCGAAGCCGCCGGGCGGCCGCAGGCAAGAATAAAGGAGAGAAATAAAGGTGGTACGGAGCATACCAAGAGGAAAGGAAGGAATCAATATGCAGTACACGAAATTGGGAAATTCAGATCTGAAAGTATCCAGAATCTGCATGGGCTGCATGGGTTTTGGCGACGCCGCCCATGGACAGCACAGCTGGACGGTGGACGAGGAGCACACTCGGGAGATTGTGAAGCGGGGCCTGGAGTTGGGCGTCAACTTTTTTGACACGGCTATCGCTTACCAGAGCGGCACCAGCGAGCAGTATTTGGGGCGGGCCCTGCGCGACTTTGCAAAGAGAGAAGACGTGGTGGTAGCGACGAAATTTCTGCCCAGGACGGCCCAGGAGATAGAGGAGGGCGTCAGCGGGCAGGAGCATATTCGACGGATGCTGGATAAGAGCCTCCGGAACCTGGGCATGGATCATGTGGATCTCTACATTTATCATATGTGGGATTATGAGACTCCTCTTTACGATATCATGGAGGGATTGAACCAGGTGGTGAAAGAGGGGAAGGCCCGCTATATCGGCATTTCCAACTGCTTTGCCTGGCAGCTGGCCAAGGCCAATGCCCTGGCTGACGCAGAGGGCTTTGCCCGCTTCGTCTCGGTGCAGGGGCATTACAACCTGATCTTCCGGGAGGAGGAAAGGGAGATGGCGCCCTACTGCCGGGAGGAAAATATCGCCATGACCCCTTACAGCGCCCTGGCCGGAGGACGGCTGTCCAAGCATCCTGGGGAGACCTCCAAGAGGCTGGAGGAGGACAGCTACGCCAGGCTCAAATACGACGCCACCGCCGACCAGGACGAGGTGATTATCCGCCGGGTGGCGGAGATTGCCGAACGGCGCGGCGTGACGATGACCGAGGTTTCGCTGGCCTGGCTCCTTCGCAAGGTCACAGCTCCCGTCGTAGGGGCGACCAAGCTTCATCATGTGGACGGAGCCGTGAAAGCGGTGGAGCTGCAGCTGACGGAGGAGGAGATGGCTTATCTGGAAGAGCCTTACGTTCCGCACAGGCTGGTGGGCGTAATGGCGCAGAATACCCAGGCGGCGGCGAAAGAGACGCATGTCTGGTCCACTGGAGACCAGAAGATCTGACAGGCAAGATAAGAAGGAGGACGGTTCCTATGAATTTTTACGAGACAGATCCGGAGTTTATGGAGAGATTGGAGCATTTTGCTTTTGACGAGGTGGTAAACGAGGAGGGACAGCAGCTGGATGAAACGACCCGCCATATGGCGATCCTGGCGGCCCTTCTGGGGTGCCAGGGAATCGATGCGTTCCGCCTGGAGCTTCCCCGCGCTTTGGATGCAGGGGTGACGCCGGTTATGGCGAAGGAGATTGTCTATCAGGCGGTGGATTATTTGGGAATCGGCCGCGTGCTGCCCTTCCTTACCGCTGTCAGTGAGATCCTTACCGAGCGCGGCGTTGCTCTCCCCCTGCCGGGACAGGCGACCACCACAATGGAGGATCGCCTGGAAAAGGGAGCGGCTGCCCAGGCGGAGATTTTCGGCGAGCAGATGCGGGAGGCCTGGAAGAACGGCCATATCAACCGCTGGCTGGCGGCCAACTGCTTCGGCGATTATTACACCCGCACCGGCCTGAACTTAAAACAGAGGGAGATGATTACCTTCTGCTTCCTGCTGGCTCAGGGCGGCTGCGAGCCGCAGCTGACCTCCCATGCCAAGGGCAATATGAACCTGGGCAACGACCGGGATTTCTTAATCCGCGTGATCTCCCAGTGCCTGCCCTATGTGGGGTATCCCCGCAGCCTGAATGCGGTCAGCTGCGTCAACAATGCGGCGAAAATGTAAGGGAAATAGCAGAAAAGAACAATCGCATTTACTGCACAACGAGGGAGAGGGAGCCGTCAAAGTCCTCTCCCTCGATGCCGATATAGGTGTCGCCTCCGGTCAGACGAATCTGGCAGGAGCCATTTTCCGCCATGTCGGCCAGAGTGGTCTGGGTACCGCTTTGGGAGAGGAAGAGGCGGACGCTTCCGGAACGCACCGAGAGCTCATAGGTGACGGAGAGCT
The DNA here is from genome assembly GCA_944383835.1 of uncultured Lachnospiraceae bacterium. Taxonomy (GTDB): domain Bacteria; phylum Bacillota; class Clostridia; order Lachnospirales; family Lachnospiraceae; genus RGIG7193. The sequence continues at coordinate 8,788 of CALWRE010000075.1, read as the reverse complement.
CATTGCCCTCGCTGCGGGACAGGCCGGTGCCGCCAAACAGATACTCCGCCCCCTGGAAGTCCTCATAGTCCGCCTGATAAGAGCCGGTGTAATTGTCCTCCCCCAGGGTTCTCTCCCCGGTCAGCCGTTCGTCGCTTGTCAGGGCCAGGCGGCTTACGAAGTGCAGCAGATCGTTGAAGGAGGAAAGGACGCTGTCCTTCAGCTCCTGGCCCGGCTCCCCGCTGCAGCCCGTGAGGGTAAACGGCAGGAGAAGAAAAGCCAGGAAAAGGGCGGCGGGAAGAGAAATGATTTTTTGTTTCATGTTGTGAAACACTCCTTTCGTTTTTTTCATTCATTTCGAAATGTTTCTGCCAAATGCTTCTGTCAAATGCTTCTGCCTTAGAACAAGCGGCTTAAAACAGGCTGAATACCATCAGGCCCAGCAGGAAGACGGCGGCGGCCGCATAGATAACGCCGACCACCGTGCACAGCTGCATCCACAGGCCCTTGTGCCGTCCGCTTCTGTAGCAGCGGACGGTAAAGACGCCGGTAAAGATCATCAGGGCGTCATAGCAGAGTATGATAATCTGGGCGGCCGGCGTCTCCAGGGCCCAGGGGAAGGTGCGCAGGGGCAGGATGGTCCAGGGGAGCAGAAGAAGGACGGTGCTGATGAGGGGAACGGCGCTTCTTGCTTTGCCTCCATTTGCCTGGTCACTGTTCATTCGATCCTCTTTCATCTGATTCTCTTTCATCTGATCTTGATTCATCATGGTAAATTTATCTCCTTTCTGTGTATCCGAATTTCAGGCAGGCAAGCCCCAGGGACAAGGCGGTGATGGCCGCGGCTGCGGGCAGCCAGGGGAAAAGAGCAAACTGGGTGTCGTATATTCCTTCGGCGCGGCGTCCGTATTCCACCATAATCACATAGAAGGGATAGCTGGGGGGATAGAGGAACCAGAATCGGGTGTTGATCATCAGGACCGAAGGGACGATGGATGCCAGTCCTGCCCCTATGGAAAAAACCGGCGTCTGCACCAGGACGGCTAGCAGCCAGTACAGGGCGGCCATGGGCAGGGAGGATAAAAAGATTTCCGCCGTGATCGGCAGAACCTCCCCCAGGGGCAGGAGGAAGGAATAGTCCTGGAGCTGGGAGGCTATTAGGGCGCTCAGGTAATAGGCGGCGACCAGCATTCCCATCTGCAGGGCGAAGAGCAGGATGAGGACGGTGCATTTCGCCAGGGAGAGCTTGGCCGGGGAGAGGGGAAGGGAGAGCATTTTTACCATTCCCCTGCCGGAAACCTCCGTCTGATGCAGGAGCACCGTGCAGATTACCAGGGTCGCGGGAATCATCAGCCAGACCATGCCCATAAAGCCTTGGATAAAGAAGTTGTGCTCCGGCGAGATCCGGATCCCTCCGGTATCGAAGCTATTCTGTGCGTTTAAAACCGACGGGATCCACATCAGGATTACCGGGGCGGCTAAGAGAGGGAGAAGGAAGGAACGGCGCAGCTTCCTTATCTCTACGCCGACGAGTTTCAAAAAGTTCATCACATACACCTCCTGATTTTCTGGCAGGCCAGGCCTGCAGCGGCAAAAACGATGAGCTGTGCCCCAAGCAGGCAGAGGCTGCGAAGCAGTTCGCCGGACGAGAGGGACGCCAGGCCGGTTTCAAAAGGGGCGGCGAAGGGCAGAAGGCTCAGCACAGGACCGCGCAGAGGCAGGATCGTGGCCATGAAGATAAGGATTACGCCGATTCCCAGGGAAACCCACAGATTGCGGCACAGGGAGGAGAGGGCGAGAAGAAGCAGCTGGGTCGGCAGGAGCTGGGGGAGGAACATTCCCGCCGTGCGAAGCAGAAGCGCCGCCGGAACCGGCCGCCCGCCAAACCAATACAGGCAGCAGCCCCAGAGGGAGGCCGTCTCCAGGAGGATGGACGCGGCCCCGACTATGGCCAGGACGGCAAACTTCCGCAGAAAGAGGGTTCCGGGGCGCAGCGGCAGGGTGTCCATCTTCTGCATGGCCCCTCCGGCGTATTCAATGTGGTAGAGGATGCAGGCGCCCAGGACCGAGGCGAAAAGGTTCAGCATCGCCATCAGCTGCCAGTTGGCGTCCAGCAGGATGGCAAGGGGACTGCCGTCCAGGGCCGTATAGACGTCCGAGCGGACGGCCATGTTGACGGCGGGAAAGGCGGCGGCCAAGAGGGCGGCGCACAGAAGGCCGGGGACGAAGCCGGTCCGCGCAAGCTTTTTCCATTCCAGTATCATCGATTCAGCCTTCCTTTCTGATTGTCCTCGTCGATCATGGCGAGAAAGGTTTCCTCCAGGTTGTCGGTGGGATAGCCGGAGCGCCGGGCCAGGTCTCTCAGTCCGGCCAGGGTTCCCTCGAAGAGAAGCCGTCCGTGGTTCAGGATGCCGATGTCGTCGGCCATCAGCTCCACCTCGGACAGAAGATGGGAGGAAACCAGCACCGTGCAGTCGTACTGCCGGGGCAGGGATTTGATCAGGGTGCGGATTTCGTGGATGCCCACCGGATCCAAGCCGTTGGTGGGCTCGTCGAGGATGAGTAAGGGCGGCCGTCCCAGGAGGGCCTCTGCCAGCCCCAGCCTCTGCTTCATTCCCAAGGAATATTTTCGGGCCTGGCGGCGGCGAAACTGGGTCAGTCCCACGATTTCCAGGGCGTCGTCCACGGCGGACCGCGGCAGGCCCAGGATGCGGCGGATGATATCCAGGTTTTCCTCCCCGGTCAGATTGCCGTAGTAAGCAGGAGATTCAATAAAAGAACCGGTGTTTCGCAGGATCTCCATCCGGTCGGCCGGATAGGTTTTCCCATCGATAAAGAAGTAGCCTTCCGTGGGCCGGGTCAGCCCCAGAAACATCTTCATTGTGGTCGACTTGCCGGCCCCGTTGGGCCCCAGAAAGCCGTAGACGCTGCCCTTTCGGATATGAAGGTTCAAATGGGAAACCGCGGTGAAGTTTCCGTAGACCTTGGTCAGTTCGTGGGTCTCGATAATATTTGCTTTCGGATGATTCATCTTGCTGATCGTCATTTTGTATGCACGACTCCTTTCTTTTGACAAGTCTGAGTATAAACCGTCAACCTTGCGTCCACCTTCCCTCTCCCTTACATTTACCTTACATTTCACCCTTATTTCCATCCTCGCCCTGCAAATGTGTTAAACTGTGAATGGGGTAATGGCCCGTGAATGGATAGGACAAAGCCCGCGAATGCGGTATCGATAAATGCAGCATCGATAAATGCGGAAATAAGGAGAAAAAATGTGGAAATAAGGAGAAAATGAGATGAACAGCGATTATCTGAAAGAAAAACGGATTCTTCTGGTGGACGATGAGGAAGAGCTTTTGAAGCTGGTGCGCTCGATCCTGGAGGGCGAAGGCTACCGGCAGATCCGCCAGGCGGGCACGGTCCGGGAGGCTCTAAAGCTTTGCCGGCAGTGGCAGCCCCAGTTAGCCATATTGGATGTGATGCTGCCGGACGGAGACGGCTACGCCCTGCTTTCCCGGATGCGGGAAATGGCGGATATCCCGGTGCTGTTTCTGACGGCAAAGGGGGAGGATGAGGACCGGTTTCGGGGGCTGGGACTGGGAGCCGACGACTATATCGTAAAGCCCTTTTTGCCTCGGGAGCTTTCCCTGCGGGTGGGGGCGGTGCTGCGCCGTTCCTATAAAAACGACGTGCCTCTGGTGCGGCTGGCGGCCTGCGCGGTGGATTTTGAGAGGGCGGAGGTGATACGGGGCGGGGAGCGTCTGCCGCTGACGGCCAAGGAGTATGAGATTTTGTCGGCCCTGTACCGGGCGGCGGGGCGGATCGTGACCATCGACCAGCTCTGCGAGGCGGCTTGGGGGGACAACCCCTTCGGGTACGAAAATTCCCTGATGGCCCATATCCGCCGGATCCGGGAAAAGATCGAGGCCAATCCTTCCCGGCCGGCGTCCCTGATTACCGTCAAGGGACTGGGATATAAGCTGATCCTGGAGGGCGGAAGATGAGAAGCATTTTTAAGCTGGTAAGACGGTTTGTGGCGACGCTGATGCTTTCCCTGCTGATTCTGCTGGTCCTCAATATCATCCTTTTTCTCGGCATGGCCTCGGTGGGGCTGGAGAGTACAGGCGGCTGGACTGCCGCCGAGACGGTGAGCAGCGGGCTTGCGGAGGACGGACAGGGCGGCTATACTCTTGATGAAGCGGGAAGGGCCGAGCTTGAAAAAAGAGGGGCCTGGGCGATCCTGATTGACGACGCTGCCGGGGATGTGGTCTGGCACAGCGAGAATCTGCCGCCGGAAATCCCCCTCCACTATTCGGTTTCCGAGATTGGGAGGGGGGTTCGCGGCTATATCCGGGATTATCCCACCACCAGCGCGTCAAGAGGAGAGGATCTGGTAATCCTGGGTTTTCCGAAAACGACCTACTGGAAGCTGCTCAAAAATACCTACGATTATCGGCTGATCGCCGGCCTGCCCCGCACGGCGGTTCTTGTGGTGGCGGTCAACCTGCTGTGCGTCATCCTGATTTATCTGACGGCCACCTCCGGCGTGCTGCGCTCCATCCGTCCGATTGTAAGCGGCATTGAATCCCTGCCGGAGGGGACGGCGGACGGAGAAAGGGTATACGTCCGGGAAAAGGGGCTTTTGCAGGATCTGGCGCGGGCCATCAACCGCTCGTCGGAACGGCTGGCCCGCCAGGGAAGGGAGCTGCGGCGCAAGGAGACCGCCAGGGCCAACTGGATTTCCGGCGTCTCCCACGATATCCGCACCCCCCTGTCCGTAGTCATGGGCTATGCCGGGCAGCTGGCCGAGGACGAGGCCCTGCCGGAGGAGGCCAGGCAGAAGGCCCGGATGATCTGCCGCCAGAGTGTGCGGATGAAAAATCTGGTCAACGACCTGAATCTGGCCTCGAAGCTGGAGTACAATATGCAGCCGCTTAAGCCGGAGCCGGTCTCTCTGACCGCGGTGGCAAGGAGGGCGGCGGCCGACCTGATCAACGGGGACGCGGCGGGAACCTATGAGGTGATCTGCCAATGGGAGACGGAGGGGGAGCCCTGCCTGGTAATGGGAGACAAGGGGCTTTTGGAGAGGGCGGCGGCCAATCTGCTGGCCAATGCCCAGGTCCACAATCCCCAGGGCTGCCGAATCTGGGTTCGCGTCCGGGCGGAAGGGGAAAAGGCTGTTCTGGAAGTGGAGGACGACGGGACAGGGATTGCGCCCCAGGAGCTTACCCGCCTGCGGGAAACGCCCCACTATATGATGAACGACGGGAACGTAAAGGAGCCGCGGCACGGCCTGGGCCTTCTGATTGTCAGGCAGATTGCGGCGGCGCACCAGGGAGAGGCTTTTTTTGACCATGGCAGCTGCGGCGGTTTTCTGGCCAGGCTGTCTTTCCCGCGGATTCAGAAAAAGGAATCATGAGGGAGGGAAGGGACGCTTTGTTGATATCCAGTTGATTTTCGTATGCTATTTACCTATAGGATGTCCCAACGGACAGAGGAGGAAACAATGTTCAAGGTGCTGGTAGTGGAGGACGACAGGGAGCTATTGCAGCTGTTTTGCCGGGTGCTGGAGAAAAACGGCTATCAGGCGGCGGGAGCCTGCGACGGGCGGGACGCCCTGCAGAAGATGGACCAGGAATATTTCGACCTGGTGATCTCCGATATCATGATGCCGGAGATGGACGGCTATGAGCTGGTGAAATCTCTGCGGGAGAGCGGCAGCAGCATTCCGGTGCTGATGATCACAGCCAAGGACGCTTTTAACGACATGCGTCTCGGCTTTCAGTCCGGCACAGACGATTATATGGTCAAGCCGGTCAACGTCAACGAGATGGTGCTGCGGGTGGGCGCTTTGCTGCGCCGGGCCCAGATGATCAATGAGCGGCGGGTGGTGGCCGGCTATACGGAGCTCTATTTTGATTCCATGACGGTGAACTGGGCAGGCCGGACCATGGAACTGCCGCAGAAGGAATTCCTTCTTTTGTACAAGCTTCTGTCTTTCCCCGGACATATTTTTACCCGGCAGCAGATCATGGACGATATCTGGGGCTACGGCACCGAGACGGACCCGCATACCGTGGACGTCCATATCGGCCGGCTGCGGGAGCGGTTCAAGGACAATCCGGATTTCCAGATCGTGACCATGCGGGGCATCGGCTATAAGGCGGTCAAAAAATGATGGGCGGACAGGTGAAAAATCGGAAAAACAGGATGAAAAGCGGGACGGAAAACAGGGCGGAAAATAGGGCGGAAGGCTCAAAGGCGAAAAAGGGAGCGCACAAGTGGATGAATATCCGCCTGTATTTTATCGTGCTGATTCTGACGGTCGGCGTCCTGGTCATGGGAATTTTGCTGGGCATTTTTGATATGCTCGATCAGGTCTTCTATGTCCGGTACGGGATTGTTACCCTGCTGTGGCTGATTCTTCTGAGCGTGCTGATCAGCGGCCTTGTCACCACCTTCCTCACCAACCGGATTCTGCAGCCCATCCGCCGGCTGGGGCGGGCCATGGGAGAGGTGGCCCGGGGAGACTTCCAGGTGCGGCTGGAGACGGGCAGCCGGGTGGGAGAGGTTCAGGAAATCTATGAGCATTTCAACCAGATGGCGGGAGAACTGGCGGCCACGGAGATGCTGCAGAGGGATTTTGTGTCCAATGTCTCCCATGAGTTCAAGACGCCGATCAATGCCATCGAGGGCTACGCCATGCTTCTGCAGGGGGATGCGCAGGTCTCCGGGGAGCAGGCCGAGTACATCGACAAGATCCTTTTCAACACCAGGAGGCTTTCGGGCCTGGTGGGAAATATCCTCCTTTTGTCGCGGATGGACAATCAGACGATCCTCCCGCAGCGCACCCTGTTTCGGCTGGACGAACAGATTCGCCAGGCGGTCCTTCTGCTGGAGCCTAAGTGGACGGAAAAGGATGTGGAACTGGACGCGGAACTGGAACCGGCGGAGTATCTGGGCAACGAAAGCTTATTACTCCATGTCTGGACCAATCTGATCGACAACGCGGTCAAATTCGGGCCCAGGGGAGGAGTCGTCCGGCTGCGGCTGTACCGGTCTGCGGACAGCCTCGTTTTCTATGTGGAGGATCAGGGCCCCGGAGTGGACGAGGATAAAAAGAAAAGGATATTCGACCGCTTTTACCAGGCGGACAGCTCTCACCAGGACGAGGGAAACGGCCTGGGACTGGCCCTGGCAAAGCAGATTCTTGATAAAAATGGAGGCGGCATCCAGGTGAAAAATATGCCGGGCGGGGGCTGCCGTTTTACGGTATGGCTCCCGGAATCAGAAAGCGAGGTAGGTAATGGGCAGAATTCGAATCATCACGGACACGGCCTCTGATATTACGAGGCAGCAGGCGCAGGAGATGGGAATCGAGATGGTGCCGATTTCCATTTTATTCGGAACGGACGAGATGCCGATGGACACGGAAGAGGATTTTCAGCGCTTTTTTGAGCGGCTTTACAGCGAGAAGTCCTTGCCTTCCACCAGTCAGCCCTCCCCCGAGCTCTATGTGCGTCAGTATGAGGAGGCCAGGGAACGGGATGAGGAGGTGCTGGTGCTGGCCCTTTCCGGAGGCTTGAGCGGCACGGTCAATTCGGCCAGGCTGGCGCAGGAGATGTGCGGCTATGAGAGGGTCACGGTGGTGGATACCAGGCAGGCGATTATTACCCAGCGCATGCTGGTGGAGAGGGCGGTGCAGCGCCGGGACGAGGGCCGCAGTGCGGCGGAAATCGCCCAGGAAATCTGCGAGGTGCGGGATCGGATGGTGGTCTGCGGCGTCCTGGACACCCTGACCTGTCTGCGAAAGGGTGGGAGGATACCGCCGGGACTCGACGTGGTGGGAAACGCCCTGCATTTAAAGCCGGTAATCGAGCTGAAAGACAGCGTACTGGCGCCCCTGGGCGTCGCCAGGGGGATGAAGAAGGGAAGGGATTATCTCTACCGGGAATACGAGGCGGCTCCCATCGATACGGACTGGCCGGTGTATACCGGTTATACCTATGACCGGGAGGAGGGCGAGGCCTTCCGCCGGACGGTAGAAGAGCGCTACGGCCTGCCCGGCTGCCGGATGTATCCGGTGGGCGGCGTCATCGGCACCCATGTGGGGAAGAACTGCGTGGCCCTGGCCTTCGTCCGGAGGGCGTAAGGTCGTCATAAGGTCGTCATAAGTTCGTCATCTCAGTTTTTTCCCCATTTCAATGCGAATTTCATGCCGCTCCGGATCGGAATTGGTGTAGGAGAACAGGTCAAAGCCGATAAGCGTGAATCCATGCTTGCGGTAGAAGGCAATGGCCTTTTCATTGCAGGTCTGCGTCTCCAGAACCGCCATGCGGGCGCCGCTTGCAGCTGCCTCTGTCAGGATTCGATCCATCAGCAGAGTACCGCTGCCGCTTCGCCGCCTGGCTTCGTCGAAGACGCAGATATTGCTGATCCGGTAGCGGTTGTTCCATTTCTCCAGGAAACCTTCCACATAGCCAAGCAGCGGCGCATTTGCGGACTGTCCGTCCGCAAATGCGCCGAAGGCTGTCGGTTCCTCTAGCCAGTCCGCGAGAAACTGGTCGTCAAAAGACATTTCCCGCGGCCCGCCGAAGGACTGGTACTGGATGTGAAAGCCGGATTCTACGGCTTGGATGTCATAATATCCGCCGGTGGTATAGCGCACGGTAAATTTCCGCCCGGCGAAGGTTTCCTTGTCCAGTCTGATAATTTCCATAAGGGTGAGTTCTCCTTGTCTTTTATGTTGTCTTCACCCTCTAAGTATAGGAGAAAAATTGTTTGCAGTCAAATCGCAGGCCTTTTT
>CALWRE010000074.1 GCA_944383835.1 uncultured Lachnospiraceae bacterium | reverse complement strand
CTTACGGCGTCGTGCAGGCGGTGGCCAATGCCCTGGAGCAGGCCGGAGCGGATACAGACGCCCTCAGCGAGGTAGAGATTCATAAAGAAGTCGAGCCGGCCCAGGATATGACCACCCAGGTCGTCGTAGCGGGAGGCGGCATGAGCGGCCTGATGGCTGCGGCCACTGCTGCCCACAGCGGGGCGGATGTGATCCTGGTGGAGAAGCTTCCCTTTGCCGGCGGCAGCCTGATTTTAGCCGGCGGCGGCTTTGCCACAGCGGAGAGCGAAGTGGTGAGCGCCCTGGGAGCGGACGACAGCCTGGATCGGATCATGGACTATTTCCGCATGGTCAACGAGACTTCTGAGCGTCAGCCCGATTATGACTTTGTGGAATATCTGCTGGGCGAGACCGGTGCAACCATCGACTATATGACCAATGAATTTGGAATGGAGCCCACCTACTCCGACCGCGGCGACTATATCCGCACCAACTTCGGCGAGGGCTGGCAGGAGGTGCAGAGCCTTCTGCAGGTGCTGGAGGATGAAGGGGCGACGGTGCTTCTGAATACCGAGGCCACCGGCATCGTTATGGAAGACGGCGCAGCCGCCGGCCTGCAGGTGACCGGCGAAGGCGGCGACTTTACGATCCATGCAGACAAGGTAATTGTTGCCACCGGCGGAGCCTCCTGGGATCGGGAGCGGCTGCTGGAGGCGAATCCGGAGCTGGAGACGGTGGCCCTCAATGAGCAGGCAATCCGCGGCAATTCCGGCGACGGCTTCCGTATGCTGGAAGAAGTGGGGGCGCAGATGGGCGAAGGGCCGTTCATCAAGTCGGCCTACCCGGATTTCTCCGTTGCCTTCCGCTTTACCTGGCGGAACAATCCTTCCGTAGCCAACAACCTGGTAGTGGATGCGGACGGCAATCGTTTCGCCAATGAGGCACCCTACAACTCCATGATGTTGAACCAGAATATGCTGACCCATGAGAGCCCGGCTTACTATGCGATTTTTGATACGGTGAATACCGATGAGACCTTCCTGGCCCTGATGGAAGAGTACGCTGCCGATGACAATCTGAATATCGTGGTGTATGCAGAGACCATTGAGGAGTTGGCGCAGAAGCTGGAGATGGATCCGGAGGTTCTGCGCGCCACCTACGATCGCTATCAGGAGATGTGCGCCAATGGGGTGGACGAGGACTATGGAAAGTCTGCCGACAACCTGATCCCCTATGAGGAAGAGGGCGGCTTCTATGCGGCCTACCTGCAGGCGGCGTCCTGGGGAACCATCGGCGGAGCCATCACCGACCGGCAATTCCATGTGCTGGATGAGAACGACGAGCCCATTGCCAACCTGTACGCGGTAGGCGAGAGCGCCACCTCGACTCTGTTTGGCGACTACTATCTGGGCGGCTTCTCCCTGGGATATTATTCCACAGCCGGCCGCATCGCCGCGCAGACTGCGGTGGAGGAGCTGGGCATCACCGCCGAATAAGGAGCGGTCTGCGGATACATTCTGCCATTCAATAAGCTTGTAAAATCAACGATATCGTATGCCATACGAGAAGGCGGCGGTTTTCGGCCATTAGGCCGGGGCCGCCGTTTTGCCGTTTTGGCTGCAGTGGTTTTGGCTGCGTGGGTTTTGGCCGCAGAGGGCAAAGCGACGTTGCTTCCACCATGGATTTGTGCTACAATGAGAAACAGCATTTACAAAGAAAAGCGGAATGCAGAAAATGAGGTGATGCAATGATCGCGGTCATCGATTACGACGCCGGCAATCTGAAAAGTGTGGAGAAGGCCCTGGCTTATCTCGGCGAGACCCCGGTGGTGACCCGGGATCCGGAGACGATTCTCCGGGCGGATAAAGTGATCCTGCCGGGGGTCGGGGCTTTTGGCGATGCCATGGGAAGGCTCAGGGAATATGGGCTGGCAGAACCAATCCGCAGGGCGGCCGGCAAGGGTACTCCTTTTTTGGGGATATGCCTGGGGCTGCAGCTTCTTTTTGAGGAGAGCGAGGAGAGTCCCGGCGTTGAAGGACTGGGTATATTAAAGGGGAAAATTGTGCGGATTCCGGAATCTTGCGGCCTCAAGATACCGCATATCGGGTGGAATTCCCTGCGGCTTCGGCCGGAAAGCCGTCTGTTTCAGGGGATACCGGACGGCTCTTACGTCTACTTTGTCCATTCCTATTACATGCGGCCGGAAAATTCGGCGATTGTGGCGGCCGTGACCGAATATGGCCAGGATCTTGCAGTTGCAGTGGAGACCGGAAACCTGTTTGCCTGCCAGTTTCACCCGGAAAAAAGCAGTGAAGTGGGGCTTCGGATTCTGCAGAATTTTGCGTCCCTGTAAGAGGAAACGGATGTTAAGAAAATCTTTTGTAGTATTTTTCCCACGCGGCTGATATGATGAAAAGAGGATTTTTATGCATACGAAACGGATCATTCCCTGCCTGGATGTGACCGGCGGACGGGTGGTGAAGGGAGTTAATTTTATAGACCTGAAGGATGCCGGAGATCCGGTGGAGATTGCGGCGGCATATGATAAAGAAGGGGCGGATGAACTGGTTTTCTTGGATATCACAGCTTCGTCGGACAACCGGCGCACGGTGGTGGACATGGTGGCCAGGGTGGCGGAGCAAGTGTTCATCCCTTTTACGGTGGGCGGCGGTATCCGTTCGGTGGAGGACTTCCGCCTGCTTTTGCGGGAAGGGGCGGATAAGATTTCCATCAATTCGTCTGCGATCCGCACGCCGCGGCTGATCAGCGATGCGGCGGATAAGTTCGGCAGCCAGTGCGTGGTTGTGGCCATCGATGCGAGAAGGCGGCCGGAGGGCGGCTATACGGTATATAAAAACGGAGGCCGCATCGATGTGGGGCTGGACGCCGTGGAGTGGGCCATGGAGGCCGAACGGCTGGGGGCGGGAGAGATACTGCTGACCAGCATGGACTGCGACGGGACAAAGGCCGGCTACGATAAGGAGCTGACCCGTCTGGTGGCGGAGAATGTGTCGATTCCTGTGATTGCCTCCGGCGGGGCGGGAAAGGAAGAGCATTTTTACGATGTGCTGACAGAGGGGAGGGCGGACGCTGCTCTGGCCGCCTCGCTGTTTCACTATAAGGAACTGAAGATAAAGGATTTGAAGCGCTATCTGGAGGGCAGAGGCGTTTCGGTGAGGATTTGATTATGGGAGCTATTGCAAACGACTGGCTGGGCCCGCTCTCAGCCGAATTTAAAAAGCCTTATTATGCCAAACTGTATAAGACGGTGAAGCATGAGTATGAGACGCGCCAGATTTTTCCGGCGGCGGACGATATTTTCAATGCCTTTGAGTTTACCCCCCTGTCCCAGGTAAAGGCGGTGATTCTGGGCCAGGACCCTTACCACAATGTGGGCCAGGCCCATGGGCTGTGCTTTTCTGTAAAGCCGGGGGTGGAGATCCCTCCTTCCCTGGTCAATATCTATCAGGAGCTTCACGATGATTTGGGATGCCGCATTCCCAATAACGGCTGTCTGGAGAAATGGGCCAGGCAGGGCGTCATGCTTCTCAACACGGTGCTGACGGTTCGGGCCCACCAGGCCAATTCCCACCGGGGAATCGGCTGGGAGGAGTTTACCGATGCGGCGATCCGCGTGCTCAACGAGATTGACCGCCCGATTGTCTTTATCCTCTGGGGCAGGCCTGCGCAGATGAAAAAATCCATGCTGACCAATCCGAAGCATCTGATTTTGGAGGCCCCGCATCCCAGCCCCCTGTCGGCTTACCGGGGCTTTTTCGGCAGCCGCCCTTTCAGCAAGACCAATGATTTCCTGAAGGCCCATGGGGTGGAGCCGATTGACTGGCAGATTGAGGATATCTGACGGGGGCCATATCGGATGACCATATCGAATGAGCCATATCGGATGGGGTCATATCGGATGAGCCGGAAGCTGGATGATTGAGAAAGATTATATATTAGGAGGAAACAATGGATCTGATTGAACTGTTAAAATCAGCGATATATGGGATTGTGGAGGGCATAACGGAATTCCTTCCAATCAGCAGCACGGGGCATCTGCTTTTGCTGGAGGAAATTCTTCCGCTGCATGCAACAGACGCTTTTATGGAGATGTTCGATGTGGTGATTCAGCTGGGGGCGATTCTGGCGGTGGTGGTTCTCTACTTCCACAAGCTGAATCCATTCTCCCCGCGCAAGTCGGTCCGGCAGAAGCAGCAGACCTGGGCTACCTGGGGAAAGGTGGCCGTCGGCTGCATTCCGGCGGTGATTATGGGACTGCTTTTTGACGATTGGCTGGATGAGCATTTATATAATTCCTATGTGGTTTCTGCCATGCTGGTGCTCTACGGCATTTTCTTTATCATGCTGGAGAATAAGAACAAGAAGCGCGTCTTTACCGTGAACACGGTGGGCCAGCTCTCCTATATGGGAGCCGCGCTGATCGGCCTGTTCCAGATCCTGGCCATGGTGCCCGGCACCTCGCGCTCGGGCGTGACGATCTTAGGGGCGATGCTCCTTGGCGTATCCCGGACGGCTGCGGCGGAATATTCTTTCTTTTTGTCGATACCGATTATGGCAGGCGCCAGCGGGCTTAAATTCATTAAGTTTTTCCTGGATGGGAATTCGCTCACCAGCTCGGATATCGGGATCCTGGCGGTGGGAATGATCACGGCCTTTGTGGTGGCGGTGCTTGCGATCCGCTTCCTGTTAGGCTATATCAAGCAGCATGACTTTAAGATGTTTGGCTGGTACCGGATTGTGCTGGGCGGCCTGATTCTGGCCTATGCCCTGCTGGAGTGGCTGGTATTTGCTCCGCCGGCGGCTTGAGACGGGGAAGAACGGACCTGGGATTCGGAGAAATTGGCCTGCGATTCGGAGGAATTTTGAAAGGCGTCGGAGGTACAGGATGAAAATAAAAAGCTATGAGAGAAAGGCCCACTACTATGAGACCGATCAGATGGGGATGATTCACCACGCCAACTATGTGCATTGGCTGGAGGAGGCCCGGATCGATTACCTGGAGCAGGTGGGCATGGGATATAAGTCCATGGAGGAGGCAGGGGTGTTCAGCCCGGTGCTCAGCATTTCCTGCCGGTACAAGCACATGGTGCATTTCGATGATGTGATTCGGGTGCAGATGAAGCTGGCTGAGTACAACGGGATTAAGTACAAGATCAGCTACCGCATTACCGATGCGGCAAGCGGCCAGGTGCGGGCCCTGGCGGAGACGGAGCATTGTTTCCTGACGAGAGAGGGAAAGCCGATGAATTTAAAAAAGAGCCATCCGGCGTTTGACGCCGTCATGGAGAGCCTGCTGGGCGTGGAGTCGGGACAGGACGAGGCTGCCGCCGGGACGGTCGGAGTCCGATGAGAACAAAGCAGGGAAAGACCGAGAGATGGATCTTGCGGCTGGGCGGGGAGGCTTATGAAATACAAGTCACCTATAAGCAGATGCGAAGCATCCGGCTGCGGGTGCTGCCGGGAGGAGAGCTGCGCCTGTCTGCTCCGATTGGAATAGAGCCAGCAAAGCTGCGGGAGTTCCTGGAGCAGAGGGCGGGCTGGATTGCAGCCAATACCGAACGGATGAAGGCCCGGCCGCCGGAATCAAGGGAGAGGCCGGCTCCTCTGACAGCGAAGGAGAGGAAGGCTGCCCTTCAATATCTGATGCCGCTGGTGGAAAAGTGGTATCCGGCGGTGGAGCCATATGGCGTTCCCCTGCCCCATGTGACGGTGCGGGCCATGACGAGCCGCTATGGGACCTGCAGCGTGGGAAGGGCCAGGATTACGCTGAATGCCATGCTGGTGCAGGCGCCGGTAGAATGCGCCGAATATGTGGTGCTCCATGAGCTGACGCATTTTTTATATCCCAACCATGGCCGGCAGTTTTATGCTTTTATTGAGAGACATATGCCGGATTGGAAGGAGAGGGAGGGAAGACTATGCCGCTTCACATCGTCCGAAATGACATAACGAAAATGCGGGTGGACGCCATTGTAAACGCCGCTAATTCTTCCTTGCTGGGAGGAGGCGGCGTCGACGGCAGCATCCACCGGGCGGCCGGGCCGGAGCTTCTAAAGGAATGCCGCGCCCTGGGCGGCTGCGAGACGGGCAGTGCGAAAATCACCGGAGCCGGCCGCCTTCCCTGCCGCTACGTCATCCATGCCGTAGGGCCCCGCTGGCGCGGAGGAAAACACGGAGAGAGGGAGCAGCTGATTTCCTGCTATCGGACCTCCCTGGAATTGGCCAGGGAATACTGCTGCGAGACAGTGGCCTTCCCTTTGATATCTTCCGGCATTTATGGCTATCCCAAGGACCAGGCGCTGAAAGTGGCGGTGGATACCATCGGCGATTTTCTGCTGCGCGACGAGGAGCAGAAGGGGCCGGCAACGGTTTATCTGGTAATTTTTGACCGCAAGGCATATCAGATCGGGACAAAGCTGTTTGCAGATATTTCCGAGTATGTGGATGACCGGTATGTGGAGGAGCACAGCGACGATGAGAGACTGCGTCTTAGCCGCAACCTCTTGGCCCGGTCGACGGCTCCCACTGCGGGAGGGTGGTCTGCGCCGGGGCTGCCTCCTGCCGCGGAAGGGCCTGGACCGGAGCTGCGCTCTCCTGCCGAGCCGGCGAGCGCAGGTTCGGCCAGGAGTCTGGAGGAGGCTCTCAGCCAGCTGGACGAGAGCTTTTCGGAGATGCTGCTTCGCAAGATTGACGAGAAGGGGATGAAGGATTCCGCGTGTTATAAGAAGGCGAACATAGACCGCAAGCTTTTTTCCAAAATCCGCAGCGACCGGCTGTATCGGCCCCGCAAGTCGACGGCCCTGGCTTTCGCTGTCGCTCTGGAGCTGTCTCTGCCGGAGACGAAGGAGCTGCTGATGAAGGCGGGCTACGCTCTGTCGCACGCAAGCCGCTTTGATATCATTGTGGAATATTTTATCGAGCGCGGCAATTACAATATCTTCGAGATCAACGAGGCTTTGTTTGCCTTTGACCAGAGCCTGCTGGGCAGCTGAGGGGAGAGAGAACGAGAAGAAAAAAGGGGAAAAAGAGAAGAACCCGAGAAGAAGCTGAAGAGAAAAAAGAAGAGGATGAAAAGAAAATGTCGCCTGCCAGGCGACCAATAGAAATGGAATCCTGCTTATAATGTGGCTGTAAGGTTAAACGACCGGACAGCCATTTTTATTTTGCAGGGAACTGCATTTCTATGAATTTAAAGGAGGAAGCGGAAATTGAAAAAGACAAATCTGACGGAAATGGTGTTTATTCTGGACCGCAGCGGTTCTATGCACGGGCTGGAGGCAGACACGATCGGCGGATTTAATTCCATGATCGAAAAGCAGAAGAAAGAAGAGGGGGAGGCTTTGGTTTCCACGGTGCTGTTTGACAGCGTAAGCGAGGTGCTCCATGACAGGATGAATATTCAGGATATCCGTCCCATGACGGAGAGAGATTATTCTGTGGGCGGATGTACCGCCTTGTTAGATGCTCTGGGCGGCGCGATTCATCATGTGGGAAACATTCACAAATACGCCCGGCCGGAGGACGTACCGGAACATACGATCTTTGTGATCATTACAGACGGAATGGAGAATGCCAGCCGCCGCTACCATAAAGACAGGGTGAGGGAGATGATTGGCCGCCAGAGAAAACGGTATGGATGGGAATTTTTATTTCTGGGAGCCAATATTGACGCGGTAAAAACGGCGGAGGATTTAAATATGGACGGAGAACGTGCCGTAAATTATTGTCCGGATGAGAAAGGGACCCGGCTCAACTATTTGGCTGTGCCTGCCTTCCTTAG